>CANSLW010000030.1 GCA_947647815.1 uncultured Dorea sp. | reverse complement strand
ACGACTGTTCGGGTATTTTTCTTGCACTACATAAGATTATAACACATATTTCCATTACGTCAATATTTTTTTAGGATTTCGTTGTTTTTTCCTTACTATTTCAGCTTTTTATGCTCCTTTGCCTTAAGACAAAAACATCTCTTCCACCGGATAAGAATCTTCATCAGAAAAATGCCACCATTCACCGGCATACGGTACAAAGCCATTCTTCTGCATCACATTCTCTAAGTATCGTGCATTCTCCGCAGCCGTCGTAGAACAATCACTGTAATCACGGTCGGCTTTAGATGAAAAGTCATCAAAACCTGTAGGTAATTCTATTTCTTCGCCATCTCTATTAACCAGAGTAATATCTACCGTATTTCCTTTGCTGTGAGATGAAAATCCTGTATTAGGGTTCGCAACATATCTGGAATCTGGACAGATCTGCCATAATTTGAACTGGGCGGCAGCCGGCCTGAATGCGTCCCATATCTTAAGAGAATATCCCGACTGCTTTACTTCATCCTGTACCTTCATCAGCTTTTTGACCGTTCCGTAACGCAGATATGCTTCGTTAAAATCATAGATTACATTCCCTGTAAAATTTTCTGCCGTTGCATATTTCAAATCAATCTGTATATCTGGAATATAGTCCTCTACCTTCACAAACTCTCCATTATCCAATCTCTGATTCTGAGCGTTCCCCGGATCAGAGGACATCTGACCGGTATATTCCTCAGCTTCAGACGATATCTTCCCGGCATCCTCTCCTCCACCATAAGATGCCTGCTCAGGCAGTTCTGAGATGGTACCTGCAGCTTCTTTCGCCCAGTTGTCAAACTCCTGACATGTAATAAAGTCTTTCTCCACTTCTGCATATTCCAAACGTGAACACCCACTGGCAACGAAGGAAATACAAGTCAACAATATACCCGAAAACACAAATGCACTAAACCTGCGATTCATAAAATCTTTCACTCCTTTTGAAACCTAGAAGAATACTATATCCGAAATGCAGGTGTCTTCATACTTATTACCCGGATATACGGACTGTATCGTCAGATTTACCCTATCAGTCTCTACGGCGCGTGAAAAAGACACTGCCTGCTCTGCCTGTCCCAGATCTTCTAGCCAGATAATTTCACTGGTTCCGTCAGAAAACTCAACCGAGATTTCTTTCGGTCTTGAATTCTTATAATAAATATCATCATTCTTCTGATAACCTGCTCTGATTCTGATGCCGCTTACCAGATAAGTTCCGTTAAACTGGAAATGGACTGACTGACCGTATCCCTGCCCATTCACACCTTCTACCCAGGCGGTGTTCTTATCTCCATCTATAATCCGGGAAGATGAATGTACTACATTCGCCTCAGCCAGTTCTGAAGTTGCTGAGACACTGCTGATATTTGGCATAGTGATAGCAGGAACCTGTACCGGCGCCGGCGCCTCTGGCTGTTCCTGCGCCGCCTCTCTGGTTTCTTGTAATTCGGCTTGTTCTCTTACCTCTTCATTATCCTTGCTGTTCTCGTTATTCTCTTTGTCTTCTTCCTCCGGCTTTTTACCCTCTGACTTCTCTTCTACATCTTTGGCGTCTGATTTTGCACTCTTTTTTTCCGCCTCTTTTACATCTTCTTTTGCTGTGTCTGAACGGCCGGATTCACTCTTCATATGTATAAAGAATGCCCCGCCGCCCACACATGCGATAACAAGCACCAGAATAACTGCCGCGATGACAGGCGCCTTGCTCTTTTTTCCTTTGGTTCTTTCTACCGCTGCATCGTCTCTGAATTTCATCCCGCATCCTTCACAGAATAATGCATCCGCATCATTTTCCGTACCACACTCAGGGCAGAAAAAACTTCGTCCCTGCTGGAGCTTCTCAATGGGTTTTCCACATCTTTCACAAAACAACGCGTCATCCTCATTTTCACAACCACAATATAAACATCTCATCTTTTTATCCCTCGTATATTCTTATTTTACAATAGTCCGGCAACACGGACAGGATCATCTGCCACGCATACCGGACTATAATCGAGCTGTTTTCTCATATTTTACGGGTCTCAAAGTCATGCTTTTTCATGCAAGCATGAAACACACGGCTTTTTCCCCATAGTATCATACAATTATAACTGGCTTTCCAGTGTTTCTGCTGCTTTTTCCAATGCTGCATCAATTCCGTCAGGATTCTTTCCGCCTGCCTGTGCCATATTCGGTCTTCCGCCGCCGCCGCCGCCAACCAAAGCAGCTGATGCTTTGATTAGATTACCGGCATGCGCCCCTTTATCCATAGCTTCTTTTGTTGCCATGGCAACAAGGCTCACCTTGCCGTCAATTGATGATGCCAGCATAACGACGCCTTCGCCTAACTTTTCCTTCATCTGGTCGCCCAGATCCCGAAGGCCGTTCATATCTACACCTTCCACTTTTGCAGCCAGCAGTTTCACACCTTTAATCTCTTTTACCTGGTCCATCACATCCTTAGCGGCATCCTTCGCCAGCTTACTCTTTAAACTGTCAATCTCTCCGCGAAGCGCTTTATTCTCAGCCAGGAGATGTTCTACCTTCTCAGTCAGCTTCTCTGGCGTTGTTTTCAAGAGTTTAGCCATATCATGGAGTGTCTTCTCCAGTTCTTCATAATACGCCAGAAGGCCTTTGGATGTCAAAGCCTCTATCCTTCTTACCCCGGCCGCAACACCTGTCTCTGAGAGGATCTTGAACGCCGTAATAGTGCCTGTATTTGGTACATGGGTACCACCGCAGAATTCTATAGAAAAGTCTCCCATACTGACAACACGGACGATGTCGCCATATTTCTCACCAAACAGAGCCGCCGCCCCCGTTTTTCTCGCCTCTTCAATCGGAAGGTTTTCTACTTTTACAGCCAGGTCCTTTTGAATCTGTTCATTGACTATCTCTTCCACCTTCTTCAGTTCCTCTGCAGACAGTGCGGAGAAATGTGTGAAGTCGAACCGGAGCCTGTCTGCATTCACAGAAGATCCTGCCTGTTCTACATGATTTCCCAGCACCATGCGAAGCGCCTTATGAAGCAGATGAGTGGCACTGTGGTTATTGGCAGAACATCCCCGAATCTCCTGGTCTACCTCAAGAGTTACCGTATCGCCTGTCTTAATCATGCCCTTTGTCACATGCCCTATATGGCCAAATTTGCCGCCTAAGAGCTTTACAACGTCTTCTACCTGGAATTCACCGTCTGCCGTACGGATAATGCCTCTGTCAGCCTCCTGGCCGCCGCTGGCAGCATAGAATGGAGTCTTCTCCACGAAGATTGTCCCCTTCTCACCGTCGGACAGCGCTTCTGTAATCTCAGTATCCGTTGTAAGTACTGTAACTTTAGAATCATAAGTCAGATTCTCATATCCGACAAACTCCGTCGTAATACTTGGATCGATGGATTCATAGACCGTCACGTCAGCGCCCATGTAATTCGTAACCTCACGCGCACCTCTTGCCGTCTGTCTCTGGATCTCCATCGCCTCATGGAATCCCTCTTCATCCACAGACAAGCCTTTTTCTTCCAGAATCTCTTTTGTCAGATCTAACGGGAATCCAAATGTATCATATAGCTTGAATGCATTCTGCCCTCTCAGGACATTCTCACCCTTTTCTTCCATCTCCTTCTCCATATCAGAAAGAATGGATAATCCCTGGTCAATTGTTTTATTAAACTGCTCTTCTTCTTTTGCTACTACTTTAAAAATAAACTCTCTCTTCTCATCTAATTCCGGATATCCGTCTTTAGACCCCTCAATCACAGTCTTTGCAAGAGCTACTAAGAATTCTCCTTTGATATTAAGGATTCTTCCGTGACGGCAAGCACGGCGCAGCAGACGGCGCAGCACATATCCGCGTCCTTCATTAGAAGGCATGATTCCATCTGAAATCATAAAAGTCACCGAACGGATATGATCTGTAATAACCCGGATAGATACGTCTGTCTTCACATCCTGTCCGTATTCCACATCCGCAAGTCTGCACACATGCTCTCTTAGAGTCTTAATCGTATCAATATCAAACATGGAATCAACATCCTGAACGATGCAGGCAAGACGTTCCAGTCCCATACCGGTATCAATATTCTTCTGTTCCAGTTCCGTATAATGGTTATTGCCGTCGTTATCAAACTGTGTAAATACATTATTCCAGATTTCCATATATCGATCGCATTCACAGCCTACGGTACAATCTGGTTTACCGCAGCCGTACTTCTCTCCACGGTCATAATATACCTCAGAACACGGACCACACGGGCCTGAACCATGTTCCCAGAAGTTATCTTCTTTTCCAAAACGGAAGATTCGATCTTCAGCAATACCGATCTCCTTATTCCAGATCTCCCACGCCTCATCATCTTCCAGATATACTGACGGATACAGTCTGTCAGGGTCAAGGCCTACCACCTCTGTCAAGAATTCCCATGTCCAATGGATAGCTTCTCTCTTAAAGTAATCTCCGAAAGAGAAATTCCCAAGCATCTCAAAGAAAGTACCATGTCTTGCTGTCTTTCCTACATTCTCAATATCTCCTGTACGGATACACTTCTGACAGGTCGCCACACGTCTTCTTGGTGGAATCTCCTGTCCGGTAAAGTATGGCTTCAAAGGAGCCATTCCTGAGTTAATCAGCAGCAGACTCTTATCATTATGTGGCACCAGCGAAAAACTCTTCATCCTCAGATGTTCTTTGCTTTCAAAAAAGTCAAGAAACATCCTTCTCAATTCATTTACTCCGTATTTCTGCATAACATCCTCCTGATTCTATATATGTATATAACTTTGTAAATCTTTTTTGTATACAATGGTATTATAAAGAGAAGCAGGCGGTTTGTCAACGCTCCGCCTGCCTCTTTCTTTCTGTATAACTTCTATTGCAGTTCTATCTCTTCTAATTCTTTTGGAGGCAGTTTCTTTGTAGAACCGGCCACAAGTTCCTGTACTTTCTTCTTTGCCTTATCGACCTGAAGATTAGTTCCGGCGCCTGCAACACATCCTCCCGGACACCCCATGCCTTCAATCAGACAGCCGTTTTTCTTTCCCACCTTAGCAAGAGAAAGCATCTTCTTACATTCTGCCAGGCCTTCCGCATGTTCAATCTTTACTTCTACTCCCGGATAATATTCTTTGATACAATTCTCTATTGCACTGGCAACGCCTCCCGCATATGCATATCCACGGCCGGCTCCAGTTGCATTATGGAAAGAAGACTCTGCTTCATATTCGGTCAGATCAATGTCTTTTGCATCAAACATTGCCTGGAGTTCCTCAAAAGTAATGACAAAATCCACATCACTTCTTACCGTCCTGCGCATCGCTTCTAATTTCTTCGCTGCACAAGGACCTATGAATACCACCTTAGCATTTGGATGCTCTTTCTTAATCGTACGTGCGGTTGCCACCATAGGAGTCAGCTCCTGAGAAACTTGATCCACCATATCCGGGAAATATTTCTTGGCAAGCATCGCCCATGACGGACAACATGAAGTCAAAAGGAACGGCAATTCCCCGGTAGTCACTTTATTAACATAGTGATGCGCCTCTGCAATTGCGCCAATATCCGCTCCCAGCGCAACCTCATAGAAATCTGAGAACCCTAATTCCTGAAGGGCTGCTTTTAAATTTCTCGGAGTAATGTTATCCCCAAACTGCCCTGCAAATGCAGGAGCAATCTCAGCAATAATCTGGTCTCCTTCTGTCAGCGCTCTTGCCAGTTGGAAGATTTGGGATTTGTCTGAAATTGCGCCAAACGGGCAGTTTACCATACACATTCCGCAAGAAACACACTTATCCGTATTAATCTTTGCACGGCCATGCGGCTCTGTCTCTATAGCGTTCACACCGCATGCTTTTGCACATGGACGCTCCTTCTTAGCGATTGCATCATACGGACATGCCGCTTTACATTTGCCGCACTTAATACATTTATCCTGATCTATATAAGAACGGGCATTCACCATAGAAATCGCTCCCTTAGGGCAGACTTCCATACATGGATGCGCCAGGCAGCCTTTACAAATATTGCTGACTTCATACCCCTTCTCTTCACAGCTCTCACATGCTGACGGAATCACCTGCATAAGCGGCGGCTCATAGTACTTATCTGAGATATTACTGGCTTCCACTCCTGCTGTCAAATGAACCGGACGGTTTTCCGGACGAAGAGAAAGTCCCATCGCCAATCTGAGACGCTCTCTCACTACCGAACGTGCACGATATACACTCTCTCTGTATTTCATGGTATCCTCGTTCACAATCTTATATGGAATCGCTTCCATCTCATCATTCAAGGTCTCGGCATTTGCTTCGAATCCAAGCCTTGCAACTTCCTCAAATACGGTTCTTCTGATTCTTCTGACTGTGGTGTCCAATCCTCGCATCATAAAAATCTGTTCCTCCTGTTATGAATATGTGTATGTTTGTCTTCTATCCAAATAACTATAATAAATCGTTAAAGAATTGTCAAGCAATATTCTTGTTCCTATTTCAATACACATATTACAATAAAAATATTTTATGTTCTCTGCAGATTTCCCGCATTTCCTTCGGCCAGAGGCTTGCCTGGACCTCGCCTACATGCGCCCGGTCCAGAAGAAGCATACACAGACGCGACTGGCCGATTCCACCTCCAATTGTATATGGCAGTTCTCTATTAAGCAGCATCTGATGATAAGGAAGATTCTTCCGCTCTTCACAACCGGCTTTCTTAAGTTGTTCTTCCAATGATTTTTCATCCACACGGATTCCCATGCTAGAGATTTCCAGAGCACATCCAAGATTCTCAAACCAGAACAGAATATCCCCATTGAGCTGCCAGTCATCATAATCTGGCGCGCGTCCGTCATGAGGCTTTCCGCCAGCCAGTTTATCCCCAATCTGCATCAGGAACACACATCCATATTCCTTCGTAATCAGATTCTCTCTTTCCTTCGGAGTCTTATCCGGATAACGGTCTTCTAATTCTTGTGAAGTGATGAACGTTACTTCATTCGGTAATTTCTTCACGGCATCCGGATATTTATACCAGACCTCGTGCTGCATATGTTTGATAATCTTAAAAATAGTCCGCACGGTTTCTTTTAATGTATCAACCGTACGCTCTTCCTTTGTGATAACTTTCTCCCAGTCCCACTGGTCCACATAGCAGGAATGCAGATTATCTAGTTCTTCATCCCTGCGTATAGCATTCATATTTGTATAAAGCCCTTCCCCCGGCTGAAACCCATACTGATAAAGCGCCATTCGTTTCCACTTTGCCAGAGAATGGACAACCTCCACCGTCTCTTGTGGAATCCCCGCTATATCAAACTGTACAGGACGTTCCACACCATTCAAGTCGTCGTTAAGCCCGCTGCTTTTCTCCACAAACAGAGGTGCCGATATCCTTTCCAGATTCATCTCCCTGCCGAATTCCTTCTGAAATGTATCCCTGATATACTTGATTGCTTCCTGTGTCTCGCGGACAGTAAGCCGCGGATCATAATTTTCTGGTAATATTAAAGACATCTCTCTCTCCCTTTCTCATTTACGTCAATTTTGAAATACACTCTGTGCATAATATACGGACTGCATTGCATCCTTCCCATAGAAATCCGCGCCGATCATATCTGCATACTCCTGATTCAGCACGGCTCCGCCCACCATTACTTTACAATCTGGTTTCTTTTCCCGCAAAAGCCGTATAGTTTCCTCCATGCTTACCACAGTCGTTGTCATAAGCGCGCTTAAGCCAACCAGCCGTATATCTTCCTTCACGGCACATTCTACAATTGCCTCAGGCGTAACATCCTTTCCCAAATCTATTACATCAAAACTATAGTTTTCAAGCAATACCTTCACGATATTCTTCCCTATGTCATGGATATCACCTTTTACAGTTGCCAGGACTACTTTCTCTTTCTGCCTGGTCTTGCCGCCTTTTTTAGCTAATACATCTTTGAGCACGGCAAATGCAATCTTTGCCGCATCTGCACTCATAAGAAGCTGTGGAAGGAATACTGTCCCCTTCTCGAATCCTTTTCCCACTACATCCAGGGCAGGTATCAGATACTGATTGATGATTTCCAATGGTTCCTGAGTCCTGGAAAGTTCTATCGCTGCATGATGTGCTTCTTCTTTTAATCCTTTTTCAACAGCCTCTTTCAGGGTCAGAGACTCACTCCCTGCCTGCTGTACTGATGCATTGTTTCTTCCACCTGTTGTTCCCGTCACTCCTGCATACTGTCTGATATATTCCTCACAATTGATATCATAATTCATCAATGCACAGAAAGAATAATAGGAACGCATCATATCTTCTGAAGAAGGATTAATGATTCCGGCACTCAATCCATTCTGCAGTGCCATAGTATAGAAATTCGCATTAATAACTGGACGACACGGCAGGCCAAAAGAGATATTCGATACCCCCAGCACCGTGCACACACCATATTTTTCACGAACACCCTTCAATGCGTCCAGGGTCACTCTGGCGCTTCCCGGTTCCGAACTGATAGTCATGGTAAGTACATCGACAACGATATCTTTCTTAGGGATGCCATATTTTCCGGCTTCTTCAATAATCTTTCCCGCAATCCGTATCCGCCCTTCGGCAGTTTGGGGAATCCCGTCTTCATCAATGGTCAGGGCGACCACGGTTCCTCCATATCGCTGTACCAGAGGAAATACCGCATCCATAGACTCTTTCTTCCCGTTTACAGAATTAATCATCGGTTTACCATTGTAGATACGCATGGCAGCTTCCATTGCCTTTATATCCACCGTATCAATCTGAAGCGGCAGGCTTGTTACACTCTGCAGTTCACAAACCACTTCCCGCATCAAGGAAACTTCATCAATATCCGGCAAGCCGACATTCACATCCAGAATATGAGCCCCTTTATCCTGTTGGGCAATCCCTTCTTTTAAGATATAATCCATGTCATGGTCTTTCAACGCCTGTTTAAATCTCTTCTTCCCGGTAGGATTGATCCGTTCACCGATTATAACCGGCTTCCTGTTTAGGACTACTGCCCTTCCATAGGAAGAAACCATCGTATATTCCTTGTCTTTCGGCTTTCTGACAGGCCGTCTATCGGCCATCTGAGTCATGGCGCGGATATGTGCCGGGGTTGTTCCACAACACCCGCCTATAGCGCACGCTCCTAGTTCCAGAATTTTATTCATGGTATCCGCAAACTCTTCCGGACTCACATCATAATAGACTTCTCCATTCCGCTGTTTTGGAAGTCCGGCGTTCGGTTTTACAATCACAGGAACCGACGCATATTCCATAATTTCCTTAAGAATAGGAATCATCTGTTTCGGTCCCATACCACAATTAATGCCCAATGCATCGACTCGCAACCCTTCCAACATAGCCACAACAGACGGAACATCCCCACCAGTCAGCAACTTCCCTTTTTCATCAAAAATCATCGTAACCGTCACCGGAAGTTTCGTATTCTCCTTAGCCGCCAGGATTGCCGCCTTTACTTCATATGTATCACTCATCGTTTCGATATGAATCAAATCTGCGCCTGCCGCTTCACCATACTGCATCACTTCTTTGAATGCTTTGTAGGCATCTTCGAATTCCAGATCCCCCATCGGTTTTAACAATTTACCGGTAGGTCCTACATCCAAAGCAGTATATACCTCCCGGTTATCATGCACACCCAGCGTTGCAGCCTTCTTCACATTTGCAACAGCAGCGTCTATAATCTCTTTCAGTTCATATTGTGAATCGTGAAATTTTAAGGCATTTGCTCCAAATGTATTTGTCAATACAATATCACTTCCAGCATCAAAATACTGCCGATGGATATCGACAAGCTCTTCTCTATGTGTAAGATTCCAGACTTCTGGAAGTTCTCCCGGCTTTAATCCTTTCGCCTGAAGTAATGTCCCCATTCCACCATCAAAGTATAACAATTCTCTTCCCAGTCGTTCTATTAACATCTGTCTGCTCCTTTGTAATATAAATCTGAAATTCTATGAAACCAGAAGTTTCTATGAATATCTGCGATAAATGCAATCCACCTTATCACAGACTTCACATCCCTTGCTGTGACAAGGTATTTCCAACGTACTAAGTCCGATTACAGCTGTCACAGATTTAGTCGGGGTCAGCATATTTCCGTCTGTCAGGAAAATTCCTATCCTTTTTGATGCATCCAGCATCCGCAGAATCATTTTCTGGTGACTGATGGAAAAATCTCCATATCCAGGGCTGAATCTCGGTCTTAAATATAATCCCCGCCCTTTCATTTCCTGCCGGATTTTTTCCTGATATTCGTCTAGATAATCCTCTAAACTGGCAGCAGCACATGCCTGTAAAACTACGACCCGCGCCATATCTGTAAGGGCATATTTCCGAAGCAGCATATCAACCCCCGTTCCCATAGTAGCCCCTAATATAACTGCACTTTTACATCCTTTTAAATTCTTACTGAGATTCTTACTGATAACCGACAGACTTCCTATCTCTACGCAGTCATCTTCTTTGCAGGATACATCAAAAATGCGATAAATGATTCTCCTGTCTGCTGTCTGATCCAGCTCCGTAAAGGAGCTTTCAATTAGAGCAAGTGTACCATCATCTATCGCATGGCTTCCATATCCCAAATAACGAATTGCCTCTTTCGTTCTTATATCCATATCTTAATCCTTCTGTTATTCCCGCAAGCAGCGCTTCATCCTTAATTCTTCACAATCTCCGACAGGTTACTCATAATTGCCTCCGCAACTTCCGGCTTATTCATAGAATAAACATGGATATGGTTCACTCCATTCGCAATCAGATCAATAATCTGGTCTGTCGCATATGCAATCCCCGCCTGCTGCATTGCCTTCGGATTATCTCCAAAACGGTCAACAATTGCCCGGAACCGTTCTGGAAGATTCGTTCCTGACATCCCGCCAATCCTTGCTATCTGCTTCTTATTCGTAACAGGCATAATCCCTGGAAGTACCGGAACTGTAATTCCTTTTTCCCGGATTCTATACAGAAAATTATAGAGGATATTGTTATCAAAAAACATCTGAGTAGTCAAAAAATCTACTCCGCAATCTACTTTATGTTTCAGATTGTAAATGTCATCCTTCTTATGCTCAGTTTCTACATGACCCTCCGGGTAACATGCCGCACCGATACAAAAATCTCCTTGCTGCCTGATATCCTCAATCAGTTCACTGGCATACCGGTAATGATCTGGAAGCGGGAACTCTGTCTGATCTGGTATATCACCTCTTAAAGCCAGAATGTTCTCAATTCCTTTCTTTTTAAGCTCATCAATAACCTGATGTACCACTTCTTTTGTAGATGACACACATGTCAGATGTGCCAGACTTGTCACATTAAAATCATCTTTAATATGTGACGCAATACTGACTGTATTCTTGCTCGTACCGCCGCCTGCGCCATACGTCACGCTGATGAAAGAAGGCGCCAGAGCGGCAATCCTCTCGGTAGCGGCAAGCACACTGTCATAACCCGCATCTGTCTTAGGTGGAAATACTTCGAACGAAATATGCGGTTCCTCGTTCTTTAATATGTCTCTAATCTTCATGCTGATAACTTCCCCTTTTATTCTTTAAGTATGTTATATAAGAGCCTTCATTTTACAGATAACAGGCCAGATGCTCACGCATCTGGCCGCTGCGCTGCCATTCTCCGGAAAAATTACTGGAGGCAGGGTTTGTAATATCGTTCTCTACATCTCATCATACAATGCTTCATACTGCTTCGCAGAATTCCCCCATGAAAAATCCTGACTCATAGCACGTTCTATCATCTTGTTCCAGTCACGTTTCTTATCATAATAGATACGCTCTGCGTAACGCACCGTTGCCAACATCTCGTGCGCATTATAATTCGTGAAGCTGAATCCTGTACCAGTTTTCTCATACTCATTATATGGTTCTACCGTATCTTTTAATCCACCGGTCTCTCTTACAATCGGAAGTGTTCCATACCTAAGGCTCATCAGCTGACTAAGCCCGCAAGGCTCAAACAGAGACGGCATCAGAAATGCATCGCAAGATGCATAGATTCTGTGGGACAATGGATCAGAATAATAAATATTCGCAGATACCTTGCCCTGATATTTCCATTCAAAATGACGGAACATATTCTCATACTGTTCCTCGCCCGTGCCAAGCACTACAATCTGAACTGCATCCTGGCAAAGTTCATCCATAACATAAGCGACAAGATCAAATCCCTTCTGATCTGTCAGGCGGGATACAATACCAATCATCATCGCATGGGCATCCTGAGTAAGATTCAGTTCTTTTTGCAACGCCAGTTTATTCTTCACCTTCTCCTTGCGGAAATTATTGATATCATAATTCTTCTCAATATGCTTGTCCGTAGCCGGATCGTAATCATTATAATCAATTCCATTAACAATACCTGACAGACAGTTGGCTTTCGCATTCATCAATCCATCCAGTCTCTCTCCATAGAATGGCATCTTAATCTCTTCCGCATAAGAATTACTTACTGTAGTAACCCTGTCTGCATAGACAATTCCGCCCTTAAGATAATTGGCGTCTTTGTAAGCTTCCAACTTGTCCGGTACAAAATAATACTCCGGAAGACCAGTAATATCCCTCACTCTCTTGGTATCCCAGGTTCCCTGGAACTTCAGGTTATGTATAGTCATGATAGTCTTAATTCCGCGGTAATACTCTGTACCAAAACGGAAATTATCAAGATAAATCGGAATCAGTCCCGTCTGCCAGTCATGACAATGGATAATGTCTGGTCGGAAATCAATCACCGGCAATGCACTTAAAACTGCTTTTGAGAAAAATGCAAATTTCTCAATATCCGCATACATGTCCCCATATGGCGCAAATCCATTGAAATAATATTCATTATCTATAAAATAGAATAAGATTCCTTCATATTCGTATGTCAGTACTCCTACATATTGCTTTCTCCAGTTAAGATCCATATAAAAATGTGTATGGTATTCTAGTTTTTCTTTCCATTCATCTTTCATGCACATATACTTGGGCAGCATAACACGAACATCGTATTTCTCTTTATCAAAATATTTTGGTAAAGAACCAACTACGTCTGCAAGTCCGCCCGTCTTAATAAAAGGTACTGATTCTGACGCTGCAAAAAGTATTTTTTTCATCTCTTTTCCTCCAAACTTCACATATATGTCTTTATTATACTCCAAATTTGCCCAGAAGAAAAGTGTTTATCTGTTTTTATATTCTAATCTTATGGTATCCGCAATTAATGCAATGAATTCTGAATTAGTAGGTTTCCCTTTCCCATTGCTGACCGTATACCCAAAAAGGTCATCTAAAGTGTCTAGTTTTCCTCTGCTCCACGCCACCTCAATAGCATGCCGGATTGCCCTCTCTACCCTGCTCGCCGTAGTCTGATGCTTTTTTGCCACTGTTGGATATAATACTTTTGTAATGGCATTCAATACATCCATGTCCTCCACTGCCATAATAATTGCATCTCTTAAGTAATGATAGCCTTTGATATGCGCCGGAATTCCGATTTCATGAATCATATCCGTTACCCTGCCCTCCAGATTGGTTTCTGGCTGAAGATCCACCGTTGTTCCCGCTGATGCAGGTGTTCTTAATTCATGGCGGATTACCTGGTTCGCATGTTTAATCCTGTTCAGTATAACCTCATTATTGAAAGGTTTCATAATGTAATAGCTTGCGCCTTTCTTAAAGGCATCTTCTGTAATTCTCTCCTGTCCCACCGCTGTTACAACAATAAAATCGGGATGTTTTTTTAAGGTCGTGTCATTACTAACCAGTTCCATTACGCTTAGTCCGTCCATCTTAGGCATGATCAGATCCAGTAAAACGACATCAGGTTCCTTCTCTTTTATCAGCTGATACATATCCTCTCCATTGTTCGCTTTTCCGACTAATCTTAATTCCTGGTCATTGCTTATGATTTCGCCAAGCAAATCTAGAATTCTTTCATTATCGTCGGCTATAGCCACGTTTATTTCTCGCATTCTACGCAATGCCTCCCTTCCTTTCATCAAAAGCTGTCGAGTAAATTATATATTCTGACACTTTTTAAATCAAGAGATTGCTGTCGTTATTTTATAACTTTTTTCGACATTTTTCTGAATTTTCGACAACATTCAACATTTTATTTATTATTTAATATTTTCTAACATGTCCTCAATAAAAATCCCATATCCCTTCGTAGAATCATGAACGAATACATGTGTCACCGCTCCAATCAGCTTCCCATTCTGTATAATCGGGCTTCCGCTCATACCCTGCACGATTCCTCCGGTTATCTCAAGAAGCCTTTTATCCGTCACTTCAATGACAATTCCTTTATTCACTTCTTCTGCATTTTTGTCGATTTTTGTAATACGAATCTCATAATTCTCCACTGTTCCCTCTACGGCACAACGCATAACAGCCGGCCCTTCTTCTATCTCATCTTTCACGGCTGTTTCTATCGGTGTCTGGTCTGCAAATAACGCATCAATCCGGTCAATGGTTCCAAATATTCCACAATCCGTATTCTTCGTAATACTTCCAAGCACATTATAATTATTATAGACGATGATTCCTTCCATACCCCCTGGTGTTCCATCTTCACCTTTCTTGATATCTCTTATACTGGTCTCATAGACTGTTCCATTATGAATTTCAAGCAATTCATTAGTATCCGTATCGTGGATTCCATGTCCAAGAGCGCCAAAACGGCTGTCTGTATTCAGAAAAGTAATCGTACCAAGCCCCTGTGCATTGTCTCTTACCCATATTCCAAGCTTTGATTCCCTCGCGTTTTGTTTCACTGGTTTCATCCTGATATTCATATACTGGTCATCTCTCCGCACTCTGAGGATTGCATCTTCATCTCCAAGCCTGTTAACTGCTTCTATTAATTCAGTCTTATCATCAATCGTCTGCTCATTCAAAGCTACAATATAATCACCGGCTTTTACAAGATTTGCCGCTGGCTCATAATCCATGCCATCCTCTGCAGTAATAGAATCTGTCCCAAGAACCATGACTCCTTCTGTCTCCAGATAGATGCCAATCGGCATTCCTCCCGGAATCACCATATTCTCCGAAGACGTATTCGCATTTACTTCCGCCTTAAGCTGGTACTGTTGATATTCTGTCAAGTAATACCCGCCCCCAACCGTAATTATAAATGTCACAATCATAATCAGAATTCTTCGATACCAGTATTTTCTCATCCTTCAAACCTCACTTTTTATATATTGATGTTAGGGGCAAAAGATATTATGCCCGATGGTACAAAAAAGATAGATATCACCGCAGGATATCTATCTTATTATGTGAAGTTTTCCGATAATTTACTCGGATTTATTAATTTTTCGGGTTTGTCTTGCAAGTTCTTTCATCTCGACGGCGCTTTGAATTACCGTATCTGTTATTCTGGCGCCCCCAAGAATTCTTGCCAGCTCCTGAATAGACTGTTCTTCATTGAGCTTACGGATATCTGTCCGGGTATCTCCTTCTTTTGTTGCTTTTTCTATCATATAATGATGGTCTGCCATAGCTGCAATCTGTGCCAGATGTGTAATACAGATAACCTGATGGTCATCTCCGATAACCGCCATCTTTTCTGAAACTTTCTGTGCTGTCCGCCCACTGATTCCCACGTCAATCTCATCAAAGATCAGTGTTTCTATCTCGTCTCTTTTTGCCATGACAGTCTTGATTGCCAGCATAATCCTGGACAATTCACCACCAGATGCCACATTTGCTAACGGCTTTAAAGACTGGCCTGAATTCAGAGAAATCATAAATTCAACATCATCAGCGCCCTCCACGGTATATCCCTTCGCCAGATTAAACTGAATCTGGAACCGTACATTTTCAAAATTAAGCTCCTTTAACCCGGTCTCTATCAACTGCTCCAGAATCTTTGCCTGTTTCTTCCTCAGTGCAGTCAATTTCTTTGACTGCTTTTTCAGTTCATCTTCCGATCTGGCTGCTTTTGCACGCAAATTCTCTATATACTGGTCGTAATCTTCCAGAATCTGGATCCTCTTTTCCTGCTCTTCACAATACTCAAGAACCTCTTCTATTGTACTGCCATACTTTGTCTTAAGATGATTAATCTCATTAAGCCGGTTCTCAGTATCACGGAATTCTTCCTCAGAAAATTCACATTCCTGGGCATAGCCTGACAACTCTCTGTTAAAATCATTCAACAGACTGTCAATCTCAACCAATTGATCATATAATTCGGAAGCTTTGTCATCATATTCCACAATCCCGGATATGGCATGAATCGCACGGCTCAACTCCTCACTAGCATTATCATTTCCTTCACTGGTATAGACATATGCCTCATTCACACATTCTGCAATCTGCTTACTGTTAGACATACGGCGGTAAAGAATCTCAAGATCCTCATCCTCTCCGGGTTTAAGGTCTGCTTTACGTATCTCCGCTGTCTCATATTGAAGAAATGACAGTTCTTTTGCCCTCTGCGCCTCATCCGTCTCTGTTTCCTTGAGCTCCTTTTCACATGCTTTATACTCCTTATATGCCTGCCGGACCTTCTGCTTCACATCACCAATCATCTCTTTTGCAAATGCATCCACAATTCCAAGATGATTCTTCTTATATAAGAGAGACTGATGCTCATGCTGTCCATGGATATCAATCAATATGGAGGCGGCTTCTTTGAGAAGCCCAATCTGAACGGTCTCCCCGTTAATCCTGCTGACACTTCTGCCAGCCATAAGTCTTCTGCTTAGTACTACGGTCCCCTCTTCCGGGTAAATATCCAGCTCCTTTAACTGATTAATCTGATGCTCATTCTCTAATCGGAATGACAGTTCCACAAGTCCATATTCCGCTCCCTGGCGCAAAATATCCTTGGAATACCTGCCCCCTAACGCAAGGTTCACCGAACCTAAGATAATAGACTTTCCTGCTCCGGTTTCTCCGGTAAGAATATTTAAGCCGTCTCCAAATTCCACTTCAATCTCATCAATCAAAGCCAAATTTTTCACATGCAAATTCTGTAACATACTGCCTCCCTACAACACTATTCTACCAATCTTATCCATAACTTTCGTAGTATCCTCTACACTTCTGATTGCACACATAATCGTATCATCCCCCGCAATACTCCCTACTACCTCGTTCCATTTCATCGCATCAATTGCTGCGCACACTGCCATCGCCATTCCAGATACCGTTTTGATAACCAGAATATTCTGTGCCATATCCATGGAGACAAACCCGTCCTGAAGCACACGGATATATTTTTCGCTCATGCCGTTTCCATCCCCTGAATGCACTGCATACCGCTGTTTTCCATTCTCGTCCGGCACCTTCGTAAGTTTCAAATCCCGGATATCCCGGGATACCGTTGCCTGGGTCACTTTAAATCCTTCTCTGTTCAGATGCTCTGCCAGTTCCTCCTGAGTCTCTATATGATGCTTATGGATCAGTTCAATAATCTTCGCATGCCTGTTTCCCTTCATGATGTTAATTTCCTTTCATCTTTCTTCGTAATGTTTCTAAAAAGCTGACTTTGCTTAACTTCATAAATGTAGTGGATGCCTCTGATTTCCTCACTGCCACTCTGTCTCCTGTCTTTAAGACTGCCGTATCCGCGCCGTCAAAGGAAACATAAACTTCCTCACGGGTTCCATTTCTTCCAAGGCCAATCTCTATCTCTATCTCATCCTCAGAAGATAAGACAATACTTCTGGTATTCAGCGCATGGGAGCAGATTGGTGTAACCACGATCAGAGATGCCGTTGGCTCTACAATTGGTCCGCCTGCCGACAGATTATAAGCCGTAGATCCTGTCGGTGTTGATAACACAACCCCGTCCGCCTCGTAATCATTCAGCAATTCGCCATTCACATACAAACGGAAATGAATAATATGCAGTTCGCCTTTTCTGGACACAACAATATCATTGAGGGATACATCTGTTCTCTGATCCCCAAATACTCCCTCTAACATCATCCGGTTCTCAAGCTCATAATCTCCTGCCAGAACCTGGGCAATCGCTTCCTCAATATGTCCTACTTCAACCTCAGTAAGATATCCAAGTGTCCCCATGTTGATTCCCAGAATCGGGATATCCTTTTCCCAGAATAATCTGGCTACTTCAATCAGACTTCCATCTCCGCCGATCACAATCACACAATCAAATTCCTCTGGTACAAACTCCCGGATAATTTTCTTATGTTCGTCTTTCTTGCATAAAATACATTCTCTTCCTGCCTCTTCCAACAGACTGGTAACCTGCCTGGTAACCGTATACTCCGTATCTTTTCCGTCATTTGTAACAATCAAAAATCTGTCCATACCTTATTCGTTCCTTTTAACTTTTTGACAGCGTATCAAACGCCCGTTCTACTGTCCTTTCTATATCTATGGTCTCTGCCGTCTGGCATTGTCCGACGCATTTTTCCAGATGCAGGAGATACTCAATATTCCCCTCCGGGCCTTTAATAGGTGAAAATTCCAGGTTCAAGATATCAAAACCTGTTGTAAGAGCATATCCTATTACTGCTTCAATCACCTCTATATGCGTACTCTTCTCCCTGACAACGCCTTTTTTTCCGACCTTCTCTCTCCCTGCCTCAAACTGCGGCTTAATCAGCGCTACAATCTGTCCGCGCTCTCTTAGATAACTGTATATGGGAGGGAGTACTTTTGAAAGTGAAATAAACGAAACATCAATAGAAGAAAAATCCACCGGCTCCCCGATATCTTCCGGTGTCACATACCGAATGTTCGTCTTCTCCATACAAACGACTCTGTCATCCTGTCTGAGCTTCCAGTCTAACTGCCCTCTTCCCACATCTATGGCATAGACCTTCGATGCTCCGTTCTGGAGCATACAATCTGTAAATCCTCCGGTAGATGCACCAACATCTGTACAAACCTTCCCCTTCACCGTCACATCAAAATTTGCAAGAGCTTTTTCAAGCTTCAGCCCTCCGCGGCTTACATAAGGAAGTGCATGCCCTCTTACCTCAATCCTGACTTCCTCGGCAAAAGAGGCACCTGCTTTATCCTCCCGCTGTCCATCCACAAAGACATTGCCTGACATAATGACCGCTTTTGCCTTCTCCCGGGATGGCGCCAGATTCCTTTTCACTAATAATATATCCAAACGTTCTTTCATAACCACTCCTGTATTCTTTCTGTCATCGTCTCTACATCAAGTCCAGTCTCCCGTCGAAGCGCCTGAATATTTCCATGCTCTACATAATCATCTGGAAGAGCCAGTGGAATTACCTGTACTTTATATCCTTTTCGACAAACATATTCCATCACATGCTCTCCATAACCGCCAGTCTGTACGTTCTCCTCTATCACAGCAATCACTTCATGATCCTTACAGAGATTATCTATCATCTCTTCATCAATCGGCTTCATAAATCTTGCATTCACCAAGGTGCAGGGATAACCTTGTGCCTTTAACGATTCACGGACTTTTATTGCCGGCTCAAACATGTGCCCGACACTTATGACTGCTGTTTTTGATTCCCTGTACAACATCTCACTTTTTCCATATACAATCGGTGTACGAAATTCTTCATACTGGTCGAATGCTTCTCCCCTCGGATACCTAAGCGCCACCGGTCCCTGACATGTAAACGCGAACCTTAGCATATCCGCTAACTCCCACTTATGTTTCGGAGACATGACTGTCATATTCGGGATGCTGGTCAGATAAGAGATATCAAATATGCCCTGATGCGTCTCACCGTCGCTTCCTACTAAACCTGCTCTGTCCACTGCAAAAACTACCGGCAGATTCTGCAATGACACATCATGAATCAGCTGGTCATATGCCCTCTGAAGGAATGACGAATATACGGCAAACACCGGATGAATCCCTCCCGCGGCAAGTCCCGCGGCGAATGTAACTCCATGCGCCTCAGCAATTCCCACATCAAAAAACCTGCGCGGATAGAGCTGCCGGAACCGGGCAAGTCCTGTACCATCTGCCATCGCTGCCGTAATTGCAACAATCTCAGGATGGTTTCTGGCTTCGTCACATAATACTTTACCAAATACATCCGTATAAGTATCTTTCTTCTTAGGCGTCTCTGGTTCTCCGGTCTCAATCCTAAACGGGCCAATCCCATGAAATTTATCCGGTCTCTTTTCCGCCGGTTCATATCCTTTGCCTTTCTCTGTTATAACATGCAGAAGTACCGGTCCGCCTACTTTACGGGCTTCACGAAAAGCCCGGCACAATAAACGGATATTATGCCCGGGAACCGGTCCCAGATAAGTAATTCCCATATCTTCAAAAAACATACCGGGAACCACCAGCTGTTTGATACTGCTTTTAGTCTTACGCACCTGCTCGATCAAACTGTCTCCTACAACAGGTACTCTATGAAGGGCGTGTGTGACACCTTTTTTAAGGCCTGTATAGATATCTGCCGTCCTTAGCCCTGCCAGATATTTGGACATTCCACCTACATTTTCGGAGATAGACATATTGTTATCATTTAATACAATGATAAAATTTGTCTCAAGAGTCGAAGCATTATTCAGAGCCTCATATGCCATGCCTCCTGTCTTTTTGCCCTGTCTTTTCTTCTGTCCAGTTCCTTGTATTTAC
>CANSLW010000029.1 GCA_947647815.1 uncultured Dorea sp. | reverse complement strand
TCATCTATCGGAGTCGCCAATGTAAACCGGAGACTGAAAGCCATATATGGCAAAGAATATGGAGTACATATGGAAGCAAGGGAAGAAGGCGGGCTTCGGGTGATCTTAAGATTCAGGCCTGTTAGGGAGGAAAAGGCAGATGAAGAAAGTAATGATAGTGGAAGATGAGGAATTAATCCTGCAGGGAATCCGGAATATTCTGGATTGGGAAGCGTTGGGCCTGGAAGTTGTGCATATGGCACATGACGGAGTGGAGGCGCTTAGGATGTGGGAGGAGGAGCCTGTACAGATCGTGGTCACGGATATCAGTATGCCGGAGATGGACGGCCTGACTCTTCTTCGGAAAATCCGCGAAAAGGAAGAACAGGTCCGCTTTATCATCTTGACTGGATATGATGAGTTTGGCTATGCAAGGGAAGCAGTCCGTCTGGATGTAGAAAATTATATCTTAAAACCCATCAATGAAGAGGAACTGGAACGTCAGCTTCGGGAGACAGTTCAGAAGTTAGACGAGATGGATAAGAAGAAAATACAATATATCGACGAAAAGACACAGTGGATGCATTTCCTGAATGGAGATGCGAAAGGAGAGGAAGCAGGCAGGTTCGCCGAACTGTTGGACCTGGCAGCAGAAGACGGGAATTATCACGCCGCTGTTATGAAGTGGAATACAGAAGGCATGAAAGAGAAGAAGATCACGGATATGATTCTGGAACTTAAGAAGGAGAGCGCTCTGAGAGTGGTACATCTTCCGCCGGATAACCTTCTTATGATTTCAGTGGACGGTGACAGGAGTGAAGAACAGATACGGGAATATTTTGCAGAACTTCAGAATCAGATTGAGAGCAGCTTCAATATCATGACATTTATCGGAGTAGGCCCGTCATTCCAGAATTTTGTGCAGCTTCCAGAAGCGTATCAAAGTGCAAGGAAACTCCAGAAATACCTGATTATTGAGGGGTACGGAAGCTGTATCAGCCGAAGCCAGATTGGAAACAGAAGGACAGAGGATATCCGTATAGACGAGGCGCAGCTTCGCAAATCCATCCTGAAAAAAGAGAAAGAAGCGGCTATGGATTATATTGAGGATTTGTTTATCAATAACATACGCAAAGACGCTTCCGCAGGCTCGTTGTATCAGGCGGCATTGAAGATGGCGATACTTCTTGAGGATATCAAGAAGGAATACAAACTGGAATCAGGAAGTTTTCATGATCTTGCGGAACTGATCGAGACGATTTTCCGTGCGGATGATATTCTCGGGATAAAGACAGCATTTATCTCTGAAACCGCAGAGATTATTGAGCGCCTGCATGAAGAAGATTCACAGTATACTCCAGTGGTACGCCAGATTATCGCAGAAGTCCAGAACAATTATAAAGAGGATATGAACTTAAAAACGCTGGCATATAAGTATCACATGAACGCCTCCTATCTGGGACAGATTTTCCAGAAGGAAGTAGGGTGTTCTTTTGCCCAGTATCTGAGCAATACCAAGAATGGGATTGCCAAAGACCTGATCCTGAATACGAATATGAAGATTAATGATATCGCGAAGCAGGTAGGCTACCCGGACACCAGTTACTTCTACCGCAAATTCAAACAATGCTACGGCGTATCTCCGGCGTCATTGCGGGAGATGAAGAAATATTAAATAGCAAGTGGACAAAATCGTGAAATGATGGATAAATTATTTCACGATTTTTTTGTGCCTAAATCTGAAAAAAATCCTCCTAGAATTTGTCCAATGAACCCGAAAGTTTTCAACTTTCGCTATCCCCCCTCAAAATGATATAGTTAATACAGATACAAAACGCTGTATATTAACAAGCCGGTAAGTTAACAGACAGTATCAAAGAAGAGGAGGGTTAGAGGTGAAAGCTAACACAAAAAAAGCCAAAGAGCCGAAAGGAAATTTCCTGAGGAAGCTTAAGGCGAATAAAGAGCTGCTTATTTTAAGCATGCCGGGAGCAATATGGTTTCTGTTCTTTGCATACCTGCCGTTATTCGGTATCCTGGTAGCATTTAAGAAATTCCGGTTATCCGGGGATGGATTCTTCTACAACCTATTTACCAGCGAGACCGTCTGGTTTGACAATTTTAAGTTTCTGTTCAGCAGCGGTGACGCATGGATTATTGTAAGAAATACGGTACTTTATAACTTTACATTCATTATTCTCGGCGTAGCGGTTCCGGTTGTACTGGCATTGTTACTGAATGAGATTAAGAATAAAGGAATGATGAAGATCTATCAGAGCTCTATGTTTCTGCCATATTTCCTGTCATGGGTAGTTGTAAGCTACTGCGTATTCGCATTCCTGAATCCTGAGAAGGGTTATTTCAATGCAGTAATCCAGCAGTTCGGCGGGGAGCCAATCTCATGGTATACCGAGACAAAGTTCTGGCCGTTCATCATTATCTTCATGAGCCAGTGGAAAGGAATGGGATACAACACCGTAGTTTACCTTGCATCCATCTGCGGTATTGACAAGACTTACTACGAGGCGGCGGTTCTGGACGGAGCAAGCAAATGGCAGCAGATCAAATACATTACGCTGCCGCTTCTAAAGCCGGTAATCACAATCCTGCTGATTATGTCTGTAGGTGGAATCTTCAAAGCAGATTTTGGACTGTTCTATCAGCTGCCTAAGAATTCCGGACCGCTCTATCCGGTAACAAACGTACTTGATACATACATCTTCCGGGCGCTTAAGACCAGTGGTGAGATTGGTATGAGTTCTGCGGCGGCGCTGTTCCAGTCAACAGTTGGATTTGTTCTGATTATGATTGCGAATAAGATTGTATCCAAGGTTGATAATGAAAATGCATTATTTTAGGAGGTGAGGATATGGCAGCCCAGAAAAAGATGTCTGATAGAAAAATGCAGAAAATGATTAAAAAAATAGAGGCAGAAGAGTGTAAATATAACCAGATTAAGACACCGACCAATGTTCTGTTTAATATTATCCTGGCAGTATTGTCATTAGTCTGCGTCATTCCGTTTATTTTTGTCATCATCATCTCGTTTACGGATGAGGCCTCGCTTGCAATGAACGGATACCGTTTTATTCCGGAGAAGTTAAGTTTCTATGCCTATGAATACATCATAAGCGCCGGGGAAAATATCTTAAGAAGTTATGGAGTGACCATTTTCATTACGATTGTGGGAACAATTATCGGCTTACTGCTGACAGGAACCTATGCGTATGCATTGTCCAGAAAGACCTACGCATTCCGTAAGTTCTTTACCACCGTCATTACGATTCCCATGCTGTTTAGCGGCGGTATGATTGCGAATTACTTAATTGTGACTAAGGTGCTGATGCTGAAAGATTCTCTGTGGGCGTTGATTTTGCCCCTTTGCCTGAATTCCTTTAACATCATTGTGCTTCGTACATTTTTTAAGACAAGTATTCCGGATGCGGTCGTGGAGTCGGCGAAGATTGACGGCGCGTCTGAGTGGAGACTGTTCTTCCAGATCGTCATTCCGATGGCGCTTCCGGGACTTGCAACCATCGGTTTGTTCCTGACATTAGGTTACTGGAACGATTGGTTTAATGCTATGATGTATATGGATAACAAGGATTTGATTCCGCTTCAGTATCTGCTGATCCAGATTGAAAGCTCCATAGACTGGCTTGCCAACAATAAGGCCACCATGGGAGTTGACGGGATTACAGCGGCGGCGAATATGCCGAAAGAGACGATTAAGATGGCAATCGTAGTGATTTCTACATTACCGATTATATTTGCCTATCCGTTCTTCCAGAGATACTTTGTAAATGGATTGACGGTAGGAGCAGTGAAAGAGTAAGATTGAAAGAGGAGGAAATAAGAATGAAGTTTAATATGTTAAAAAGATTTGCGGCAGCAGGCCTTGCGGCAGTTATGACAGCAGGTCTTCTGGCAGGATGCGGCGGTAAGAACGCCGAGACGAATTCTAATGGTGACGAGATTGTTGAGCTGACCTGGTGGCAGATTGGTGACGCCCAGAAGGATCAGGATGCAGTCATTGATAAAGTTAATGAATATATTTCTGAAAAGATTGGTGTGAAGCTGAAAGTCAATACGGCAGGCTGGGGAGATTATGACCAGAAGATGCAGGTTGTGATCAACACCGGCGACGACTGGGATCTGTGTTTCACCTGTTCTTGGGCAAATAATTACCTTCAGAATGCCAATAAGGGTGCTTTCCTTCAGATTGATGACTATATCAAAGATACTGAGATGTACAAAAACATCGACGAACGTTTCTGGGAGGCGGCAAAAGTACAGGATAAGACTTACGGCGTACCAAGTGAGAAAGAGATTGGAAGCATGCCGATGTGGGTATTTACCAAGGAATATGTTGACAAATACGAGATTCCGGTAGATGAGATCCACAGCCTGGAAGATTTAGAGCCATGGCTTGAACTTATCAAGGAAAAGGAACCAGATGTAGTTCCGATGTATCTTACGAGCAGTTATTCAGCGCCAATCTATATGGATCTGATTCAGAATCCGGTAGGAATCGAATACGGTGATGAGACACTGACGGTTAAGAATGTATTTGAGACAGAGAAGATGAAGTCTACTTTAGATACTATGAGGAAATATTATCTGGCAGGCTACATTAACAAGGACGCTGCTACAGCTTCTGACGATAAGTCTGTAAAGCGTTTCGTGACAAAGGGTGACGGACAGCCGTATGCTGAACTGGTATGGGGAAAAGACCTCGGATATGAAGTAGTGGCAACTCCGATTATGGATACCTATGTAACAAACATCTCCGCACGAGGCGCTCTTACGGCAATCAACGCGCAGACCAAGTATCCGGAGAAAGCGATAGAGCTTCTGAACCTGATTAATACAGATGAGTATCTTAGAAATCTGCTGAACTACGGTATTGAAGGCGAGCACTGGGATAAGGTTGACGTTCCGGCTGACGAAGCGGCAGAAGCGGAAGGCAAACCATATGTATATGACAACAAGATTAAGCTGAACGAAGAGACAAGAAAGAATTATTCTGTTTCCTATTGGGTACAGGGCGGATTATTCAACACCTATGTCCTGGAAAATGAGCCGGTTGACAAATGGGCAACTTTCAAAGAATTTAACGATGCATCTGTGGAAGCGCCGTCCTTTGGATTCGATTTCGATCTTGAGCCAGTCAGCACAGAAGTGGCAGGATTCGGAAACGTGCTGGACGAATTTGGGAAATCACTGTACACAGGAAGCGTTGACCCCGAAGAGTATCTGCCAAAGCTTCAGGAGAAGCTGGAGGCAACAGGTATTGATAAGGTAATTGAAGAGATGCAGAAACAGATTGACGAGTGGAAAGCATCGAAGTAAAATAAAAAAAGAGGCAGCCCTTACAGTTCCTTAGGACGTGTTTGAGAGGGGCTGCCTTTCTTAAAAAATTATCTGCGCGGTTATATTGTATGATGGAAAGAAAAAGAGATAAGGAGAAGCATGAATGGATAACAGAGAAGAGTTACTCCGTGTAGTGGGAAATATGCAGCAGCTTGCATATGTACGCCCAATGACTTATGGTGAAGGAAGAGCCGGCAAAATGAAGGCATACGAGGTGAAAAACGGTCCCTTGAGATTTACCGTGATGGCGGATAAATGCCTGGATATCACGGACGTCACCTTCTTTGGACATAACATAAGTTTCCTGGCGAAGCCGGGGCTGATGGGACGGAATCACTATGATACCAACGGGGCGGAGGCACAGCGCAGCATTATGGGCGGAATGTTATTCACCTGCGGACTTGAGAACATCTGCGCACCCTGTCGGATCGACGGCAAGGATTATCCCATGCACGGCAGGATACGCACGACACCGGCGGAACACGTGGGAGCGGACGCCCGCTGGGAGGAAAGCGACTACACCGTAACGCTTTCAGGAGAGATGCGGGAGGCGGAGCTTTTTGGAGAAAATCTTGTACTCAGACGGAAGATTACGACCCAGTATGGAAAGAACCGTATCTGTATCGAGGATGAGATCACGAATGAAGGGTTCCGCAGGGAGACGATGATGCTCTTATATCATATGAATGTCGGATATCCGCTGCTGTGTGAAGATTCCGAGATCATCATTCCGACCAGAAAAGTGACTCCAAGAGATGATATAGCGGCAGCGAATGCTGCAAACTGGAATGTCATGGAAGCGCCGAAGGATAACGAGCCGGAAGCGGTATTTCTGCATGAGATGGCGGCGGATTCAAAAGGGGATACATTTGTGGCAATTATCAATCGGAAACTTGGAATTGGTCTGAAGATAGAGTATAATACAGCAGAGCTTCCATATTTTATGCAGTGGAAATCCATTGCGTCGGGAGATTATGTCATGGGGCTGGAACCGGCGAATTCCAGTGTATATGGGAAGTTGTACCACATAGAGGAACACAGCCTGCATCAGATGGGGCCGTTTGCCGTGGAGAAGAAGCGGATTATATTAACATTTCTTTCGGGGGACCAGCTTGACCAGGTGAAGGAAGAGGCGGAAAGTCTGATGAGAAAGCAGTCATTTATAACGGAATGATAAAAAGTGTCATAAATATAGCAAAAAGATGATAAGGAGATTAGAAGAATGAAAAGATCAAAAATTAACGCAGAGATCAAACATATGGAGGAGATGATACAGGCTCACGGCTTTGAGATACCGCCATTCTGTAAATGGTCAGCAGAAGAATGGAAGACAAAAGGGGCAGAATATAATGAGATCCGGGATAACATGCTCGGCTGGGATATTACAGACTATGGACTTGGAAAGTTTGATGAAGTAGGGTTCTCTCTCATTACCATCCGCAACGGGAATCTGAAGATAGATAAGTACACGAAGACCTATGCAGAGAAACTTTTGCTTGTCAAAGAGGGACAGATGGCGCCTATGCATTTCCACTGGAAGAAGATGGAGGATATCATTAACAGAGGCGGCGGAAATGTGCTGATTACAGTATACAATTCCACAGAAGACGGTGAATTTGCCGATACAGATGTGACAGTGAATTGCGACGGCCGTGAATTCACAGTTCCGGCAGGTACGAAGGTAAGATTAACCCCGGGCGAGAGCATTACCATCTATCCATATATGTATCATGACTTCCACGTGGAAGAAGGCAGCGGCGACGTCCTGCTTGGAGAAGTGTCGATGTGCAACGACGATGAACATGATAACCGTTTCTACGAACCAATCGGCCGCTTCCCGGAGATTGAAGAAGACGAAGCGCCCTACCGTTTATTATGTAATGAGTACCCGGAAGTAAAGTAGGAGGTAAACATGATAAAACAAACCCTAAATGAAAACTGGAGGATGCGTCGCCAGGGAGAACCGGACCAGCCGGCAGTTGTACCGGGAACCGTCTACACGGATCTGCTTCGTAACGGCAATATGGAAGATCCATTCTGGAAAGATAACGAGATCCGAGCCCTTCCTCTGATGGAAGATGATTATGAATATGAAGTATGCTTCGACGCAGATGAGGAACTGATGGCTCAGGACAGAATCCTGCTTCATTTCGATGGAATCGACACGGTTGCTGATATCTGTCTTAACCAGAGGCATATTGGAGATGCATGCAATATGCACCGGACCTGGGAATATGATGTGACGGATATCGTACAGGAGAAAGAGAATATCCTGCAGGTCGTACTGCATTCTCCTCTGAAATATATCCGGAAAGAATTTGCACGGTCCAGAACATTAGGATCGGAAGATGCGATGGACGGGTTCGTTCATATCCGGAAGGCGCACTGTATGTTTGGATGGGACTGGGGCGCGCATCTGCCGGATGCAGGCATCTTCCGCCCGGTGTCATTGCTTGGCGTAAAAGACGCAAGACTTGACAGTGTCTATATCAGGCAGGAGCATTCAAAAGAAAATGTCGTGCTGCATTTTCAGGTAGAAGCAGAGAAAGTTGCGCCATGTAAGGAAAAGATATCAAAAGGCGATACAGGAGAAGACAACGCTGCTTGTCTAAAAGATATTCATTATGAAGTAGAGATTACTTCACCGGACGGAACGATTCATTATTATCCGGATTCCCCTACGGATATCCGGATAGAAAACCCACTGCTCTGGTGGCCTAACGGTTACGGAGCCCAACCGCTTTATACGGTAAAGGTAACGCTCTATGTCAATAGAGAGATAGCAGACGTATGGGAGAAGAGAATCGGCCTTCGTACCATGACCATGAGAATCGAGAAGGATGAGTGGGGAGAGAGTTTTGCCCATGAGGTGAACGGTGTCACAATCTTTGCCATGGGAGCGGATTACATACCGGAGGACCACCTGCTTGGAAGAGTGACGCCAGAGACGACAAGGAAGCTTCTTGAGCAATGTGTGGCGGCGAATTACAATGCCATCCGCGTATGGGGCGGCGGTTATTATCCGGAAGACTGGTTCTATGATATCTGTGACGAATTGGGACTTGTGGTATGGCAGGACTTTATGTTTGCCTGTGCAGTATATGAACTGACGCCTGAGTTTAAGGCAAATATCCGGCAGGAATTCATTGACAATATCAAGCGTCTCCGCCATCATGCCTCATTGGGGTTATGGTGTGGGAACAATGAGATGGAGATGTTCGTAGACCAGGGAGAATGGGTGTCAAAGAAGACGGAAGTGCGCGATTATGTCATCATGTATGAACAATTGATTCCGGAAGTTCTAGAGGAATATGATCCGCAGACTTTCTACTGGCCTGCAAGTCCGTCTTCGGGCGGAGCCTTTGATGAGCCTAACAGCCCGGACAGGGGAGACGTGCATTACTGGGAAGTATGGCATGGGAACAAACCGTTTTCCGAGTACCGTAAACATTATTTCCGCTATGCATCTGAGTTTGGCTTCCAGTCATTCCCAGGCAGGAAGACCATCGAGGCTTTCACAGATGACCCAAAAGACAGGAATATCTTTTCCTATATCATGGAGAAGCATCAGAGGAATTATGGGGCAAACGGCAAGATTATGAATTATCTTCAGCAGACTTATCTCTATCCAACGGATTTTGATACCCTGCTCTATGCGTCACAGCTTCTGCAGGCAGATGCAATCCGGTATGGGGTGGAGCATTTCCGGAGAAACCGGGGACGATGTATGGGTGCAATCGTATGGCAGCTTAACGACTGCTGGCCGGTGATTTCCTGGTCCTCCATTGATTACTGCGGAAGATGGAAGGCATTGCATTACGCGGAAAAACGTTTCTTTGCGCCATTGATGATTTCCTGCCAGGAAGAGAGCATGATGACTCAGGAAGCCAATATGAACCGGGAACACTTTGAATTCGAGAAGTCCATTCGGTTAAATGCAGCAAATGAGACCAGGCAGGAGCAGCAGGTGGAAGTTGCCTGGGCAGTCCGCAATGCAAAGGCAGAGATTCTGCGCGACGGCGGCACGCAGAAGTTGACGGTTCCCGCACTTTCCAGCGTATGGCTTGAGAAAGAGATGCTGCCGGATATCGACATCTTCTCCGAATATGTAAGCTACGAGATGCGGCAGGATGGAAAAGTTATCTCCGAAGGAACCGTGATATTCTCTTATCCCAAGTATTTCCGGTATGAAGATCCGAAGCTTGCTTACCGCATAGAAGGTGATGAGATTGTCGTATCGGCGGATGCGTATGCGAAGAGTGTGGAAGTCTTGAACGAGAACGAAGATATGATTCTCTCTGATAATTACTTTGACTTGAATGGAAATGAGAAACGCTTGAAGATCATCTCAGGAGAGCCGGAGGGGATACGTTTAAGAAGCGTGTACGATATAAGGTAGTATAGCGCCGCTGTTCAGTATAACAGGCAGTGTTGCAGCCTGCAGCGTACGATGGCTATGAGTTAAGAAGTCCTTGTGTATTCATGAAAAATATCCACAGAAAGACTGTAATTACTGACAGGCAGGTGCTTAATACAACCAATTCTCCTGCAAGAGCGCCATCCCCGTCCATATTAGACGCCATAGGATAAGAAGCTGTTGCCACAGGTGTGGCGAACAGGGTAAAGTATACGAATCGTTCCATAGGAGGAATGGACAATGCAAGGGCAATGCCAAGAGCAATCGCAGGCAGGAGGATTAGTTTTACAGACAGAGCCGGTATCAGGTACCTGAGATTGTGCTTCATAGAAGAAAAACGCAGAGTTCCCCCGAGGATGAACAATGCCAGTGGTGTGGTCATGGCAGAAAGCTGGGATATTGGTTTTTCAATACATGCAGGCAGATGGATATGCAGAAATACCGTTACAGCGCCCACGATGGCACCCATAATCATAGGATTGGCAAGAACTTTTTTGACCAGTGCCGCAGGAGATACTTTGCCGCCGCGGAAGTATTCCAATATAAGGGTGGCGGCAATATTGTATATCGGTATAATTATGGCGATGAGCATGGAAGTAACAGCGGCCCCGCCGCTTCCAAAGATGCTTTCTGTCAATGGGACGGCAAAAAAAACGAAATTACTACGGTAAATACCCTGGATGAGAACCCCTCGTCTGGGGTTTTCTTTTACAAATATAGGAACCAGGAGGCATAATGCCAGGATGAGACCAAGGACACTTAAGATACTGGTAAGCACAAATGCAGCATCAAATTTCAGATTAGGGTCTCGGTCATACAGGTTGTAAAACATCATAATAGGAAAAAGTATCTGGAATATCACGTGATTTAATTTTTTCATGAAAGCTTCATCTGCGATTTTGCTGGCTTTTGTGAAATAACCAAGGCCCATATATAGCAAAAAAGGAAAAACTGCATTGAGGGCTGTTTGAAAACTATTCATTGTTTTTAACTCCTTCTTTTGAATATTTTTGGATGTCATATAAATTAAGTATGCATAACGCATTTTAAACAGAGGGTGTATGGCTGAATCATAAACCATATTATACGAAAATTCAATAAAAAGTTAATTGAGTATCCAGAGTAATATATGTTAAAATAAAAAAGATATAATATAAAAAATTATAAATAGGAGGAACTGTATGAAAAAAGGGAAAAACCGTCTGAGACAGATCATGGCGCTGGCTGTTGCACTGGTTGTAATTGCCAGTTCTATGAATGTGCCATCAGCAATGTCCTATGCGAAGGAAGCAACAGACATAGACGGGGCGGTTACACAGGAAAATGGGGAGAACAAAGGTGATTCTGTAACAGAAGATGTAACCGGGGATGCAGAGCCGAAGGATCTGGAAAAACCGGCTGCAGAGGAGCAGAAGGAGCCGGAAGAGCAGGCGGACACTGCTGCAGAGGAGGACCTTGAACAGGCGGAAGATTCTGTGCAGGGTACAGAGGAGCAGCAGGATACAAAAGCGAATGAGGAAGATGAGGCCGCAGAAGAGGAGATTATCGAGGAGACGGTAGATCTTAGCGAGTATATCTACCAGTGTGGCGGATTTGGTGTGTTGGACGAGCCGAAACCTATGCGTGCCCGGGCGAGAAGCGCGGAGACACGGGCGGCAGCCGATATGGATGGGGCGAAGAATGCACTTGTGCAGGGATTGAGCAGCCGTCAGAGTTCTATAAGTCTGGAAGGATATAATATACCGGAAACAGACCTTAAGGCATTATTTAGTGATACGCTTAATTCAAACCCGGGATTATTCTATGTAGGGGGTGGATTTTCGTATTATGTGGCAGAAAATAATACGGTGAAGAGCATCACACCGCAATACGTTTATCCGGAAGCCGATGTTCAGGCATATAATGCGGCTCTTGAGAAGGCATACAGGGAGGCGGTGCCTGATGCGGCGGGAATGAATGAGATGCAGATAGCAAGAGCGTGTCATGATTATCTTGCCCAGCACATGTATTATGACTTCAGTTATTCAAAATATAACGCATACAACGCGTTAGTAGAAGGAACAGCAGTTTGTCAGGGTTATAGTCTGGCCTATGGCGCGATGCTTCAGAAGGCGGGAATTGCTTTTGACTATACCACGAGTGATGTTATGAACCACATGTGGAATTATGTACGGATTGACAATAACTGGTATCATGTTGACGTAACGTGGGACGATCCGATGGAGCAGGAGGAAGCGCCTGCCGACAGGAAAGGATTCGTGTCACATCGATATTTTCTGAACAGCGACGCTAAGATTGGCAGCGAAGGCGCTAAAGGACATCGCGGCTGGGTACAGGGGAAAAGCTGTACATCGACAGTTTATGATAATGAATTCTGGCAGGGGAATGTATCTGCCATTTTCAGAATCGCGGGTAAGGATTATTACTTAAAGTATCCATCTGATACGTCGAGTACTACGGTTGAACTAATATGCCGCGAGAATAACAGCGAGAGGCGGGAATTATCTTTCGAGTCTGAATGGAAGGCTGATAATGGCCGGTGGTACGGTACTTATTCAACCCTCTCTTATTATAACGATAAGCTGTATTTTAATGACACTAAGAATATCTATAGTTTTAATCCAAATGTTCCGTCAGCAGAGAAAAAGCTGGTGTATGAGTATACGGAAGGAGCGGGAGATTTGTACGGTTCGCTGATCTGTGATGATAAGATTATGATGACTGTATCCACATCTCCGTATATTGTTACGAATGTTAAAGAAGAGCTGCTTCCAACCGGAGATATTCAGAGTGTTACGGCAGCATTGGATACATCCGCAGCCGAGTATGGATATACCACGAATCCGGTAATGACGGCAGTGGTGGCAAAGCAGGATGGTGTAACCGGCACGCCGGAATTTATATGGTATCGTATGAAAGAAGAAGGTTCATTAGAGCAGTTGAGTTCGACAGAGGCGACATGTTCCGTAGAGCCGGGACTGTCGGTGGGAACATATATCTATCGGGTTGTAGTTACGCTGAATGACGATACTATATCCAGAGATATTACATTTACGGTCATTCCTAAGACAGTGACACCGACGATAACCGTACAGGATGCAGATTCATACAAATATAATAACGGAGAGCCTGTCATTCCTGGATTCCAGGTAAGCGTAGACGGTGCGGCGCTTGTGAAGGATGTGGATTACACCGTAGAATATGAGAATAATGTGAATGCCGGAACAGGAATTATTGTAGTTAAAGCAGTGGAAGGCAGAAATTATACATGGACACCGGAGAGAAAAGAATTCGAGATTCAAAAAGCAGATAAAGGGACAGATAATAAGACCGCACAGGCGAGATATGGCAATCAGGCTGTGCTTGCCTTAGAGCTGCCAGAAGGAGCGGTAGTTGGAGAACTTACTGTGTCCGACCCGGATTCTGTTTTGGCGGATGTTCCGTCTGTGACGGACGGTTCCTTAGCCTATGCTTTTGTGAATGACGAAGGAAAAGTTGGCAATCAGGCTGTTATAACGATTCCGGTAACTGATTCAACGAATTATAATCCGTATGAAATTAAGGTGACGGTCAAAGTAACGGCAAAAGAGCCACAGACAGATTTTAAGTTTTTGACATCGCCAGAGAACAGGACATATGGAGAAGATGATTTTGTTGCGGCAACTACAGGGGCTGTAAAAGGAAGTAAAGTAACTTATAGTATCGAAGATACGAAGATAGCCACGGTTGACAATACGGGGAAAGTACATATTAAGAAGCCAGGAACAACAAAGATTATTGCCGTTGCATCCGAGACATCAGAGTATGCTAAGACTCAGATATCCTGTGACTTGAATGTAAATAAGGCAGTCCTTAGCTGGACGAATCTTGATGAACTCTTTGCTGCAGACAGGGCTGATAATGAGACGGGAGATAAAAAGAAGACAGCTGATGCTACGCTTTATGGCAGGCTGCAAGTATCTGGCATAGTCAATGGAGATGACGTTATATTCGATTGTACAGCAGATAAACTGACGGGTACTTATGTAAATGTCGCTGCAGGTGATCAGGATGTAAAATTGTCCTGGAAAGAGACGCCGGTAACCCTTGCGGGTGCAGATGCAGATAACTATATGCTGCCAGAATCTCTGCCGACAGTGAAAGGCAAGATTACACGGATTATTATACAGCCGTTAGATATAGAATCAGAGGATGGCACAAAGTTCCAGTTAGAGATAGAGACTGGAATTACTGAAGTTCCCGAATCATTGAAGGATTCTGAAAAGTGGGACACAATCCTGAAGATTAATAATGGTATGAAGGCAGAACTGACTGAGATTCTGAAAAGTATACCGGATGAGAATAAAGTTGTCTACGATGTAAAGCTTATGGTGAATGTGGATGGTAAAGGCTGGGTTGAAGCGACAGAAGAGAATTTCCCCAAGGACGGTCTTAAGATAACGATTCCTTATCCGGAAGGAACAGGTAAGGATACGCATAATTTTGTAGCGGCACACCTCTTTACCACTTCGATGAATGGCTATAAGGCTGGGGATGTAGAACAGGTAAAATCTTCAGATATAACAAAGCTGGAAAGTGGCTTACAGTTTACGGTACATGGACTTTCTCCGGTTGCGATAGGATGGGAAGAAATCGCCAGAAGTACAAATACAGCAAATAGTACTACAGGTAATCGGAGTACGACATCTACAGCGCCGAGGACCGGTGATGAGAATGCAATTTTGTTGTACGTAATCTTGATGGCGATGAGCGCCGTAAGTTTAAACGCAATCAGAAAGCGCCGGATATCAGAAGGAAGGAAAAGAGATCTATCTTGAGCTTCCGATATAGAAGTCTAAAAAGAATTTTTTAAAAGGAACTCCTGGGAGTTCCTTTTTTGATTATCACATGTGAATAAGCCGACGGCAGGCTATTTGTATTCTTAATAGAGAGCCGCTTTTTTTAATGTCTTCTGGACAAATACCTTCGCATGTTCAAGATCCAGGCTGTCAGGATGTGTCAATGCTTCGTCAAAGTTCCTGAGACATAAATTAATCTTCAAAGAATTCTCAGCAGTGCGCATGGCTTCATATTTTTGCCGGACGCGTCTGGGCATCTTACCCTGGCAGATGAAAGCGCCAAGATATTCGTTGTCTGATTCAATCCATGCATTGGCGCTGTGTTCGATAGCACTGTAATATTCGGGAGAATTTCCCATGCCACAAGTACCAAAGAGAGCAATCTGCTTACCGCTCAGCGCACTTAAAAAATCACTGACGGCCATGCTGCATGATCCCCGGTGTACGCAGAAGCCTATGAAGTAAACTCTGGCTTCGGGAATTGTCTTATCTGTTGTAATATCGATTAAGTCCTTTGATGTTCCGGGAAGGTGGGAGAAGATTGTAGCTGCAATCTTTTTCGTGTTGCCGGATTCACTCTGATATAGTACTAAATATTCCAGCACAGCATTTCATTCCTTTCTACATTATTATAGGAACCTGACTAAATATATCCGCCGGGCATACCTCCGCCGCCACAACACATACCTCCGCCGCCGCAGCATAGATTGCAGAGAAGATTGGCAATGCAGAGCTTAGTACACCAGTCGCTGCCGCCATAGAATACGGTCTGATAAGGGCCCTGCTGTTGTTGATACCAGCTGCCGCCGCTTTCAAGCCGATTCACCAGTAACTGGTACTGGAAATTACCAGGTTCAAGCCGAAGAGCTTCCTGTGCATGCTGAAGAGCCATCACATTATTGCCCAGTCCAGAATTAGCAAGAGCGCTGTAGTAATACCATCGGGCGTCGTGCTCCTGTATGCTGTTCAGAAGGTTTAGAGCTTCGCGATAGTGGCGGCTGTTAATAAAATTAGCGGCCGCTTTCATATGCAGATTTTCTTCATTATTGGAAGTCTGGGAATCGGTCTGCCAGTAATTGGAATTGAATCCATTGCCTTTACCAGAAGTCTGGTATTCTCGTTCCTGCATAATCTGTTGATAAGCCTGCTGAACTTCCTTAAACATTGCTTCGGCATGGTCTTTATTTGGATTATTAATATTAGCATCCGGATGATATTTACGGCTAAGATTTCTGTAAGCTTTTTTTATTTCTTCGTCCGAAGCATTTTGTGATATGCCAAGGACACTGTAAGGGTCTCTCATGTTTATTCTCCTACATTGGATGGTTGTGCATTTTCAAAAGTCTGTCTTATCCGCCTTTATGGCTGGTTCTCAGGAATATCAGGGGTGGCGCGCCTGGCAGTTACTTGTGTATACCGGCACCAGACACCCGAATATAGTATATTACGAAGAATGTCGGCGTGCAAGAGTATTGGCAGTTTTTCGAACTCTTTAGAACATTCTGCAATCATCAGCGTCAGGATCTGACGGCAATGCCCGGCAAAGTCCCGGTCATTTCGGAAGGATTCCTTGAAAGGATTATAATTCCCGGAATGAATGTCCTTTTCTACATCTTCATAAGCATCCATAAGGTAGATAAATTTACCCAGAAAAAACCCAATCTTTCGAAGAGAAGCCTCCCATTCATCGGGTTTGTATATGAAGGCTTCTGCCATTACATTGCCGAAAAGCCCCGCCATTACATCGATATTCAGTTCATTTTTCTTCTCCAGGGCAGAGATTTTTTTGAGAGATGCGGAGATTTTTGCAATTTTGTCAGGATACTTCTGTCTGATTCTTTTCATGTGGGGATTCAGCAGCCTGGCGGCGATATAGCTTCTTCGCGAATGTTCATCTCCCCAATCATCCTTATATTTATAATAAGTGAGGATCAGATTGACCGCAGCGGCATATTCCGTGAATTCATTTGTTCTGGCAGTATGCTTCTGAAGGGGGTGTGCGGCGCAGGTCACAAGCTCTTTCTTCGTCTCAGGTTCATAGAGTCCGGTAAGGAGTACGATTAGAAATGTCATGTCATATGATAAAGTAATCTGTCCCCGGATGCCATAATGTTCTTTTAAACATTTGCAGAGACCGCAGTAATAGGATTGATACATGTCATAATCTTTGAATTTCATCTCTGCTTTATTGATTGCGATATATCCAAACATTAGTAAACCTCATTAACTGTTCTTGATAAATGTAGTACTGCATTTGGGACAGCGGATTTCTATGCGTCCCTTTCCTCTTGGAATACGAATCTTCTGCTTACAGGCAGGGCATTTGTAGATATGGTGTGTCTTGCGCTGTATCATAAGATTCTTCTGACGATAGAAGGAAGTACGCAGCTTATATGTCTTGTTCAGATACCATTGGTTCTCGGAAGAACGCTTATAGATATTCCGGGAGAACATGCGGTAATAAGTGTAGATGATGCATGCCCAGGATAAAAGGGATAAAATCATGCTGTTGTTCCAGCTTGCAAGCAGCATAGCGGCAACGCCGGCGATGATTGTAAATTTTCCTAAAGAATCCATACCATAGCGTCCGTACATAAATCGGATAAATTTTTCTTTCACGTATCTCAACCTCCTGAATCTGAATGATATATACCACATAATACGCTGACTATAAGGAAAGTCAATAAATTGCCAATAAAAAATATATAAAGTTTTTAAACAACTTATCCGTAACTTGTTAGTACAGAAGGTTCATGATATAATGGAGTTCATTGAGGTGGATAAAATATGAACGAATTAACCAGATTGATTAAAGAAGATATGAAGCCGGCGCTGGGAGTTACGGAGCCGGGGGCGATTGCGTATGCAGTGGCAAGCGCGAGAGAGCATGTTATCGGAGAAGTTACGAGGGTAAGAGTGTCTTTGAATTCAGGGATGTATAAGAATGCGTATACTTGCGGTATTCCAAATTCATCGAGATTCGGTAATCTGTATGCGGCGGCATTGGGAGCGATAGCCGCTGATGCTAAGAAAGGACTGCAGTCTCTTGAGGATATCACAAAAGAAGACGATATGCGGGCTGCAAAGCTTGTAGAAGACGGATTGGTGGAGGTGGTCCTGGACCACATTGGTTCAGAGATTACCATAGATGCAGAGGTGGAGAGCGGTCAGGACTGCTGTATTGTACATATACGGGACAGTCATACCCACATCAGTTCCATAGAGAAAAATGGAATCAGGATTTATGAAGAGTCAGATGAGGATGGACAGATGCATTCTGATAAGAGTGTCAGTGCCGAAGATAAAGAAATCCACAAGTATTCTCTGCATGATATATTAGAATACGTTACGGCAGTGCCGGAAGAAGAGATTAGTTTTATCGAAGAGGCATTCTCTATGAATATGGAGTTGCTGGAAGAAGGCATGGTGTCCGGGTGTGCAGTGATTGCCGCCTGTCTGCTGGAAGAGAACGGCGGCAAGAGGATATCGGATGATCCTCTTAAGACTGCGCAGCTGCTGTGCAATGGGGCGATAGAAGCAAGAGTGCTGGGGCTTAGTAAACCAGCGATGAGCATTACCGGAAGCGGCGCTCATGGAATTATAGCAACGATGCCTCTATATGCATGGCAGCATGTAAGAGGCGGAGAGAAGGATAATGCGGTTCTGTTAAGGGCTGCCGCCCTCAGTTATCTGATCACAATGTATATAAAAGAATACTCCGGCAGGCTGTCCGCATTCTGCGGCTGCGGCATTGCGGCGGGGACCGGCATGGCGTGCGGCCTTGCTTATATGAGAGGAGCAGATGAAGAGACTGTTGCCAGGGTGATCTGGAATATGGCAAGCGGACTCACAGGTATGATCTGTGACGGAGGAAATCATGGATGCACAATGAAAGGTATCGTTGCTGTGGACGCGGCCTTCAGGGCTGTTAATCTGGCGCTTTCCGGTGTATGTATAGAAAGTATCCATGGAATTAACGGAAAGACTCCAGAAGAGACCATGAGGCATATGGGGATGATTGCGTCTCCTGGCATGGTAGAGACAGAGAAGACAATTGTAGAGATTATGGAACAGGGGTAAGCAGACTTTGTCTGATAAGATTGAGAAGAGTGAAAGGGCAGGAATTATGGCGGAGAAGAAAAGAACAGGAGACAGAGGGCCGGATGGGAAGAGCATTCGGACGGCAAACAAGGCTGCAAAGGGGAACAGCGCTGGCGGAGATATAAGTAAGAAACGAAACAAAAGAAGAAAGAAGAAGTCAAGTCTTCTGTCGAATATAATACTGGTGGTGGCGCTTGGGGTGTTCTGTGTGTCTGCATTCCAATTGTATAAGATATTCAAAGGATATCATGACGGAAGAAGTGAGTATGATAAAGTCCGGGAAGTGGCACTGGGAGATGTAAACCAGGAGGAGAGCGGGGAGGACGCGCCACAGTTTACCGTGAATTTTGATGAGCTTCTTAAGATTAATCAGGATACTATTGGATGGATACGTTTTACTCCGGAGCCTTCAATTATCAATTATCCGATTGTACAGGGTAAGGATAACCAGGAGTATCTGCATAAGACGTTTTCTGCAAATGAGAATACGCTGGGAGCGATCTTCCTGAATGTGGATAACAGTCCGAATTTTAGTGATAAGAATTCTATTATATATGGACATAGGATGAGAGATGGTTCTATGTTCCGCCATATTCAGGATTATGAAGACAAGGCGTTCCTGGAAGCAAATCCCTACTTCTATATCTATACACCGGATGGACGGGAGTTGGTATATCAGGTCTATTCCATGGGACAGATTGTAGATACGTCAGAGAGCTATATAACTGAATTTGCTTCAGATGAAGAATTTCAGGCTTTTCTGGATATGACAAAGCAGACATCGTTATATGATACAGGAGTTGAAGTATCGGTTCACGATAAGATTGTTACATTGTCAACCTGTACCAGCGCCAGTGATAATCATCGCTTTGTTATACGCGGCGTGCGGGTGAAAGAAGAGGGAAATGAATGATGCGGAATGATTATGTGTATGAAGTGGGAGATATTATAACATTGAAGAAACCCCATCCCTGCGGAAGCAAAGAGTGGGAGATCTTGAGGGTCGGGGCAGATTTTCGTCTTAAGTGCATGGGGTGCGGACATCAGATTATGGTTACACGAAAACTGGTGGAAAAAAATACAAAGGATTTGAAGAAAAAGGCTTGAAACAAGCAGAGGATTATGGTATCATATTAACTCGTGATACAATGAATCTGCCGATAATAAAGTGGCAGAGTTCCTTGCTCCCACATAAGATGAGCGGGGGCCAAAAGACCAGAAGGAGGTGCAAAGGCGACATGAACAAATATGAATTAGCTGTTGTTGTCAGTGCAAAGATCGAAGATGACGAGAGAGCACAGGTAGTCGAGAAGGTAAAAGCATTAGTTGAGCGTTTCGGCGGCCAGATCTCTGACGTTGATGAATGGGGTAAGAGAAGATTAGCTTACGAGATTCAGAAGATGAAAGAAGCATACTACTATTTCATCCACTTCGAGGCTGATGCTGAAGTTCCAGGCGAGATTGAACAGAGAATCCGCATCATGGACAACGTAATCAGATACTTATGCGTTAGACAAGAAGCATAAGCGGGAAGTAGAGGTATTTATATGAATAAAGTAATTTTGATGGGACGCTTAACGAGAGATCCTGAGGTGAGATATTCACAGGGAGAGAATTCACTGGCGATTGCGAGATACACGTTAGCTGTTGACCGCAGGTTCAGACGGGATGGAGAGGCGACTGCAGATTTTATTAATTGTGTGGCATTTGGAAGACAGGCGGAGCATGCCGAGAGGTATTACCGCCAGGGACTGAAAGTTACAATCTGCGGACGTATTCAGACAGGAAGCTACACGAATAAGGACGGCGTGAAGGTATATACAACAGAAGTTGTTGTGGAAGAGCAGGAATTTGCCGAGAGCAAAGCTGCAAGTGACGCCAATGCCGGAAGCTATCGTTCAGCGGCTCCTTCACCGGCGCCAGCACCGGCAACGGATGCAGGTGACGGCTTCATGAATATTCCAGATGGAATCGATGAAGAATTACCGTTTAACT
>CANSLW010000028.1 GCA_947647815.1 uncultured Dorea sp. | reverse complement strand
CATATTCTATATCCTCCCCTCATTTCAATATGCATAATTCACAACAAAAAAAGGGCTCAACTGGCAAAAATGCATATCGCTAGACTCTATATTAATATATTTAGACAAAAAAATAAAGAGGAAATCTTATGTTTTTGTTGATTTCCTCATAATTTAAGATTTTCTTTTGATTTGGAGGGCATATACATAGTGACGAAAAGTCAATTACGCTTTCTTTTCTCTATCTCCTTTTTAAAAAAAAATTTCTCAATATACTGAGTTATCTTTCCCTGTCCAATACCAGTTTTACCAACCGGAATGTACTCTTTCCCCAGTCCAAGCCACAGCCGTGCATCCAGAAGACTTCTGTTCCTTACTATAAATTCCTCTTGTAAAGGCGACTTAAGCGCCGCAAGAATACAGTCAACCTCTCCGCCATTAATATCATTCACCAGCATATCGTCTGCCTGATCCTGAGCAGACACCTTCGCCAGCCCAATCACCTGCAATCCGTAGTAATAACGCTGCAGATAATCAAAAAACTCCTGGCCCTCTTCTTCAGACTCTACTAAAAGGTAGATTCTCTTGTGATTCTTATGAAGATATCTCATGAACATTTTAAGAAAAACATGTCCTTCTGTCTCCTGGAGAAATTTCCGATCCGTAATATCTGCCGCCTCCAAAATCGTCTTATCCCCTGCCAGAATCAAGTCAAAACCACTCATATCTTCCTTAAGCTGCCGCATATCGTCCATCTGCATCAATCCGCCTACGGTCGCCATCTCCACTATGTTCACCGGTTCAGTATCCATGTATTCCATGGTCTTCTTCATCGCTTCCTTTGCTGAGCAATTATCTATATCAATATCCAATACGCTAATCTTACTGTTCATATCCTCACCTGTAAATGATTATTACCAGTTTACCGATTATAGCAAATGGATCTGTCCTTTTCAACCTTTATCATGAAATGTTCACACTAATTAATATTCGTAATATTTCCGTTATTTTTCCAGTTCTTTTCTCCTCTTTGTCATAAGTCCGCCGATTCTCCCGGTTTCCTTCGAAGAAAGGGACTTCCAACCTTCCGTCATTACCCGGTCAAGAAGCCCCAGCTCTTCGGCAATCTCGTATTTCATTTTTTCTTCCTGTGTCAGTTCATCAAGCCTAATAGGCTTATCCTTTTTCACTGCCATGGATATTCCCCTTTCACTTACCTGATCTTTTACTCTAATAAGTATTGACAGGGGTGAAGAGGAATATACAGATATTTTCATAAGTATTCTAATATAGTTATAATTCACATGCGCTATTTGTAAACTGCAACTAATACATTCCCGGTGCATCCGGGATAATGATTGCCGCAACAATGTATGCAAATATCCCTGTCCCGGTGAAAGCAAATATTGCCAGTGCCAGCCTGATCAATGTTGCATCCACATTAAAATATTCTGCAACTCCTCCGCAGACTCCGCAGATCATGCGGTTCTTTCTTGAGCGATATAATTTCTTAGGTTCCATATGATAATCCTCCTGTTACAATATATTTATTGTTAATATTCATGCCAATGTTCATCGTGATGGGTTCCTGTGCCGCTAAAATCAACAATTACCGAACCCACTCCAGTGGAGATATTCATTTCCTTATCTGCATAATTATTAATGCTTCTTTCTCCATTAATTCCCGAATATTCCTGTCCGCCGCAGACTACACTTCCAACAGCACATTCGATATCATAATTGTATTCTTGCTCATTCCCTGATGTAGTATACTGAACTTCACCTACACCACAAGAGATTTCTATCTCAGATGCAACATCACCTTTTGCCCTGATACTTCCCGCGCCACATTCTAATTCAGCTTCATCTGCCCAAAACTCGTCTATATTCACCTCTCCAGCGCCTACGTCAGCAGAAAAGCTGCCTGCAAAGATCCTCTCAATATATAATTCTCCTGCGCCCATATAAAAGGATGCTTCTTCAAATCTCATTTCCCTGGGAATATATATTTTAATCGTTCCTCTTCCCACATTATCTATATGAAAAAGTTTTTTATTAGTCCGAATCTTTAATTCGTTTCCTTCTGTATAGCATTTGAATCCCAATTTCTGGCTTAAGTTATTCGTCTCTACCCGCACCTCATCTCCATCCGTTGCGAGAATACTGACATCTCCTGCAAATAACTCTGCATCTATCTCTGTAATGCCCTTGTAAGATTCATGGATATCCTTCGCCGAACGTCCGCTGTCTTCTCTCGTCCATCCAATTCCATATGGAAAACGTTCATGAAGTGAATCCAACGTAACTCCCATACCCAGCGCCACCGCACAGCAGGCGAAACCGATTGCCAGTGCCGCGCCGCACACAATCCAGAATATCTTCCATCCTGTCCTCATCTAGACCACCGCCCTTCTCTGAAACGGACGTCTGCACAACCATATAAAACCTCTGATAATTCCTGGCAGCACAATCCAGCATATTCTCACACTCACCACCGTGCCGATTGTTCCCAGAACCGCAAGGATTAATCCTGTTCCAATTAAAGCAAGGCCTATCGCTATCTCCGGAATCAAGTTAACAATCCCTGCAATAAACACACACACACCAGCAAAAGCAACTGCCACCGATGCAATTACCAATCCTGCGAACAGAGCAAACAGTGTGATTCCCATCGCAAAGATTACCGCAATTATCGCAATTGCAACCGGAATAATAATCGGAGCGCCTACTACGACCAATAAGATAATGAGAAATATCTTCAATGCATTACTTGTCCTTGGCTGCTCCCCAGTACTCTGATACTGATAATTATTTCCCTGATATCCATTCCCCTGGTACTCATGACCTCTGTTCTGGTGTGAACTTCCTTGTTGATCTTTTCTAAGATTGACTCTTCCTGCCGGCATCTCTTTGTAATCAAATCTCGAATCCGTATAGCCCTTTTCCGTAAATTCACCATATTCTTTCGTAGAACCGCCAAGGTCCGCCTTAATTGTTGCCGCAATCTTCGCCGGACTTTCCAGTTCCTCAATTACTCTCTGCTCATTCTCCTCTCCGGCATCGTCAAAATAATCATTATAATACTTCATTGCGTCTCTTCGTTCCTCTGCCGGAACATCTTGTAATAGTGCTGCCAATTCCGTCATAAATTCAATGCGGTTCATACAGATATCCCTCCCTCAAATAACTCGTTAATCTTCGTCGAATAGCTCTTCCATTCTGTCCGGTATAAGTCCAGCTGCGCCACTCCTCTGGCTGTCACCTTATAATAACGCCGGTTTCGTCCGTCGATCTGCTTGTCATATACTTCCAGACATTCATCCTTCTGGAGTCTTCTAAGAACCGGATATAATGTGGACTCAGACACCTCTATCGCCCTTCTCACATCATGCGTAATCTTATATCCATAAGTTCCCTCTTTCTCCTGGGACACAACCGCCAGTACGATAGCATCAAGAAGAGCTGCTCCGGTGTTAAATACCATGTCACCACTCCTTTGCTTGGATTATAATATTATTTTATTATGTAGTATTGTTTTTACAACTATATTATATGTTATATAATATAGTTTGTCAACTGATATTATACATTTTTAATTATTTCATCTTCGAAAACAGATATCGTACAAAAAGCACTGCCGGCAACCATGTTGCATACGATGGCATACCAAAAGCCTATGTCATAAGATCTATGAACATAGGCTTTTCGACTATTCTTTACCATCTAAATGTTTGAAAATCCTTTTAGAACAAAGTTCCCTATATTATAAGAAAAAGCAACCCACACTGTACCAACATGATCACAGGAATCCCCGCACGGAACTTCCAATGCCGGGTCTTATGCCGGAACACCTGCATTCCGGCATAAGACCCGATACTTCCTCCAAGCAATGCTGTCAGCATCAGCGTCCTCTCAGATACTCTAAAGCGGTGTTTCACTGCACACCGCTTATCATATCCAAATATTACGAATCCAAATATATTGATCGCAACCAGATAATAAAGTCCTATTTCTTCCACATTCATACAATCCCTCCTTGAAAAAACTGATGTACTATATCACACTAGAATTTCTTCCTGCAGCGTAAAGGAGTAGATAATCTTCTCTTTTACTTTTTTTCCGGTCATTTGTTCCAGGGCTTTTGCATAGTAATCAAGCTGAGCATGATACTTTTCCACAAGATCTTCTGCCTTATATGCCTTATCGGTTTTATAATCCAGAACCACCAGTCCGTCCTCTTCTTCAAAATACACATCAATAATTCCCTGGACCAATATCTTCTCCCCTTCTTCTTCCTGAGGATAAATCTCTCTCGCCTCCACTCCCAGGACAAAGGGCTGTTCCTTCCAGAGTTTCTTCTGACCTGTCGCTTCTTTCATCCGCCTGCCGGACGGACATTCGAGAAACCGCATGATATCTGATATCCGAATACAGTCCGCCATATCCTGCTGCATCTTCCCTGACTGAATAAAGATCTCAACCGATGATTTCAGGCTGTCTGTATCATATTCTTTTGAGAAATCCAGCAGTTCCATCAGTCTGTGATACGCCGTACCGCGGGAAGCGCCGGTCAGCTCCCCCTCCTCCTGCAGAAACTTCGGAATCAACGGTACGACCTCTGGTTCTTCATAAGGCGTCTCCCCATACTCTTCTGATTCTTCTCCGTAAGTTTCCATCAGATAGACACGTTTCTTAAGCTCAGATACTGTGAACTTAAGCTTCTGCTGCCTGCTGCCGCCATATGGATAACGATAGGCAAACTGTTCTTTCAACGCTTCATGAAGCTCTGGCTCATAGATTCTCTTTGTATCCCACTTCTCTAATACCGCTCTTTCCAGCCTGTCTGCGGTCTCTTCTTCTACAGATTCTTTCACAATATCTTCAAACTTCAATATCCTTTTTATGATTGGAACGTCCCCGGTCATTCTAACAAGTGACGGGAGAATCCAGTCCCAATAGGTCGCCGCCTTGCTTAATCTGCCAAATGTCAGAGCTTCTTCTTCCTGTTCTTTTACCAGTTCATACCCTTGGAGCCTCTTCTCCAGATTGGATATCGTCCCGGTAATAATCAGCTTCTCCTTCGCCCGGGTGAATGCCACATACAATACCCTGAGTTCCTCGCCTAAGCTGTCCAGTACTTCTTCCTTCTGTATCGCCTTCTTGATGATAGTCGGACTCTTTGTTCTTCTTTCGATATCTATGGCGTCCAGTCCTGCTCCCATTCTCGAGTGCAGTATCACATTGCTTCTGGCATCCTGCATATTGAATCTCTTTCCCATACCCGCCACGAATACAATCGGGAATTCAAGGCCTTTGCTCTTATGGATTGTCATCACGCGCACCGTGTCAGACTGTTCGTCCTCTACGCTTGCTTCTCCGTAATCCACATCGTATTTCTGCAATTGTTCAATATACCTCACAAAATGAAACAGCCCCTTATAGCTGGTTGATTCGTATACCCTTGCTTTCTCCACCAGCATATCCAGATTCGCCCTGCGCTGTTCTCCTCCGGGCAGAGCCGAAATATAGTCTCCGTACCCTGTCTCTTCCAGAATCCTCCACAACAATTCATGCATAGGAGTATACGGAACAATCCCTCGGAATGCGTCCATCTGGCCAAGGCAATGTTCCAACTTCTTTCGAATCCGCAGATCCGTTCCTTCCATGCGGTAACATGCTATCGCTTTACAGAACTGCCTTTCTTGATACTCTGCTTTTATGACTGCCAGTTCTTCTTCCGTCAGCCTGCCAAAGGAAGAAGAAAGTACTGCTGCCAGCGGGATATCCTGCTGCCGGTTATCCAGCACCCGCAGATAATCCAACAGCACGCCGATCTCCTGGGTGGCAAAATACCCTTCCCTCGTCCCTGCATATGCCGGAATCCCTTCTCGGTTCAACACTGCCGTGAATACATCGGCAAATCCTTTCACGCTCCTTGTCAGTATCACGATATCGGAATATTTCACCGCCCGGTATTCACCGGTATTCTTATCTATGACCCGGTGGCTTTCCCGAAGCTTTCGGATACGTCCGGCAATCGCCCTTGCCTCCAGTTCACGGTCAGTAATCCCTCCTTCGGAAAGCCCGCCCGCTTGTTTTGCTTCTCTTTCCGAATCCTGACCGTCAGCCTTGTCGTCCTCCCATTCTTCCAGGTCGCTGTCAATCACCAGCACCTCCGTCTCAAGATTCTCTCCTTCCTTATAATCAGCCCCCACATACAATGCCGCCTGTTCATCATAAGTAATCCCGCCAAGTTCATGAGTCATGACTTGACGGAAGATATAGTTAACGCTGTCCAGAACTTCCCTTCTGCTTCGGAAATTCTTATGCAAGTCTATTCTCTGTTTCTGCTCATCATCTTCCAGAGAGTATGAAGCAAACTTCTCCATAAAAAGCTCTGGCCTGGACAGACGAAACCTATAGATACTCTGCTTCACATCACCCACCATGAAGATATTATAACGTCCCGAAGACACGGTAGAGATACTGGTAAGGATTGTCTCCTGTATCAGGTTGCTGTCCTGATATTCATCAATCATAATCTCCTTAAACTGCGCCTGATATTCCTTCGCCACCGCAGACGGCTCCAGTCCTTCCTCCGTCTCTTCCGTCAGAATCTTCAGTGCGTACTGCTCCATATCGGAGAAATCAATCAAGTTCTGCGTACGCTTCCTCTCCTCGAATCTCTCAGAGAACTCCCATACAAGCCCCGCAAGCTCTTCCATCGCCGGACGACATGCCTTGATGTCTTCTAACATTCCTTCTGCATCCTGATAAAAATACTGTCCGGCAAGGTCCTTTATGATTCCTTTGACTTCGTCCCGGATTGCCTTGACCTGTGCCGTCTTTTCTTCCGATACGGCTTTATCCCGGTTTGCTGCGAGCCGCGTCCATGAAATGCCATCTACTGTCTCTGCCATCTTCTCAAAATCGCGGATAGACAGCAGCCTCTCCACAATCTGCAGATCCTTCAGAAGAGTGGTCTCATACGCTTGCGGACCGTCTGCTTCCTGACAGACAGAGATACCTGTCTTAAGAAGACGCTCCGCCTCTTTAAGATACTCTGCCGTATTCTTCATCACCAGACGGATTGTCTCACTTTCCACTAATTCTTCCAGGCTGTCTGTCTGGTAAGGCTTTACACACTGTCCAAGCCATCCCTTTGCATCCGGATAACTCCGTGAATATTCATAAATCTTAAGAATTAATTCTTCTATCTTTCTGTCGTCTCTGCCATTCCCATACGCGAGAGTAAAGTCAAGAAAACGCTGGCTGCCTTCCTGATATCTTGCCTCTAACAGCTCCCCAATTACATCCTGGCGCAGAAGCTTTAACTCTCCCTCTTCCCCAATCCTGAATCCCGGATCTATGTCTATAACAGGGAAATGATCCCTCACCACAGACAGGCAGAAGCTGTGAATCGTAGTAATCTGCGCATTATGTATCAATGTTGCCTGCTGCTTCAGATGTTCATCATCCGGACACTCTTCAAGCTTATTCTCTATGGCATTGCGAATCCGCTCTTTCATCTCCGCCGCCGCAGCCTCAGTGAATGTAACAATCAACAGATGGTCTACATCAATCGGGTTGTGCTCTGCAGTCAGCATCGCTATAATACGTTCCACCAGCACCGCAGTCTTACCAGACCCCGCCGCAGCAGACACCAGAATATTCCTGTCCCTCAAATCTATGACTTTTTGCTGCTCTTTTGTCCATGTTACTCCCATAATCTGCCTGTCCTTTCTATCTCTATATCAGATACTGATTTCCATATGAATATGTCTCACAGGGAATCAGACTCCTTCATCCATCCGCATGGCAGTGATAACCTGTTCCTTTGTCATCTTCCCAATATCCCGGTATTCATATCCCGGTATCTTCCCGTCGAATCCACAGACATGCCTGTACCTGCAGTAATCGCACCCTGTCTCCTGACCTTTCCGGTAAGGCGACGCATCAATCTCCCCTTCTAAGATTCTTCGGTGGGCTTCTTCTACTTTCCTTGCCGCATGTCTCATCATCAGCCGGAACTCTTCCTCCGGCACTGCTTTGGAACTTTTCGCAAGACTTCCGTTCTTATTATATTTCACCGGAACCGCCAGTGATTCCCCATTCTTCTGGTGATCCAGGCGCTCTAGCACATCGTCCTTTAAATTAATCAGCCCGTCCGGTTTTAATTCTCTTAAAAGAGCCTCTTCTAATTCATCCCTCAGTTCCTCTTTTGTCTTCTCCACCAACGGATCCTGGATACGATAATAGAATACGCCGGCCGGGATTATTTCTTTATCCGGATGTTTTTTCTGTTCCCGGCTGACAGCCGCATCCATATAGACCATTAACTGCAACTGCAGTCCATGATAAAGAGAAACCACGTCAAATGCTTTCATTCCCGTCTTGTAATCCAATACTTTCACATAGACCTTATCTTCTTCTTCACAAGTGTCGATACGGTCAATCTTTCCATTAGCAAACCGAAACTCATAAGCAGACGGATGAAAATCCCCCGCCTTAAGCTGCTTCGAAAGCGCCCAAACCGTACGCCAAAGAAGCCGTTTCATGCGAACGATTGCATATTCATCACGCGCCGAACTATATAAGACAGAATTCCCATAATCGGTAATCGCTTCCTCCACGCTCTCCTCTACAAACTGGCGTGTCTGTTCCTCCGAAAGGGCAAGCCAGCCGCCTGCCTGCTCTGCTTTACCGGAATACTTTTCTAACGCGCTATGACATACATTTCCAAGATCCACAGCCTGAAATTCATACTCCTGCCTCTCTCTTAAGTTCAGTCCATAAGTCAGAAAATGTGCAAACGCACAAACCGCAAATCGTTCCATCCTGGTAATACTGTCTTCAAAGTGTTCCCCATATAATTTCCTGGCAACGCTTTCTGTCAATCCGTCTGCCGGCCGCCTGTAATATCCCGCCGCCATCAGGCTCTCTACCTTCTTCTGCCACTTTTCTTCCTTCTTATACCAGGTATAAAGCTCTCGCCATGCAGCGTCCATGTTGATTCCATTTCCACGGAATCCCCGTATCAGATAGTCGACTCCAAGGCTTTCCGTCAGTTCTCTTTTGGCAAGCCCTTTTTCTTCCTCATCCTGCACTGCCATCTTTGGATACATTCTCCTTAAGTCCTGTATCAGATATGCCGGACGAATGCTCTTACCTTCAGCCGATACCTTACTGTAATAAATCTCCAGCCGTTCGGAAGGTTTTGTCAGATTCGTATAGAGGTAAAACTTCTGTATATAAGCCTTCTCTTTTCCTCCCGGCGCCAGCGCCAGCTTTTCCTTCTGAAAATGCTCCCGGTCACGCTCGGATAAAAGCCCTGTACGCAAAAGTGCCCCTGGAAGATATGTATCATTAGCCCCAAGGAAAAATAAGGCGCGGATATCCTTAAGCCTGGTCCGCTCCACATCCCCTGCAACTACCTGGTCCGGACTCGGCGGAATCACTCCTACCCTGGCTTCTTCAAGCCCCGCGTCCAGCAATTTGCAATACTCATCTAAGGAAACCTTCTCATCCCCCAGAAGTCTTACAAACTTATCAAACAATTCTATAATAATACGATAAACCTGCGCATACTCCTTCGCAAGCGCCAATTCCCCTGCGGCCTGAAACTCTTCTTCCTGTTCTTTAAGCCTTACCTGCAGCTTCTCCCCAACCATGAATTCATAAACAGCAAGAGTAATATCTTTTACCGTCTTCTGGCGCTGCTTCAACACGAACATAAGGTGATCCACCTTCTCCACCAGCATCACCCGCAGATGATTCATGTGGTCCAGTTCTTCTTCCTTCATGCCCTTAAGGCGGCGAAACCATCTCTCCTGCCAGCGCTTATATCCCTTAATTCCAAGACCCAGCACATAGTTCTCCAGTTCATCCACCTCTTCATAAGTGAAGCCTGCCAGATTCGTTCGAAGAAACCGAAATACACTCTCATAAGTAAAGTTCTGCTGTGCCAGATTCAGAAGGCTTCTGATATACTCCACAAATGAATTCAACAGGATATTTCGCTTATGATCCATAAAAACCGGTATATCATATAAAGCAAAAGCACGTTCCAGATAGTCTCCGTACACATCCATATTACTCACAATCACACCAATCTCCCGGTAACGCATCCCCTTTTGTCTCACAAGACGTCGGATTGCCCCCGCTGCCGCCAGCGCTTCCTCACTCGGATTCCTGGCGGCATGAATTCTAATGGATTCCTGTTCTTTTTCAAAAATTTCCGTTCCGTACCGAAACAGATTCTGTTCCAGAAATGCAAGCGCATCACAGTCACGGAAACGGTATACCGGCTTATCATACAGACATATGGGGTCTTCCACTTCTATCCTGGATTCCTTTGCCAGTCCAAGCAATGTCGTTACCATATGCTTACTGAGTGCAAAAAGCTGATATGGGTGCCGATATACATAAGGATTCTCCCTCTCATCCATGGCTGCTGTCACTATCACCTTACGGCAATGGATTAGAAGTTCCAGAAGAAGCCGATTCTGCACCGGCGTAAATCCGGTAAAACCATCCAGGACGACCGTACTGTTTTTCAGTATCTCCGACTGCCTTACCATGTGGCTCAGCACATCCAGCAATTCCTCTTTTGTAATGTATTTTTTCTTCAGATACTCCGTAAATCCTGTATAAAGAGTCTTAATATCCCTAAGTTTATAATAAAGCCCAGACTGACCGCCTATGGATTCCATAACCTGGTCAATCTCGTCTTCCCTGATGTCATACTGAGCAAACTCAGAGATCACAGACTTTACCTCACTGATATAGCCAAGCTTCTTCATATTGCCCTTAAGTACACTTAATTCATCCTCATAATCTCCCGCAATCTTACGAAGAATCAGATTCTTTCCTTCATCATCCAGAACCGGAAGCATCTCCCCGCCCGTCTCTTCAAATACACGGTAAGCCAGCCTTCCAAAGCTTAAGATATCAATATTCATAATTCCATTTCTGGGATGCATAGTCACAAGGTCCTTCTGCGTTTGCATGGTAAACTGCTCTGGAACCAGTACAATATAATTTTGTTCTGGATGCAGAATGGATTCTTCGATAATATGATGGTAAAGATGATAAGATTTGCCCGAACCGGATGGTCCGAATATGAACTGTAATGACATCTGAGTTCCTCCTGAATATAATAAGACATACCAGATATTATGATCTGATATGTCTTATATTATCTGTTCCTTCTTCTATTCTAGCATATGGTCCTTCCAAAGTCAAAGTCCACACAACGATGGCTACTTCATTTCATCTCTTACTTCCTTGAAACATTTTACAATAAAGTCGATATCTTCCTTTGTATGGCTTGCACACACCTGAGTACGGATTCTTGCCTTCCCCTTCGGAACTACCGGATAAGAGAATGCCACCACATAGACACCCTTCTCCATCATCCGCTTCGCGAATTCTGCCGCTGTCTTCTCGTCATACAACATCACCGGCACACATGGATGGGTTCCCGGTATAATATCGAATCCATTATCCACAAGTTCTTTACGATAGTATGCCGTTACTTCTTCCAGATGATCTCTAAGCGCCGTACTCTCATCTAACATATCGAATAATTCGATACTGGCGCCTGCAATCGCCGGAGCAAGGGAATTAGAGAATAAATATGGGCGGCTTCTCTGACGCAGAAGGTCGATAATCTCTTTGCGTCCGGAAGTATAACCGCCTGATGCTCCCCCCAGCGCCTTTCCAAGAGTTCCTGTGATAATATCCACACGGTCCTGTACACCACAGTATTCCGGCGTACCACGTCCTGTCTTACCTACAAAACCAACCGCATGGCTGTCGTCCACCATAACCAAAGCATTATACTGGTCTGCCAGGTCACATACTCCTTTGAGGTTACATATAATACCATCCATGGAAAATACACCGTCTGTTGCAATCAGTTTAATCCTTGCTCCAGCCTCATCCGCCTCTTTTAATTTTGCTTCCAGATCTTCCATGTTGTTATTCTTATAACGGAAACGTTTTGCCTTACACAGACGCACGCCGTCAATAATAGACGCGTGATTCAGTTCATCGCTGATTACTGCATCCTCTGCCGTCAGAATCGTCTCAAACAAACCTCCATTAGCGTCAAAACAGGAAGAATACAGAATCGTGTCATCCGTTCCCAGAAAATCTGAGATTTTCTTCTCTAACCTCTTATGAATATCCTGAGTTCCGCAGATAAATCGTACGGAGGCTACTCCATACCCCTTCTCATCATAAGTTCTCTTTGCTGCTTCAATCAGGCGCGGATTATCGCCAAGCCCCAGATAATTATTCGCACACATACAGAGAAGTTCTCTTCCGTCCTCCAGCTTCACTCTTGCGCCTTGAGGCGAGATAAACGGAGCCTCTCCTTTGAATAATCCTGCTTCTTTAATTCCTTCTACTTCTTTTGTATAGATACTTAATATATCGTCCTTACGTGCCATGATGTTTTTATTCCTTTCCTCTACTAAATATATTTATTATCAGTCATTTATATGTGACCAGTCAAGGATTACTTTGCCTGACATTCCGGATATCATCGCTTCAAAGCCCTTCTCGTAATCTCTGATATCAAAACGGTGTGTAATAATTGGAGAAATATCAAGTCCTGCCTGCACCATCGTAGACATCTTATACCATGTATCCCACACCTTTCTTCCATAGATACCACGGATATTCAATCCGTTAAAAATCACGGTCTCCAGATCTACTGTGGCGTTCGTTCTCTGAAGTCCCAGAAGTGCGATATTGCCGCCATGCTTCATATTATGAATCATATCATGCAGTCCTGCCTGCGAGCCTGACATCTCAAGTCCCACATCAAATCCCTCTGTCATGCCGATTGCTTTCATAACATCTGATAATTTCTCTTCTTTCAGATTCACAGTTCTGGTTGCCCCAAGCTTTTCAGCAAGTTCAAGCCTGTAAGGATTCAAATCAGTAACTACTACATGTCTTGCCCCTGAGAACTTTGCAATAGCCGCCGCCATACATCCTATCGGTCCGGCTCCGGCTATCAGTACATCCTCCCCCAACATCTCATAAGAAAGCGCCGTATGAGTAGCATTTCCAAATGGATCAAAAATCGAATATAATTCTTCTGGAATTGCCGGATTACACGGCCATACATTCGATGCCGGAATCACCAGATATTCTGCAAAAGCTCCACTCCGGTTCACACCGACTCCTTTTGCATCCTTACAATTCTCCTTATGGCCTTCCAGGCAGTTCCTGCACTTTCCACAGGTAATATGTCCTTCACCGGATACCAGGTCACCTATTTTATAGCCCTGTACACCGGCGCCATATTCTACGACTTCTCCCACATACTCATGGCCTGCTGTCAACCCAATCGGTATGGTGTGCTGAGCCCAGTCGTTCCACTGGTAGATATGGACATCTGTTCCACAGATGGCTGTCTTTCTGATCTTAATCTTGACATCATTCGGACCTACTTCCGGAATCGGCACCCGCTTCATCCACAATCCTTCCTCCGGCTTCTCTTTGACAAGCGCCCACATCAATCCATCCTTTTTCTCACTCACTTCAAATCTTCCTCCTGTTCCAGCTGCCTCCCCGGCAGCATTCTATGTGATGTCATTATAACACTCCTTTATGGCTTGTACAACGGATTTTTTGTGTAATCTGCTTTCTTTTATTGTCATATTATCCGCAATTTTTGTATGATTTCACATGGCTATAATACTCTTTTTGCACGAGCGCACATCTTCCCGGAAGTTTTTATAATATAGGGAACGAAGCTTTCTATATTATAATTATAAAAAGACCTTAATGTATCCGCAGTTCTTCTTCTGCAATACATTAAGGCCTTCTTCCTTAACTATTCTTCTACCACTCAAACTTCTTTGCAAAATATGCATCCAGATCTTCGATCTTCACTCTCTCCTGCTCCATGGTATCACGGTCACGTACGGTTACCGCTCCATCTTCCTCAGATTCAAAATCATAGGTCACACAGAATGGAGTGCCAATCTCATCCTGACGGCGGTAACGCTTACCAATGTTGCCGCGCTCATCATATTCACAGTTATATTTTTTAGAAAGCTGTGCATATACTTTCTGCGCGCCTTCGCCCAGCTTCTTAGAAAGTGGAAGTACACCAACCTTAACTGGCGCAAGCGCAGGATGGAAATGCAAAACTGTCCTTACATCTCCGCCTTCTAATTCTTCTTCATCATATGCGCTGCACAGGAATGCAAGTACCATACGGTCCGCACCAAGTGAAGGCTCGATAACATATGGAATATATTTTGTCTTCTTCTCATCATCAAAATATGTCATATCCTGCTTGGATGTATTCTGGTGCTGTGTCAGGTCAAAATCAGTTCTGTCAGCAATACCCCACAACTCACCCCATCCGAATGGGAATAAGAACTCTACATCCGTAGTTGCCTTACTGTAATGACTTAACTCTTCCGGTGAATGGTCACGGTAACGGACTTCTTCTTTCTTAAGTCCCAGCGCATTCAACCAGTCAAGACAGAACTGCTTCCAATACGCAAACCATTCAAGGTCTGTATCCGGTTCACAGAAGAACTCCAGCTCCATCTGCTCAAATTCTCTGGTACGGAAGGTGAAGTTACCAGGCGTAATCTCATTACGGAATGACTTACCAATCTGACAGATTCCGAAAGGAATCTTCTTTCTGGAAGTCCGCTGTACATTCTTAAAGTTTACAAAGATTCCCTGTGCTGTCTCCGGACGAAGATATACTACACTCTTCGCATCTTCCGTAACACCCTGGAACGTCTTAAACATCAGATTGAATTCGCGGATCTCCGTGAAATTATGCTTACCGCAGGATGGACAAGGTATCTCGTGCTCTTTGATATATGCTTCCATCTGCTCATGACTCCAGCCATCAATGCTGTCTCCGATATCAATTCCATTTTCATGTGCATAGTCTTCAATCATCTTATCTGCACGAAAACGTTCATGACATTCTTTACAGTCCATAAGAGGGTCACTGAATCCACCCAGATGTCCGCTTGCTACCCATGTCTGGGGATTCATCAGGATTGCACAGTCAACACCTACATTATATGGAGATTCCTGAACAAACTTCTGCCACCAGGCTTTCTTTACATTGTTCTTCAGTTCTACTCCAAGATTGCCGTAATCCCATGTATTCGCAAGTCCACCATAGATCTCAGACCCCGGATACACGAATCCTCTGGATTTTGCCAGTGCTACAATCTTCTCCATCGTCTTTTCAACCATATCCTCTTCCTCACCTTCTATATGCTTGTAGATAATTTATACCCCTAAGAGTACAATTGCTACCTATTATACCGTCAACCTCCATTGTTTTCAAGTAGTATTATTGAAAAAATGCTACAGCAGACGAATCTCCCCCTCTATCAGCCTTGCATTTACAAGACTGGTCTCTTTCGTCAGATGCATCATCTCATCACCGATTGTAAGTACCATTCCAGGATATGCCAGGTCACATCTCAGCCGGCTGCCGCCCTGTTCCTCTATCTTTTCTTTTAGTTTCTTTAATTCTCTGTCAAATTGTGCAAGTTTCATTCTTCCTACAGACAGATCGAGCCGAATCTTAGCCATACGTTTTGTCCTGGCCGGACTCTCCGGCTGCCGTTCAACCTTCTCCATCTCCGCTTCCAGCTTCTCTATGCTATCAATCAGAAAAGCTCTTTCATAATCTGCACAAGGCTGCCCGCCCAGATAGATTGCAGTAATACTCTCTGACTTTGAACCAATTATCTTAGAAGTGATCCCCCTTGCCGCACGAACCCGTCCGCCGATAATAGTACCCCTGCCGCTGCGTACCTGAATCTCACCATCACAATATACATCACAATTAACGATACAGTCCGTCTGCAAGTTTCCTCTGCAATGAACAGAGCAATTCTCCATGTACATTGCATAAATATTATGATGAGCACGGATTACCGCCCGTGAATCTCCGGAAATCCCTTTCGCGACTATAAGATCGCCTCCTGCTTCTATCTCAGCCGCTTCCACTACACCGTCAATCGTAATATCTCCGACTGTCCGGACTGTAAATCCACTGCTCACATCCCCGTGGATATGCACATCCCCTACAAAATTGATGTTTCCGGAAGAAAAATCAACATTACCGTCAATCTCTAATACTGATTTAACCTGAAATCCTTTCCCGCTGAATTCCACGCGTCCTGATTTGATTGCCAGCAGCTTTGTTCCATCCTCGCTTACTTCCGTGTTCTGTCCTTTCGGAAGCGCGGCAGATTTTCCTGCTTTACAGGAAATCTCCTTACCTTGAACGGTTCTTCCTGATATCCCTTCCACAGGAGGAACCAACTGGCATATTACGTCGCCTTTTTCCACATTCTGAACAAGATTCAGGTTAAAATAATCCACTTTTCCATGCTCATTCTCTGCAAACTTCTGCTTGACCGTACGCTCAAAGAAATCTTCAATATAACCGTCCTTTCCATGAAGTACTGGTTCTCCCTTTGCTATCGAAAACAGATGAAAATACCGGTCCGTCTTATCAGCCAATGCTTCTACCAATTCTGTATCCACACCAAAACAGACATTACTTTCTTCCAGAACCCTTTCCAACATGCTTTGTTCCAGTTCTTTTCCCCGTCCTACCGGCGGGAACACAATCAGCCATGCAGATAATTGATCCTCTGTAATATACACCAAAGGAAGTGCATCCAGCTCTACCTGTTCAGCTTCCTTTGTCTCCTCGCCGTCTTGCTCCCCTGATGTATCCTTCTCTGATTCCAAAACTTCCTGCTTCTCTGACAGGTCATCCTCGTCTGCCAATATATCCTTTAACAGATCATCCCGTTCATCACTCGAACGTCCCAAAGGGCCTTCCGCTATCTTTTCTAAGCGATCTGCCGCAACCAGCGTCAAGGCTTTTCGCAATCCTGCCAGCTCTTGTTCCAGTGCGCCGTCTGGCGTGTCCTCCCACTGGTCCAGCCTCAGTCTCGGAAGCGGTGCATTCACTTCCTGCTCAGTCCACAAATCATAAAGCCTGATAAACGGATGATCCCAGGATAATCCCAGAGGATCTGCAGCAGGCTTCTTTACCAGCTGTTGTTCTTCCTGCGCCGGTTGTTCCTCTGATTCTATGCATTCTTCTTGCAAAGTTTCTTCCCGAGCTTCTTCCCCTTCATTCTCATCTAATGCGACGCCAAACAACCGATCTAAAATCCAATTCTTGAATTCCACGCTTCTTACACCTCCTTATACAAAATATAAAACTGACATACATATTTTTATAATTATTATACTCTTTACTGAATATGATTGACAAGAGTAATTTCTGATAATTCAAACTATTCTTCAAATTATTCAAATATTCTGATACTCCCCCAAAAAAGTGGGACTGCCGCCTGTAACCCCCCCTATAAAACAAAAAGTTACAGTATAATCGTTTTCAATATGTCTAACGACTTAAAATGTTTTCCCACATATTCAGCAAGATAATCTGTTACTACAGTCTCTAATTCTTCCAATACTTCCTCTGTCACAACAAATGTATACAGCTTCTCAACAGAAGATGAGATGATGTACTGCAATGTATATAAAGTAGAAGGATTCAGTGTCCGGGTATCCGAAACCCGTCCCATACACCGGCTGCATACCAGCCCCCCTCTCTTCACACTGAACATCAACTCAGAGGCCTTCCCTCGACAGCAGATACATTCGAACACTTGGGGGCCCTCCCCGTTGACCGTAACTGCCTTAAGCTCATAAATATAACGAATCAGGCGGTTAGGTATGTTCGGATTCACCAATGCCCGGAATGTTTGATAAAGAAGCTTTAAAAGCTCTGTTTCATCATTTGCCTCACGGGCATAGTATCCTGCCAGTTCCATAAAATAAAATCCATAGTATGCACCTTCCACATCCAGACGCAATTCCTGAAAATAATTGGAAATAGAGGCCGACATCAATGTATAAGATGTCCGCCCCTCATATACGGTAAATTCTCCGAAGGAAAATGGACTTGTCACGCCTACCAGCGCACTGTTAGGCTTTCTTGCCCCTCTTGCAAATGCGGATATCTTCCCTCGTTCTTTCGTGAGAATCACGATGCGTCTGTCATATTCACCAACAGGCGCCGCCGCAAGCACCATGCCTGTTACTGTTATCTGATTCACTGCTTTCACCGCTTTCGTAACTGTCCATGACCTGTTTACAGATCGTCATTCCTTTATAATAGAGATAATCCGTTATCTTTCCCGTCTGAAGGAACCGTTGCCAGTATTCTTCTTCCATAAACGTCACCTCGTCCTTTTGTATCCTGCCTGGCAGGTTATAAGACTAGGTTATCCCACAGACCTGTCATTTTATTCTTCTTCCCGATATCCAAAATTTTTCATCAGGAATTCACTGTCACGCCAGTCCTTCTTCACTTTAACCCAAAGCTTGAGGTTTACCTGCATTTCCAGCATCTTTTCAATCTCGAACCTTGCCGTGCTGCCTATCTTTTTCAACATATTTCCTTGTTTGCCAATAATTATCCCCTTGTGGGAATCCCGCTCACAGATAATCGTTGCTTCGATGTGCATAACCTTGTTTCTTGCCTTCATCTGGTCGATGGCAACGGCAATGCCGTGAGGAATCTCATCCTGCAGACAGTGGAGTGCTTTCTCACGAATCAGTTCCGCCACAATCTGCCTCTCCGGCTGGTCAGTCACGGTATCTTCATCATAAAACTGTGGACCATAAGGCAGGTATTTCATCACGACACGAATCAGTTCATCCGTGTTATCTCCGTTTCTTGCAGAGACCGGAACAATCTCTGCAAAATCATATATATCCTTATATACATCGATTGCAGGAAATACTTCTTCTCGTCTCACACTGTCAATCTTATTAATGACAAGTATCACCGGTGTCTTTACTTTCTTAAGCTGCTTCGCAATATGCTGTTCGCCTGCTCCGATGAAAGTAGTCGGCTCTACGAGCCATAATACCACATCTACCTCATTCAATGTCCGCTCTGCAATATTTACCATATATTCGCCGAGCTTATTCTTCGCCTTGTGGATTCCTGGAGTATCGACAAATACAATCTGACCTTCTTCCGTAGTCAGGACCGTCTGGATACGGTTGCGGGTCGTCTGGGGCTTGTTTGAGGTAATTGCGATCTTCTGGCCGATCAAGTGGTTCATAAGTGTGGATTTGCCTACATTAGGACGGCCGATCAGGGTTACAAAGCCGGATTTATAATCTTTTTTCATGGGTTCTCCTGTTCCTGTTAGTTTCTTGCCATACTTTAAAAGCCTGTAATATTTTCAAACATATCTTTACTTTCTTCTATCTTCTCCTCGCTGCCGATAACACAGAGCTGCTCTGCTTTCAACACAGCTTCTGCCACGCGGGAAAGAGCGCGGATGTCATCCTGGGTTGCGTCTAAGATCTGACTGCGTTCTTCGCGGATCATATCAGCGCTTACCTTGTTCATATACAGGTTCATAGATCGTTCGCCTTTGATTGCCGGAGTCATGGGCTGATCGATATTGCTCATGGTTCCAATGATATATTTGGTCATGTCGCGCTCACTGACAGTAAAGTTCTTAAGATAATCTACAACACCCTCATATACTTCTACCGTACGCTTCAGATTCGGGTCTCGGTAGGATACGAAATAGCCCTCGCCGACACGATTGAAGCTGCTCATACAGCCATAGGCTCCGCCCTTGACACGGATGTTCTGCCACAGATAATCGTAACTTAAAATCACCTTTAAGATCTGCAAAGCGCCGGTATATGATGCACCATGATCGATAAAATTGCCGGTTCTTGCCACATACTGTACCTTAGAAGCTGTCTTGAAACCTTCATTCTTCTTCTCACAGTGAATGATACAGGGCTCTTCCTTCGGTGTGCCATGATACAGACTTTTCTTCAATTCCTCAATGTGTGTCTCGATTCCTTCTAACCCCTCCTTAGAAGCTGTATAGCTGATCATCATATTCTCCGGGCGGAAGAGCTGTTCGGCAAGACTCTTAAGCGCCTCTGTCAGACGTCCCTTCTCTTCATCAAAATGCTCTTCTACACGTGAAACCACCTCATAGAACTCAATTCCGTTGGTCATATCTTTGAGCTTCGCGGACGGAGACGCATAGGACATGGCACGAAGAGCGGCCGTTGTATGTCCGGAGGACTGGAAACGCATCAGAAGCCTTGATTTCAGCATGGCAAGAATCTCTTTAATCCTCTTGGTGTCATCAAGCTTCGACTCCGTCAGGATCTCACTCATCATGGAAAACACCACCGGAAGCTTACTGTACAGCGCTTTACCCTTAATCTCAAATGTCGCCTTAAACGCCTTCTCCCGGATATTCGTCACATCTGTGTAAAGCTCTAAGGATGTTCCGATTCCTCCGGTATGAACATTAATCTCATTAAATAATTCGCCATAACCATAGTTCTCAGTGTCGATAATTCCAAGAACTGACTGGAGGATTCCCACATAAGGAAGCAATTCTTCCCTGACGCCAGAGATATCGAACAGAACATCCAGATATCCGATTCCATTGGTCTCGATCTCATGGAAGACCACCGGCACGCCCGCCAGGTTCATCTCTTCATTCACGATAGGTTCAATCTCTCTGGAAATGTCCTTTCGCTCAAGCACCGGTATCTTCTCTAAGTCTTCTTCTTTCTCAGGAGCGGACTGATAGCGATCCAAATCTGCCGTTTTCTTCACCAGTTCTTCCACTT
>CANSLW010000027.1 GCA_947647815.1 uncultured Dorea sp. | reverse complement strand
CAGCCAAATCCTAATTTCTTTTTTACCTGATTCATGTTCCTTCCTCCTTGCCTGCGTTTATTTGCAATTATTGTATATTTTTCATTTGTATAAAACAATTTTATTTTCGCGGTTATATCATTAGAAAAACTTATGATATAACCAGCCCCTATGATCTTTTATCATTCATTACTTCAATATTGGAATTGTCTAGGAGTAAAGGCAACTCATGCAAAAACCCCAAAGCAATCTGCTTCAGGGTTCTCCGATCATCTGTATTTATTTTTCTGTCCGGAAACGCTTCTATAAATTCAAGATCCTTTGCACATTCTTCCAGATTACATCCCCAGCTGTGCTCGCCTGTAATCACAACTGTATCATCCAGCTTTACCATCTTTCTGAAGGATTTTTCTATTTTCTTCTCATGGTTCTTCCAAACTGAATCGAAAACCTTCATTGGCTTGTCCGTAGAAAAATTCAAATGAAAGTCACCGATTGCCCATAATGCCATACGAAACTCACCTGCCCTCTGGTTTCATTTCTATAACTATATAATCCTGCCGGAAAGGTGATCGATCTCATGCTGTGCTATCTGTGCAGGCCAGTCTCTTAACTTCAGTCTCTGCTTTTTCCAACTGAAATCAAAATACTCTACCTCTATCTTTTTATAACGCTCCGTCCTACGGACACCATCCAGTGACAGACATCCTTCATCTGTTTCATAAGGTCCGCTCTTTGAGACGATCACCGGGTTGAACATCACAATATCCATGTTTCCGATATTGACAATGATAATATTTTTCTTCACACCAATCATATTTGCCGCCATACCAACACAACGGCTGCGGTTCGCATTCAAAGTATCCTGCAGGTCTCTTCCTGTCTGCAGATCATCCCTGGTCGCTGGTTCTGATTTTTGTCCCAGAAAAATAACGTCTCTTACAATCTGTTTTACCATCCGTTTTATCCTCCCAAAATCCTACATCCAGTTCTCAATCTCTTCCTCTGTCACACCATTTGCATTTAACGGCTTATGCCGCCTGGCCTCCGAATATGATTTCTACTTAATCTCCTTTTGGATTCTAAACTGAGCATTTTTATTTCGTTTATCTCACAGTCCTTATTATAAAATGCCTTCATTTAAAATGCAATGTTATTACTCTTTTATCTATATTGGACCTGACTCTGTTTTCCACTGTAAAACTATGAATCTGGCAGATTATACAGGACTGTTGTTATTTAACAGCATCACATACCCTTCAATCCAGACAGAATCGGTCCCTCTTTAAAAAAAGTGACAGCCCGCTGTTACCGGGAACACAAAGACGGTTTCTACGTTTATGCCAAGCCAAACAAATGTGCTTCTTTACTTCCAGTTCACATTCCGCAGGTCCCTGTCCTGAACTCAACTGTATTATCATAATACATCACCTCTCATTTCCTGCCTTATAATTATAAACAGGCTTAATTCTCTTACTGATTTCTACCGTATCTCCAATCCATTCCTCTATATCTCGAAGGCTCCGGTAAGCAAAAGGCGCTTCATCCAACGTATCTTTTCCTATGCAGGAACTGTAGACACCTTTCATCTCCGCCTTATACTGGGATACGGTGAATCTTGATTTTACATCTTCTCTCTTTATCTTCCTCCCTGCTCCATGCGGCGCCGAGTAATTCCAATCTGTATTCCCTTTCCCCACGCCAAGCAGAATTCCATCACGCATATTGACAGGGATAATTATCGGTTCACCCTCTCTTGCAGAGATTGCGCCTTTTCGCAGAATCATTTCCTCTCCTGAATCCTCGATATAATTATGTGCACAGGAGTCCTGCTCCTGCACCTTCCATTTCATTGCTCTTGCCAGTTCGTCTAACACCGCTCGCCGGTTCAATTCTGCAAACTCCTGAACCACCTGTATATCCCGCAGATATCTCTCCATCAGCCCTTCTTCAAGATAAGTCAATTCGTACGGAACAGAGATTCCCTTCTTTTTTAACTCCTTCTGACCCTCTGCCAGATAGTATTCCGTCACTTCTTTTCCTAACCTGCGGCTGCCGGAATGAACTGCAGCATAGAGAGTTCCTTCTTCATCCTGGTCAAGCTCGATAAAATGATTCCCTCCGCCAAGCGTGCCAAGACTCAACTCCGTCTTCTCTATATGGATATGCTCAATGCAATTTAAATCCAGAAAATCGAACTCCTGAATGAAACGATGCATTTTTTTGCGAATCCCAAATCCAGACGGTACATTCTCCCGAATCACCTTGTCTAACTTCTGGAATTCTGTCTTTCTCTGTTTTAATTTTGCCAATGTCACACCGCAGCCAATGTCAATGCCGACAACGTTAGGAAGAATTCTTTTTCCCACCGTAGAAGTAAAACCTATTGTTCCTACTTTCGCTGGATGAACGTCAGGCATAATCCTTATCGTACAGCCTTCGAATGCTTCATTGTCGCAAAGCATCTGTATCTGCGCTGCCGCATAATCTTCAATTGTATCTGTGAATATTTTTGCCGAAGTATAGACTCCATTTACTATCTTCATATAATCCTCTCTTTTCTGTGAGATATTTCTTTGTGCATTTCTAAAAATGAGCACAAAAAAACACCTCTGAACACCAGAGATGCCGGATTATCTGAATTTCTTCTCATGGAAATAAGATAACAGACTTATAAACAGACGCACTGACAGCTTCTATTCTGTCCAAAAACGAAATTCGGGCAACCCGCTCTCTGTAACTGCCAAAGTAATATTCTGAAATAACTGTTTAAACTGTCTCATAGCTGCTCCTCCTCTCGGTCTGAATCAATGATTTACATTTACAATGCTAAGTATATAATTCTGGCGGCTGATTGTCAATACAAAAATCTGACTATTGAATCTCCCGAATCTTTACCCCAATCTTTACTGGGGCCATATATTGCTTCCATATATCTCTTTTCGACGAATTCTGTTCACCGTTATACACAATCCATACTGTACATTTTGTCTTAATCTTTCTTTGTTCACACAATATATTGATTTTATTCATTTTATCCGACTACATAAAACCACCCATTTATATCTTCCAATTTTGTTATATCTACGTAACTGTACGCAACCTGTGTAGTAGTTGCATTGGTATATTCTGTCTGCTTCACTCCAGTCAGAATAAACTTCCCTTCCAGACGAAGTTTTCCATCCTCCAGGTATCAGGCAAGCAACGATGCAGAGCATCGGGGTATATGACCCTCGCGGCAGTCGCCAAATGCCTGCAAACAGTCACTTGGCTCGTTGCCCGCGGAAATAAAATTCAGAATTAAATATCCAATGCTGCATGATATCCCCAATATACCGCATTTGTAATCGTTGATACCTTTGCCGCATCTCCAATCACCCTGACAAATGGAGCCGCATCCTGAAGTTCTTCTGCCGTCTCTGTTCTGGAACGCTGCCCCAGTGCACAAATCACAGACCTGCCCGGAACCAGAACCTTCTGTCCGTCTTTATCCTCGCAGAGGATTCCTTCTTCCTGGACCTCCAGTCCCTTATACCCTGTATGTACCGTCACGTACTTTTCGATCTCCTTAAGAAGCAGCGGACGGTGGCGTACATTTGCATCCGGTGCAAGTTCGTCCCGCATCTCTACCAGATGAACCTTTTTCCCCTCCATCCCCAGGTGGATCGCACATTCACATCCTGCAAGACCTCCGCCGAATACTACTACATCATCACCTACTTTATCCTTTTCCAGATAATAATTGTTCACAATAACTACATTGTCTCCGTCAAGGCCCGGAATCGGCGGAACCAGTGGTTTAGATCCAACCGCAATAATCAGTGCATCTGCATTTTCTTTCTCTGCATAGTCCTTTGTCACCTCTGTATTCAGGCGGATCTCCACGCCTGCTTTCTCTGCCAGAAGCTTATAAGTTCCTGCCAATTCATACATCTCATGCTTGAATGGAAGCGCCTGCTCGCTTTTTAAGATTCCGCCTGCTTCGGATTCCTTTTCACACAGAATCACCTGATGTCCTCTTCTTGCCGCCGTATAGGCCGCATACAATCCTCCCGGACCGCCGCCCGCAACAAGCACCTTCTTCTTTGCCGGTGCCGGAGAAATCTCATCTCCTTCTATCTCCCGTCCAATCAGCGGATTTACCGTACATCTTCTGGTTGAGGTTGCCGCACGCTCCGCCATACAGGTAAAACAGCGCAGACATCTTACAATCTCTTCATCACGGTTCTCCACAACCTTTCTTGGGAGATACGGGTCAGCCAGAAGCGCTCTTGCCATATAGACAACATCTGCCTTGCCGCTTGCTATGATCTCTTCCATCTGTGCCGGATCATTTAATCCTCCGATGGTTGCCACCGGAACTGACACGTGTTTTTTAATTTCCGCTGCTAAGTATACATTACATCCGTGCTCTTTAAACATAGAAGGATGCGTATCCCCAAACCCTCTCTGATAGGTTCCCGCCGAAACATGCAGAAGATTAATATACGGCTCGATCTGCTGCGCGATGCGGCAGCCCTCTTCCAGATTATAGCCGCCCTCAAATAATTCTGAGCCGCTCAGACGGAATTCAATTGGGAAAAATGGCCCTACCGCTTCGCGGACAGCCTTTAACACTTCAACCGCCAGACGGCATCGGTTTTCCAGAGTTCCTCCGTATTCATCCGTTCTTTTGTTAAAATACGGAGAAAAGAACTGATTCAGAAGCCACCCGTGTCCTCCATGAATCATCAGCATTTCAAATCCCGCGCGCTTTACCAGACCGGCTACTTCTTTATAAGAAGCTACAATATCATCGATCATTTCCTTGGTAAGTGCCTTCACTTCTACACCATCTGGACGGACTGTATCAGACGGTCCCCATTGATTCATGCTTTTTTGTTTCGTTTTATCTGTCATATAGGTTCCCGCATACATGCCGGAATGAGACAGCTCAATGCTCGGCATCGCACCGTGGCGTCTGATGGCATCAGCCGTATAGGCTGCAGACGCCAGTGAATTTAAAATTGCTGTATCCAGATGATATGCATGAGATGCGTCTGTCTTTGGATGCACCATCAACTCACTGACTGTAACCGCTCCGGCTCCGCCTTTTGCCCGCAATTCATAAAATGCTGTAGATTTTGGCCCGATGCAGCCGTCATTTGTAATATCTGTTCCGCCCATCGGCGCGGAAAACATTCTGTTGCGAAAGGTTGTCCTTCCAAGAGTAATCGGTCTACTTAAATTCGGATATTTCCTTTCCATAATATATTCATTCCTTTCTCTCGATGATTCTTATCTCACCACTTCAATATTCTGCGGTACTTCATAATCAATCTTAAATGCACCATTCTCAATTTTCCATGACACGCGGATATTTCCCACCGGAGTTTTCACAACACCAGAGGCATTCGTAAGATATCCCGGCACCGGGGCTATTCTGACCTTTTTGTAACCCGGAGCTGCAGGCCGTACGCCAAGTGTAATGCTTGGAAGCTCATAAAGGATCAGCGAGCCCCACGCATGACATTCACTTCTTGAGTATGCCTCTGACTCTACACAAGTGGTACAGTGCATCTTTACCATATTCCTCCACGTATTCCAGTATTGATCCGTATAAGCATACAATCCTGTCTTCTCCAATGCACGGAATAGATAAAACCGCATGGCAACCGTACATTGTGTGTAACCTGGTTCTTTGATTGTTCTTAATAGATTTGTTTTCCCTGATTCTATATCTATGGTATCTGTAAGAAGTGCAAAAACCTGACAATGCTGGCTGTATTCTTCAATTCCCGGTCCATCCTGCAGCATTCCATTATCACCCATACAATATTTCCGCAAAGCTTCCTGAGCCTTCTTCGCTCTTTCACGATACAGCCTCGCCTCCTCACTCCTGCCAAGAAAGTCTGCCAGGCTTCCGGCATGCTGCAGTCCATAAATATATAACAATGTTTCCATCGTCAAAGGTCCCTTAAGCCCCGCAGTCGGCATACCGCTGGTATCGTTCCACTCATCGGCCCAGTCAATAAATGACCAGAATCTTGCCTCCATGTTAATGCCGCCGACCTTTTCCACATACCCCTCTTCTGTCAGATGACGCTCAAAATAATGCAGGATCTGATCGATTGCCGGCATATGCTCCGCCACCAGCATGCGATCCCCAAAATACATCATATGGTCATATACCATCAAAATGTAATAAATAGAAAATCCCGGAATCACATTCGTATTGCAGTTGGGATAAGAACAGTTCAGCATTCCGTCATAACGCTGAGACCTCCTTAAATCATCCATACATTTCCTTGCAAGACGGTCATCCGCACTTACCGCATAGGTATACAAAATCTGCGTCCTCGCATCCATAATGTATTGCAGCTGTTCATAAAACGGACAGTCCTCATAGGTTTCATGCATACACCTTTTTAACGTGCGCTCGCTAATTTCCCAAATCTCCCTTAAGGATCTGTCTGAAGTTCTGACCGAAGTAGATATCTCCAGAGGATACCCGGTCTCTTCATAATCAAGACCATGAAATGTCAGATCCTCTTCTCCAGTCTTAATATGCAGGCGGACAAATCGAAATGTCCTAAACCAGTATGGCTCATAAATCTCCTGCTCTTGTTCTGTCCCAAATCCCGCTGTATGATAGACATCTTCATATCCCTGCAGATGTCCTTTTTCTTTATCCAGACGGTCTGCCTTGATTGGAATATGCTCCGGTCCGACAAACCCTTCCTGCACGTAGCTTTCCGAATAAAGAATTGATACCGCCGCACCCTTTCCGCCTGAAAAAGCCGCTTTTATATAACCGGTCATCTCTTCTCCGGCATCCAGTTCCACGATTACTTCGGTATGCGAAGAAAAGGTAAGTTCTCTTTCACCGCTTAAAAAAGCCAGCCATTCTGCCCTTGTATGCTCAGATTTCTTCATATCCATCACATTCTTAAATCTACCCTTTTTTCGATACATATATGGGATATTTCTCGGCTTCAAATTTCCCGGACTGACCGCCTCCGGAACAAGCTTTTTTATATAGGGTTTCGCCTGTTTCCAGTGACGGTCATCATACTGGATATTTTTCCATCCGAATATCATAGGATTACCTGCTGTATTTTCATGGATGACAAGCGGGGCAAAGCGCTCCTCCTCCCGATAAAAAGTGACATTTTTATCTATCATACATTTCCATGAAGCATCAGCAGATACGTCGTATTCTTCCCCGACCATATCTTCAATTTTTCCAGTCACATATAAGCCCGGCACGGAGGTCCGGAACATTCCATGATTTCCTGCTACGGGATTTTCCGGATACCGAAGCACAGACACACCTATAATATTAATTCCCTTTTTTAAATATGGAAGAATATCAATCGTATCATAGAACCATACCTGATGATCCCCCCTGCTTGGCCCCACTTCCACCAATCGGGCATTGATATACAATTTATATCTGGTATCTGCGGATATCTTAAGTCTCCCCTCATAGGGCTCCTCTTTCACGTTTATTTTCTTTCTGAAAAGCATGATTCTGGGACAGTCTTTGTCCTCGGCACTCCAGTCCGGGCTCCAGATCCAATTGGAATCTTTCATGTATTCTGGCATACTCATAGCGCTCTCCTCTTTACATCATCTAGTTTAATCCTCATAAAATCTGGCTTCTCCCCACACCTTCATAAGCCTCCTGCGGTCAAGCTTTTCTGTTCTCGTCTTCCTGTCATAGATACGGACTGGTGAATCCGCTCCTTCAAATCTCGGCCAGTCAGCATTCGGCTCACCGTTCTTTATGAAATTCACCCAGTCGCCGTGCATATCCCTTACAATATTCCGGAAAACTTCTTCTGATTCTCCCTCATAGACAAAATGTGCAAAGGGATGATCCGGCTTATCGAATACCGCCGGAAGTTCAAAGGCATGAGACGCCTTCCAGCCAGTCTTGATCCCCGCCTCTGTGACCAGCTCATAGCGGTACATCCACACATCCGGCGTATGCTCTTTCTGCCCCTGCGCTACCTTGACAGCCGGCATCTCAAAAGCATAATCTGTAGCAAACCGTATGAACGGATCTCCTCCTGCCTGCCTTACATCCCCGCTAAGCGGCGGGATTGCAGAAGCCATAGAAGTAGAGGAATCTTTATATTCTGAAAATGAATCGTCTGTTGACGGATGGTAAAACCTTACAATCTGCGGAATCATATCTGCATGCTTATTCTTCTCCATCATCTCCGTAATCATCGTCCAGCTATTTGGGAACCCCGTGTCCTCAGGGTGGACGAACATTGTGCCTTCGTGCATATTCGTTCCGATGATCAGCTGCACATCCTTAGCCGATCCCTTCCGGATCGCATCAATAGGACGCACCGGCATCAGGTCGTCCTGAACCGGTCCCGGCAGGAACATACCCGGATTTTTATACTGATGATGCTTTGCCACATATTCATTTCCAACCAGGAACAGCTTTGGATCTTCGATACGAAGCTTCGGCAGATCCTTCTCGGTCCAGCGCATGCCTTCAAGGAACAAATCAATATTCTCTCTCGCCGTCTGGTGCGTCATCATACAGTTTGGCAGGCCGCTCTGTACAATCGCTTTTTGGAAAATTCCTTTCACGCCCGGACATGCCAGCATATTTACCACGCTCGCTCCTCCTGCTGACTCCCCGCCTATCGTAATATTTTCCGGATTTCCGCCAAAGGCTTCTACATTGTCGCGAATCCAGTTCAACGCAAGAATCTGATCGGACAATCCACAGTTAGAATCAAAATCCTCACACCCCGGATAGGTCGTAAAGTCATAAAATCCTAACACATTCAGTCGGTAATTAAAGGAAAAAAACAATATCCCCTCCTTTACAAATGCCTCGCCCCGGTACATTTCATCAGACGAATATCCCGTATTAAAACCGCCTCCATATATCCAGATGAAAACCGGAAGCTTCTCCCCTGTAAGCGGCCTTTGTACATTAACCGTCAGACATTCTTCCTCCCCGACTACCTTTCCGTCATTTAACTGAATCGGAATCTCACCGTACTCCTTTGCATCCCATATATCTTCCCATGGTTTTTTCGGTACAGACCGCTTAAACCGAAGCTTCCCAACCGGCGCCTCAGCATAAGGAATCCCGAGATAATCAATGCGCCCGTCTCTTTCGTAGCCTTTCACTCTTCCACTGGTTGTATTTACTATATATTCACTCATAATCTTTGCCTCCTCTTTTAAAGACAGCCATGGCACTATATTATAATGTAAGCGTCAAAAGGTATTTTGACGCTCATGATACACGAATTACTCCGTGCCAAAGCACTCCCGCAATTCTAAAACACCTCAAATCCGCTCATTTTTCTATGAAAAATGGCTACTTTTCAGTGTTTTACGCGTCTCAAAGTCATGTTGTTTCATGCAAGCATGAAACACATGACCTTTTGACGCTTGTATCATCTTATTTCTGATTATGTCGTTCTTCCAGTTCTTTCTGAATATCCGGAAGTTCTTTATCAAGCTTATAAGTCAGCATAACGAAAAATGTCACAACAATCATTCCAACTGGCAGCCAGTTATAAATAACAGAGATTGCTGCTTTCGCGGATTCACTTTGAACTGATGCCGCTCCGTCATATCCTCCGAACGCAAGAATCCATCCAAGTACAACCTGCCCGATTCCAAGACCAAGCTTCTGAGCTGCGGATATTGCCGCATTTCCCATACCAACTGTCTTGAATCCATCTTTCCACTCTCCATACTCCAGCGTATCGGCAACCATTCCGAATGCCATACCGCCGGCTGCTCCAAGGCCAATACCCTTAAGCGCATTGAAAAGAACGAGGAGTGCAACATTTGTTCCGGCGAATCCGGTTCCAAGGAAACCAAGTCCCATGCCTACAAGTCCCACCATATATGTCATATGCTTTCCGAATTTCTTCATGAAAAACGGGGTGAAGAACATGGTTGCAAACTGTGCGATAGACAGCGCGTTATTTACCGGAGTGTAAAGAGCGTAATCTCCAAGTACATCCGCACAGTAGTAGATCGCACCCGCGGAATACATAACAATGATAAAGAAGATCACAAACATCGCAAAGATCATGGACAGCCAGTATCTGTTGGTAAACAGGGATTTCAACGCCTTTCCTGCAGACACCTCATCCTTTGGTTTCTCACCGTTCTCTGCCTGTGCAGCTGTCCTTTCCTTTGTTCCGCATACGCAGATTATGGCGGATACAATAATAATAACACCTACTATAATCGTTGCCATCGTCCAGCCTTTTTGCGCCTCTGCCATATATGGCTCAGCAGCACCGGAGAATTTCACTACCATTGCCATAAAGAAAGTGTTCATACAGATATTGGCAATGGTCTGGAAGATCATACTGATATTTCCAAGCATTCCGTGCTCATAACTATCCGTTGTACTCAGTGAGATCAGTGAATTATACGGGACAAACATTGCCGTATAGAATACTGCATTTACAAGATTATAAAGGATAAAGACATATATGTATTTGATAACCCCTGTCATACCAGACGGCACACTGAACAGCAGAACCGTTGCTATTGCCATCGGGATACACATTCTAAGTAACCATACTCTTGCCTTTCCGAATTTCGAATGCGTCCCATCTACGATGCGTCCCATGATCAGATCGGACACACCGTCAAATAATTTTGAAATAGCAATAATTGCACTAACTACTCCTGCGTCAACCAAAGATACGTCTGTTAAGTATTTCATAAGAAAAGCGGACATCATGCCGTTTACCCATGCCATACCAAAGTTACCCATACCATAGCCAAGCCGGTCATTCCAGCCAAGCTTTGTATTCGGATTATTTGTTTTCGATGCAAAACTAAACATTTTTCTCCTCCGTTCTCGCGTCTGAATCTCTTTACAGACACGATTTCTTTGTTATTTTTAAATGCTTTGCACATCGTCATGTGCTATGTTTTGCGCGCGCGTCTTTTTTCTTTATGATAAGTATATCTTTTCCATGTTTGATTTTATATCTTTATTTTGATGTTTTTGTTCTTATTTTGTATGTGTTTACCCGATTATTTTGTTTTTCTTGTTGCTGCAACTTTTCTTCCAGCTGCAGCGAGATCTTCCTTGCTCCCTGTCAGCTCCTGCAGAACATAAGCCTTCTTTCTCGGCTTACACTCATGCCACGGCTCCTCGAAGAAGCCAAAATACACCTCCGCAAGACCGCCAATCTGATTATCTTCGATTCCGGCTTTCTTAAGCATCCCTTCCTCGTTGAGCAGACGGAAATTGTATATAGTCCGCACATAAGGAAGCTCCGCTGCTATCCTTAACAGCTTACGTGTATATTCTGCACGCTTTATCTCCTCTTTCTCATCGCCGCAGTCTGTAAATCCAACTTCCGTAAGAATTACCTGCTTATGCCCGTCGCCATATTTACACATGACTCTGTATGCGGCATCATTATAATCTTTCCACAGATGATCCGGCTCAAAGATGTCTAAGAATAAATCCATACCAACCTTGCTCTGGTCTACACTCATCTGGTACGGATGCCATGACAGCATATCAAAGTAATCATCCGTATTATCTGACCAGAACTCCCCGGACTTAATCCGCTTATACATCTTATCCAATGTCCACGCTATCCCGTACATAGGCGGGAAATACTCCGGCAGGTCTCCCCCCAGCCACGGTGTAGAAAGAGCCGGCGAAAAACAGGTAACCTTCGCATTCGGATTCCCTTTCCTTATTCCCTTTGCAGAAAAATACATCAGATCAATAGCAATATCCATCTTCTCATCCGCCGTAAAAGGCTCTGCTCCCGCATCGTCCAAAAATCCATCCGGATGTAAAAATGCATTCAGATTCCACTCATTTCCGATTTCCCAGTTGCCCACCTGTGGAAAAAGCTTTGCCTGCGTGCACCAAGATTCTTCAAGCATGTGAAGAGTCTGCATGTAAAGGCTCCCTTCCGTAAGGTCACGCTTTGGCACAGCATGTCCCTTTTTTTGCTTACACCCTTCCGGCAAAAACCATTCATGGCTCATACCTGTCACCTCCAGATCAAGCTCTGCCGCTCTGTCAAGAAGTCTTTTATGAGCCGCCAGTACCTCCTCATCCGGCGTCACCGGATCCTTCAGGATGTCTGTCAGATGCATCCATGAACGATAGGCCGTACAGCCTACTGCCTTCACAAGGTCAAGATATTCCGCTGCCATAACCCCGGTGTCGCTTTCTCTCTGAATCAATGGCTCTCCCATTCCATAAAAACGCTCAGATAACATGTTCCCATCCTCCTATCTCATCTTCTTCTATTGCCCAAGCTTTCAAAAAATAAGAGCTCCCTTTGTGCCTATACCTTATTGGACGAAGTCCACCCGCCCGCAGGGCATGCATTACGGGATGCTCGATTGGGTATAGATTAACACTAGAAAGCTCCTTTTTATATCTTTATTTTGTATTTTTTATTCTTATTTTTACCTATTTTTCCTATTCTGCTTAATTTTATTTCCTTCCATACCTTGTCGGACAAAGTCCGCCCGCTCCGTCAGGAGCATGCATTACGGGATGCTCCAACAGAGTATACCTCATCGGACTTTAGTCCGCCCGCCCCGCAGGGGCATGCATTACGGGATGCTCCAATGGAGTATAAAATTCTGCAGGCTTATTCAATTCCCGATACTGTCTGGGAGTCATCTTCATCCTCTGTTTAAATACCTTTCCAAAATAGCTCTGGGTCGGAAAATTCACATATTCTGCAATTCCCGGCAAGGTCTCTTCCGAATAGATCAGCAGGTTCGCTGCTTTCTCCACCCGGACGTCATTAATAAAATCCTGCAAACTGATCCCCGTCTCCTTTTTAAAAAGACGTGAGAGGTAGCTGCTGCTGATCCCCATCGTATCCGCAATATCATCCAGATAAATCTTCTCTCTGAAATGTCTGTACACATAATCCTTACACTGTTCCGTGTAGCTTGATGTATGCCGTCTGCCCTTTTGATCCCGCACACGCTTTGTCAGCTCTTCGATCACATGGTTGCGGTAGATCAGGATCTGCGTGATATCCTTGCACGCCGTACTTTTATTAATGTAAAATCCGCTGAGCCGGTAGGCAGCCGCCGGCATCACGCCGCCTTCAATAGCCGCTCTTGCGCACAATGCCGCCGCCACGATTGACAGATTCCTCCAGTGCTCCACTTCACTTTCTCCCAATCTGCCGATATTAGAATCCATTTCCTTCGATAAGCGAACTGCTTCTTCCACATTACCTGCCTTTACCGCCTCCAGAATCCTGCGCTCCTCCTGATAGGAATGCCGGTATATATCTTCATCCTCAGACTTAATGTCAAACCATGCCTGCTCCTTATGCTCCTCCACACTGGTGGCAGCATGATAATTTGCATCCACAAGCTGCTGGTCTGTATATTCCTCACCCGTAACCAGATTCGAAAATAACCCCGCAATCTGCAAAATCTCCATCAATGTATGACAGTGCAGGCCCTTCTCCCATTTCTCATCAATGCCGTAAGAGCGGTAAAACTGATGCCTCTGTGTCCGGTTCATAACCTGCGTACCCAGCGGCCCCATCATATAATACAGATTCTCCCATTTAATACAGATATAAAAGACTCGAAAATCATCACTTATAACAACCGGTTCTCTCTGTGCATCCGCACTGTGAATCAACCTGAGACGAAGATTGTCATTATTATATATAGGATTATATTCCATGCTTTCTTCATAACAGCTTAATTTCCCTTCCTGCAGAATAAAAACTCCCGTATGAAATATATCTGCCAAATGACTTAAAATGTATGTTTGATTCTTCACGGCTCCTACCTTCTTCCAGTCAGCTGCCTCAACTGCTTATCGTATAATTCTATATTTAAGCAAAGATTATTCTTCAAGTCAAGTGACTAAATACTCTAAATACATTCAATATGATACTCTCCGGGTTCTGCAGCAGCTCTAAAAACTCCATTCTTTTTTTCAAAACAAAGTCTGGCATTTTCTGATATTGTTCCTACAAACTCTGGAAGAAAAACCTCGGCAGTAGTATTTACCGGCACCGTAAAGTCCATAATGAATCTGTTGCCTTCTAATTTCCATCCACAGGACACAATCCCACGAACAGTATCGATGCTTGCCTTTGCATGCGTAATCCCGCCGCCTGGCATGGGTTTTAGTTTTATCTTTTTATATCCCGGAGCATGGATATCTGTGTCGATTCCTGCCATATACCGGTACACCCACTCCATAACCGAGCCGAACGCATAATGGTTATGTGAAGCAAATGGTTCACCGTCCCTGTCATATCCTTCCCATGATTCCCATATGGTTGTCGCTCCTTTTGTAACAGGATACAGCCAGCCTGGAGAGGCCGTATTAAGGAGCATCTTATATGCAGTCTCAAGATGTCCTCCTTTTGTGAGAACTTCACACAGATATGGCGTCGATAGAAAACCTGTCCCAATATGATACCCATTCTCTATAACAATCTGGTTCAGTCTGTCCGCTGCTTCCTGCTTTTTTTCCTCTGGCAGTAAGTCAAGCGCCAGCGGCCGCACATAAAGACATTGCCTGCTGCCTCCGTCAATGCTGCCATGATCTGTAAATGTATGGATATAAGCTGTCTTTATCTTTTCGGCAAGCGCGCCATAATTTCGCTCATCTTCACTTTTACCGAGAATTCCGGCCATTTCAGATAAAAGTTTTGCTGAATATGCAAAATAAGCCGTTGCCGTTTCATCCTTCGGCTCCTTCATATATTCATCCTGCGGCTTATCAGAGGGCTCCAGCCATTCGCCCCAGTGAAATCCACTGTCCCAGATATACGCACTGTCCGGATTTTCGGCATCCTTAATCTGCGATGCTGCGGAACGCGCCTCATAATCTACCCAGCGCTTCATCGTAGGGTAGATGTCTTCCATCATCCGTTTATCCCCATACACCTCATACAATTTGTAAGGAATGATCGTAACCGCATCTCCCCAGCCAGAGGAGCAGACCGGCCCTTCATGTTTTGTTTCTGTCGGCATAGACTCAAACGGTACTGTATTTGGTATTTCTCCACCGTCTTTCTGTGCCGTGCTCACATCACACAGCCACTTGATGAAAAAAGCCTGCACATCATAATTCGTTGCCGCCGTACGGCAGAATACCTGTGCGTCCCCGGTCCATCCCATTCGCTCACGGTGCGGACAGTCTGTAGGAAGATCAATAAAATTTCCCATCTGGCTCCTGACAGAATTCTGGTAAAACTGGTTTAACAAAGCATCCGAACATTCGAAATTTCCTGTTCTCTTCATATCCGAGCAGATAACAACCGCAGTAAAATCGTCTGGATTTACTGTACCCGGCCATTTCTCCACAAGAACATAACGGAAGCCCATAAAAGTAAACGACGGTTTATAGAGCTCTTTTCCTTTTCCTGATAATATGTAATGAATCTCCTGCTTTGTACAGTAAACCGGCATCTCAGGCGTCCCCTCAAAATGGAAGTTCCTCATTGTGAAGTTTCCTGCTTTATCAAGAACTTCCCCATGTACCAGCTTTACCTCGTCCCCTGCTTTGCCGCTTACAGAAAATTCAACATATCCTGCAATATTCTCTCCAAAATCAATGACCGTCCTGCCATCCGGAGTATCTATCATCTTCCCTTTCAGACGTTTCACTTCACGGACCGGGAGTCCTTTTGTCCCTTCCAGAATCCCGCTATAATCTGTCAGATGTACCATTTCCCACGCACAGTCATCAAATCCGGCTTCAGACCATCCGTCCAGTTCCATACGTGCATCGTAAACTTCTCCGTCACGCAGGTCGCTCATTCTGCATGGTCCGTTTTTAGTTGTCTTCCAGCTTTTGTCCGTAACAAGAACCGTCCGTTCTCCTTCCGGATAAGTTAAGACAAGCTGCGCCCACAGCGCTATTTTCGTAGAAAACTGATTTCGTTTTCCACTGAAGGCAAGCCTTCCTCTTGCCCACCCATCTGCCAAAGATACGCCTATCGCATTCTGACCTGCAAAAAGCATCTGCGTTACATCATAGGTCTGATACTGCCTTCGTCTCTCCATATCTGTAAAACCCGGTGTAAGGATCTGGTCTCCTACCCGTCCGCCATTGATCTCGGCTTCATACATTCCCAATGCGGAAACATAAAGTCTTGCCTTAAGGAAACCTTCCTCAACTTCAAATTCCTTTCTAAGCAGGCTCACCGGCGGCTCTGAATCAATATCATATTCTTTCTCTGGATTAATCCATGGGGCCAGCTTATCTTCATCACTTAGAAGTCCCATCTCAAACCATGCACTTTCAGACCAGTCGCCCCAATTACCCTTCTCATCCTTTAAGTGTACCCGCCATACGATATACTGACGTGTATGAAGCTCTCCTGGATATTCAATATTCAGGCTTTCATCTGAATCTACTGCTTTGCTTTCCCACAGTAACTTCCCATTTTTCAAATCCAATTCGCTGCTGGCAGCCTGAATCTGATAAGCCGTCTGCTTATTTCCACCTGTACATTTCCATGAAAGTCTTGGAGAGCATACGTCAATCCCCAGTGGATTTATAAGATGTTCCGTTGTCAGCTCATAAGCCTTCATCTTTCTTCATCTCCCTTTCTGTTTTGATTCTTTCTGTTGTAAGAATACAAATTTTTTTCACAGGTAACAATGCCGAAGGATGACATATCGACTGCCCAAAAGTGACAATCTCTCACAATCTATTGATTTCACAATCCAAACATGTTAGTTTTACAATATCAAACCATTTTTATATAAAGGAGCCTTGAGTTATGGAAAAAATTGAAAATATGAAAATACCTGTTTTTACAGATACTGAAAAAGAATATAAAAGAATATTTAAACAATATCCTGACTCACACCTGAATCAGGCTAAATCTATACAGGAAATTCATAAGCTGGTTCCTGAATTAACTGAGATGCTGAATGTACCAGAACTTATGAGATTACTGCCGCCGCAGGATTTTAAATATAGCCCTAACAATCTGCATGAACGATATTTTCCTGCTGAAGCAGATGTTCTTGTCATACCTGCACTTCGCTATGCGCCTGCATTTCTGCATTCACATAGTTTCTTTGAAGTAATCTGCGTCTTAAACGGAGAATGCGACAACATTTTTTCATCAAACACACTCCATATGAAAGCCGGAGAAATCTGTATTGTCGCACCGGAAACGGTTCATGCACTGTCTGTTTTTTCAGATGACTGCATCGTTTATAATCTAATCATCCGCAGCGCCACTTTTGAACATACATTTTTAGATGCACTGCCAAATGACAGTATCCTCCATCTTTTTTTTACAAAATCACTTTATCAGTCAGGGGAAAAATCCTGCCTTTATTTCCGGAAACCGCAGGACTATGATTTACAGAAAATGATTTTGGAAATGCAGGCAGAAACCAGACAGCAGAAACGCTATTATGGCACTCTGCTCAATGCAATGCTGACTACATTTTTTATTCAGCTATTAAGAAAGTATGAAAAAAATGTCCTTTTCCCTAATCCACGAAATAAGAAACAGGAAGAAAACCTGATTTTTATCCTGAAATATATTGAAAACAACTATAAAACTCTGACTTTGAAAGAGCTGTCCGTCTTTTTTGGATATAGTGAACGTCAGATGATCCGGATCTTAAAAACATATACGGGTGAAAACTTTGCTTCACTGATTCGTTCTGTTAAGCTTTCCAAAGCATGTGAATTGCTTAGGCAGCCTGATATCCGGCTATCTGACATTATTAATGAAGTAGGATACTCTAATGCCAGCCATTTTTATGATTCCTTCCGTAAAAAATATGGAATGACACCGTCCAAATACAGACAGCAACATGCACGTTCCTTTTTCCATATCAATGATACAGTACACTAGCATTGACAGAACCATGTTAATAGAAACTTCATGGTCTGTCAGTTCCAATCAGCACCCTTTTCCCACAGAATGCAAATCCGTACTTCCGTATCCGCTCCGCCTGGATTCCTTTTGAAATCAATACCGTTTCATAAGCTTTATGTTCGATTTGATTAAGGGCGGCTTTTACTGTATCCGAAAGTTCTTTCTCTCCATCATCCATATCCTGCACTTTAAATTCCAGGATGATTGCTACATCAGATCCTTCTCTTGGTTCCATCATGACATCATATCTTCCGAATCCACTTTCCCTGTTTGATGTGATTACATACCTGTCTGAAAGCTCTGCCATCAGTCCAAGTACAAAGCCATGGTAGAACCGTTCCGGCTCGCTTTCTGACGGCTGGTTTCCCGTATCAAAATAACTGAACGTCTGGGACGCAACTTTATTCATATACGCATTCATAGCCTTTAGATCCCCAATGAGAAACGCCTTTATAAAATCATTGTAATAATCACTCTCCGAGAACCAATCACGAATCATGGAATCAAACATAAGCCGCACTTCCTTATTGGTCAGCGCCAACTCGTGATATGTGCGCCCCGTCTTTTCCGTAAACTCTGCTTTCACAACCTTAAGGTAGCCGCTGGCAAGCAAAAGACTCCATACCGCATTTCTTTTTGCAGATAGCTGGTTATAGACAATCTGTTCATCAATCTCCATACGGATTACCCCGCCGCCCATCAACTCTTCAAACATTTTCTTGATTTCCGGGCTGCCTTCCCTGATTAGTTTCCCCACCAGACTGTTGGAACTGGTATTCGCCCAGTAGGTACCGAGTTTCCCCGTATCAAGATAATTAATGATGGACCATGGATTGTAAATATCTGTCTTATTTCCAAAAGTAAATCCGTCATACCATTCTTTTACATCCTCTCTCCGTTCTGATATTCCAAATTCGTCTAACGCAGCAAAAACTTCTTCCTCCGTAAATCCAAAACTCTCTGCATATTCATCTGATGTGGTTGTTACAACTTTCAGGTTATTCAAATCTGAAAATATGGATTCTTTGCTAATCCTTGTAATCCCTGTCATAATCGCCCGTTCCAGATATGGATTTGACTTGAATGTAGAATTGAACAGGCTCCTGGTAAAACCGACCAGTTCCTCCCAGTATCCATTCACATATGCTTCCTGCATGGGCGTATCATATTCATCTAGCAGGATAATTACATTTTTCCCATAGTATTTCTGCAGACAACAGGAAAGCAGTTTTAACGACAACGATGCCATATAATCTTGCATATCTTTTTCTTTGCTTCCTGAAATGTAGTTTCCTTTACATCAGAAAAGCTGAGCGATATGACTGGGTAAGTTCCCTGAAGTTCTCTATATTCCTGGATTTCCCAAATAGCCTGTCCACTGAACAAATCGCTCCGGCCTGCATACTCCACAGAAAAAAATTTCTCCAGCATGCTTATATTCAGAGTCTTCCCAAACCTTCTAGGGCGGGTAATCAACGTCACATCATCACCTGATTCCCACCATTCCCTGATAAAATGTGTTTTATCTATATAAAAATTGTTCATCATCCGTAACTTTTCAAAATCCTGATAACCAATACCAACCGTTCTTCTCATAAGCCGGCTCTCCTTCCGTCTGATGCTGCTTTTTCAAATCTACTTCTATCCTCACATTATACATTCTTCCTGTGTGCCTGTCGATATTAAGATAATAGAAAAAACCATGCAGACAGAAAGCGCAATAGTAAGAAGTAAAAACATTTTACTTCTTCTGCTGTTTTAAGGCTCCCGCCACGATAGTCACACTACACAAGAGGACAATCGCGCAATAAAGAATCGTGATACCCAATGGAAATTGATAATTCAAATAGTTCATCAGATTGCTTTTCAAAAAAGAGCAAAGGACATATCCAATACCGCCGCCGATCACCGCAGACAGTGCAAGTCCTATGCCGGATACAATCAAACTTTCCTTATGAACCATTGCAGATAATTGTTTCTGCGACATTCCCACCGAGCGCATGAGAGAAAATTCCTTACGCCTTACAATCATTCCGGTTAAAATCGTATTCAGCAGATTCATCACTGAAAAACAGCCGATTAAAATAATTGCTATCGCAAGCGCTAACTGTGTTCCCTGTAAAAAGTTTTCATTCTGGGCAATCGCGGCTGAAAGGGAATCCATACTCAGCCTTGGATGATCTGCTATGAGCTGATCGATCTCATTTTCCGCCTGCTGTTCAAAAGAACCCCCTACGCGAATCACATACTGATACGTCAGATTACTGTGTGCAATCTTCTGCATAGAATCAACCGGCAATAACAACATATCTATTTTATCGCCGTTATTCCCAATCTTATTTTCGTCAAGAACTGCTGCGATCTCAAATATCAGAGTTTCCGTATGTTCTCCGTCAAAGATCTTTAGTGTTACAGACGAACCCGCTTCTGGCTGCATACCGAAATATTCCTCGAAGTCACCTGGTCTGCCTATGACGATCTGATCTTCAGACGCCATCTGCGCATAATCCGGCATGATCCCATTTAGCATACAGCTCTGGAGCAAATTCATATCTTCCTGCTCAAATCCTACGATTTCCGCATCCGATTCCGTTGCCTGCAGATTATTTGTAACCGGCAGATGACTGTCCTTCATAATCTTTTTCACACCGGATAATCGTGTAAGCTCTGCTGCCACTTCATCTGTAAAAGGACTTGACTTCTGCACATTCTCTAATGGATTGTCCATTAGCTCCTGATTCGAGATTCTTAGAATAAACTGTCCTCTTGCAAATCCCGATAATGACATCTCTTTTGCATCTATAGATGAAAGGACGGAGGACAGGCCTAACAGCAGAACGCCGGTCAGTACAAGAGAAGCCACAGTCAGTAAATTCTTTTTCTTATAACGCAAAACCTGATTCATCGCCAGTGAACCCGGCGTTAATCTGCGCTGCCTATGCTTGCACTTAGACTGGTTATTTTGCTCATACCGGGAAGCCTCGATCGGCGAAACGGCGGCGGCTATTTTGGCAGGTTTCTTTATAGATAAACGCACGGTAACATAGGTCAACGAGGCGGTAACCGGACATATCCATAACACATTCCATAATTCAAATCCATCTGGAATGAGAACATAAGATAATACAATCCCTATAATCAGCCCAATCGGAATTGCAGGCAGCATCAGCAGAGTCCCCTCTCTAACTACAAGCCTTTGAATCTGTTTTGCCGTCATACCGATTGTGCGCAGCTGTCCATATTCTTTAATCGAATTGATAATGGAAATATAGAAAATATTGTATATGACCAATATGCCGGCAGTCACGGTAACAGCCAATCCGACAGCGGCTGCCAGGATCATCCACACGGAGGGCTGGCTAAGATTCAGATAGGCTTCATTATAGGAGGGGGATTGTTCACAGCCAGCGTCAGCTGCTATCTGTGATATTAAATTCTTTATGTCCCCGGGATTTGTTCTCGTATCTGAATTTATACGAAGCATTACTGCCGGCGGAAAAGTACGGAATCCACCCTTTTCTAAGAAATATTCTTCCGAAACAATGGCAGCATATAAGGAACGGCCAGTTCCTTTGGTTCCCGTTTTCACATATCCCGTTATAATAAAAGATTTTTCCCCGCCCTTGTCCGGGTCTGGCAGCAAAATGGTATCCCCAATTCCGGCATTTATCTTCTGGCTGATTA
>CANSLW010000026.1 GCA_947647815.1 uncultured Dorea sp. | reverse complement strand
AGAGTCGGAGGAACATCTATATCTTCGAATGTACCTGACATGCTGTCCTTTCCTCCTATAGAAGGAAGTCCAAAACCAAGCTGTGCATTATATGCTCCCAGAAGTGCTGCAAATGGCTGGCTCCATCTGTGCGGATCTTCTGTCATGCGCCTGAAATATTCCTGGAAAGTGAAACGGATCTTCTCATAGTCGCCGCCTGCCGCTACAATCTTCGCTACAGATTCTGTCACTGCATAGATTGCGCCGTGGTATGGGCTCCAAGTAGAAAGATATGGATCAAAACCATAACTCATCATAGTAACCGTGTCACAATCTCCTGTTAATACCGGAAGTTTTGCTGCCATTGCCTGGGTCTCTGTCAACTGATACTGTCCGCCATGCGGCATGAATACAGAAGCTGCGCCAATCGAACCATCGAACATCTCAACCAGTCCCTTCTGGGAACATACATTAAGGTCTCGCAATGTACTCATCCATCTCTCCCGTACATCGGCAACCTCTTCTCTCACCAGAATACTGTCTTTCCGGTTTGGAATCTCTACAGCAACGCTTGTCTCCTGATGTGCGCCATTGGTATCTAAGAATGCCCTGGACAGATTTACAATCTCTGTTCCTCGCCAGGAAAGGACAAGCCTTGGTTCCTCTGTCACTACAGCAACACAAGTGGCTTCCAGATTCTCTTCTTTCGCATATTCCATGAATGTATCTACATCCTTCGGATCAACTACAACAGCCATACGTTCCTGTGATTCAGAGATGGCAATCTCTGTTCCGTCTAATCCCGCATATTTCTTCGGCACTTTGTCCAAATCTACCCTCAGGCCGTCCGCCAGTTCTCCAATCGCTACAGAGACACCGCCCGCGCCAAAGTCATTACATTTCTTAATTAATCTGCTTACTTCTTCTCTGCGGAACAAACGCTGAATCTTACGCTCTGTCGGAGGATTACCTTTCTGCACCTCTGCCCCGCAAGTCTTGGTAGATTCTTCCGTGTGAACCTTTGAAGAACCAGTTGCGCCACCGCAGCCATCACGTCCGGTACGTCCACCAAGAAGGATAATGATATCACCTGGGTCAGAAGTCTCTCTGATTACGGCACGCCTCGGCGCTGCCCCTAATACTGCGCCAATCTCCATGCGTTTTGCCACATAATTCGGATGGTAGATCTCTTTTACAGTACCTGTTGCAAGACCAATCTGATTTCCATAAGAGCTATAACCATGAGCAGCTTCACGAACCAGTTTTTTCTGTGGCAGCTTGCCTCTCATGGTGTCTTTGACAGATACAGTAGGATCAGCCGCACCGGTCACACGCATCGCCTGGTATACATAAGTACGCCCTGAAAGAGGGTCTCGAATCGCACCGCCAAGGCAGGTTGCTGCGCCACCAAACGGTTCAATCTCTGTCGGATGATTATGTGTCTCATTCTTGAAATTCACAAGCCATTCTTCCTCTATTCCATCTACCTTCACCGGTACAACGATACTGCAGGCATTAATCTCATCCGATTCCTCCTGATCGTTCAATTTTCCTTCCTTCTTGAGCTTACGCATCGCCATCAATGCCAAATCCATCAGGCAGACAAACTTGTCCTCCCTGCCCTTGAATATCTCGCTGTGGTCAGCCAGATACTGCTGGTACGTATTCTCGATTGGCTTCCTGTAATCTCCCTCTTCGAATGTCACATCCGTGAGCTCTGTTGAAAACGTCGTATGTCTGCAATGATCAGACCAGTAAGTATCCAGCACACGAATCTCCGTCATAGACGGATCCCTCTTCTCTTCCGTGCAAAAATAATTCTGAATATGTAAAAAATCCTTAAATGTCATGGCAAGACCTAACGATCCGTATAATTCCCTAAACTCCTCTTCTTCCATAGTACGGAATCCATCAAAAATAATCACATCTTCCGGCTCAGGGAACTCTGTCACCAGCGTCTCTGGTTTCTCCATGCCAGTCTCTCTGGAATCTACTGGGTTAATGCAGTGAGCCTTGATAGTCTCAAACTCCTCATCTGAAATGATTCCGCCTTTTCCTTCAATCACATACGTAGTCGCAGTTCTGATTACCGGCTGTTCATCCTCTTTTATAAACTGGACACACTGCTCCGCCGAATCCGCACGCTGGTCAAACTGGCCCGGAAGAAATTCCACAGAAAACACTCTGCTTTCCTGTGTAACCGAAAACTCTTCATGATACAGAGTATCTACCGGCGGCTCTGCAAATACACCATTACATGCTTTTTCAAACGTTTCATCAGAGATATTCTCTACATCGTAACGAATCAGTACCCGTACATTCTCCACATCCTGTATCCCAAGATAACCGCTGATCTCATGCTTCAAATCATGTGCCTGTACACCAAATCCCTCTTTCTTCTCCACATACACACGTCTTACATTTCCCATAAATCAACCTCCAATCTAAATCTTATCTCCATTCCCTTTCTCATTGTAGCATAGTTTGTCAAATTAGGATATCCCATTTTTCAGAAACCTTTTCCATAGCAAAAAGATTCCCCACAACACAGCCAGCATCCCAATGAATGTCAATCCAATACGAATTACCATATCTGAAAAGAATCCCTCAGGAAGCATACGAATCATATAATCGTTCGCCGGATCAAACATCCACAGATCATTAGTGAAAAATATCTCATGAAAAATCCGGAAACACGCTGTAAAATCAATTGCGAATGCAATTCCCAACAACACAATCACCGCTGAAAGCATCAGAAGCGCCCTGGTATATGCCCTAGGAAGCAAATATTTCCAGTCAGTCTTTCCTGCCACAAGACCAAGAATCAGGAGCGCTGCCGCCATAATACACACCATTCTTAACTTCAATCCTCCCAAAAACAGATTCTTCACATCCGCCATATGCACACGATCCTGTTCATTGAAAAAATCCTGCCTCTCTCCATCTACATTTGTTACAATAGAAAGCTTCTCTTCTTTCCCTATCAGATAATCCATCATATATTCTGTAACAGTCATAACATCTTCCATCTCCATGTCAAGAGCGTCCGTAACATGATATTTCGCATACTCCTTCTCATAAAACCGGTATTTGGAATCTCCATAGATAACCACTTGAAAACTCGTAAGCAGCATCGCTATAATAATAAAAAACATAGATACCACTGCTATAACTGATGCTATTCTATTCGTCATTTTCCTTCATCTGCCTCCTTTCCCAAAATTCCTTTATCTCTCGGGATACATTTTTGATATTACACATCCTGTAATCCTTCCATTCCCGTGGAAATGTCTCCTGGTATCTCCTGTCTCTGAAGCGTTCATCTAACAAAAGAATCATTCCACGGTCCATATCTGTACGAATTACTCTTCCAGCTGACTGGAGAACCTTATTCATTCCCGGATACAGATAAGCATAGTCAAATCCCCGCTGTCCCTGTGCATCAAAATACATCTTCAAAAGTTCTCGTTCCCTGCACACCTGTGGCAGTCCCGTTCCGATGATTACTGCGCCAATCAACTTATCCTCCACCAGGTCAATCCCCTCCGAAAAAATACCGCCCATCACGCAGAATCCCACCAGACTCCTGTCCTTTGTCTCTTCAAAGTTTTCCAAAAATATCTCCCTTGCCTCTTCCGACATATACTGTGACTGTATAATATACTCAATCTTTCCTGAACTCTCCCCTCCTGCTTCTCTCTCGCTTAATATTTCCATAAACTCTTCATACACTTCCTCCATAAAACGATAAGATGGAAAGAATGCCAGATAATTCCCTCGTTTTGCTTCCGCTGCCTGTATCAGATATCCCGCATACCTTTGATACATATCTTCCCCTCTCCGGGTATATTTTGTACTGACATCTGTTCCAAGAAGAATTTGCCGGTTCTGTGGATCAAAAGGAGACTCTGCATAGATTGCATAATCCTCTTTTACTGTACTAAGCAGCTTCTTATAATAATGGATAGGAAGCAGGGTAGCCGAAAAAAATATTGCACTGTTCCCCTTGTCTAGAAATTCTTGCAGGCATCTCGCTGGATTCACACAAAACAGACGGATTTTAAAATTCCCGTTCTCCTCCAATTCTGAATAAATCATATAGTTCTCATCAAGTTTATCATGAATACTGATAAACATTCGCACTGTAAAATAGAATTCCAGCACTTCTTTACGGATTTCTTCCTCCTTGCATTCTTCCAGATACCGCTCCATCTCCGTCATAAGAGACATTAACTTCAGATAGATATGTGAAACACTGTTCAGCACCTGATATTCCTCACACTCTCTTTTCAGCGCCAACAGCTGTTTATTGCATTCCTCCAGTCTTTTTGCCAGCTTTACATCCCTGTGCTTTATCAACTTCTTTATCTTCAGAAAATCTTCCTTATAAAGTTCTGCACTATACATAGATCTGCCGCGCTCAACCAGATTATGAGCTTCGTCAATCAAGAAGAGATACTCCCCCTTATTCCCTTCTCCAAAAAAACGTCTTAGATGAGCATTGGGGTCAAATACGTAATTATAATCACAAATCACTGCATCCACCCATTCTGATACATCCAGACTCATCTCGTGAGGACATACTTTCCACTTCCTCGCCTGTTCTTCTAAAATCTCCCGGTTCATCTCGTCTGAAGAAGTAATCAATTCATATACTGCATCATTAACTCTGTCATAGTGCCCTTTCGCATAGGGACAGAAATCTGGATTACAATTTGTCTCTTCACAGAAACAAATCTTATCTTTCGCTGTCAGTACAAGTACTTTCATGCGAAGGCATTGCTCTCTTAATATCTCAAATGCCTGTCCCGCGACCGTCCGTGTAATTGTCTTCGCCGTAAGATAAAAAATCTTTTCCCCAAGACCTTCTCCAATGGCTTTAACCGCCGGAAAAACCGTAGAAATCGTCTTTCCTACCCCTGTCGGCGCCTGTATAAATAATTTCTTCTTTCTGAGTATCGTCCGGTACACAGATTCTGCCAGTTTCTTCTGTCCCTCCCTGTATTCAAACGGAAATTCAATCTTCTTAATAGAGGCATTCCTCTTTTTCTTCCATTCAAGCTGATATCCTGCCCACTTCTCATACTGTCTCAGTATCCCGTAAAACCATTCTTTTAATACTTCGTAAGAATAAACACTTTGAAAACGCTTGATCTCTTCCGTATCCATATTGCAATAAGTCATCTGAACACCAATCTCTTTTAAGCCGTGTGCATCTGCGTAGATGTATGCATAACACTTTGCCTGCGCCAGATGAACCTCAACCGGTTCCTTCAACAGGTCAAGTTCCTTTAAAACTCCTTTAATCTCATCGATTACAACACCCTCCGGCCTTACTATCACTCCATCTGCACGGCCTTCTACCGATATGACAAAACCATTGCATAACACCTTATGCTTTAAAGGCATCTCTGCATGATATTCAGCGCCCATCTGCCGCTGTATCTTACGATGGATCTTTCCTCCCATCAGCATGGCGTCCTTATCTGTTCCCGCTATCCTGTTGTCAATGTCTCCGCTTCGTAAAATAAATTCCACCAGATTACGCACGGATATACAAATTATCGGCTGTTCCATAATCTATCTTCAACCTCGGATATTCCTGATATCTGCTGACAGTCACACTCTCTGACAGCTCAATCTCTTCTTTTCACTTACAGTCCCTTAATGTGCAATATTCATTCTACCACTGTCCCCTACAAATATCCATCAGTTTTTCAAAGTTCAATTATACGCGCCTAATTATATATCAAAAAAATTCTACCATATCCGTCCGATATCTAAGAGGCAGATGCTGCAGCTGACAACGCGGATTTTCGCGCTCTTTAATAGCAATCGTCCGGCAAAATCCCTTCCACAATCGGGCATATTCTTTTTCTCTGTCAGATACTTTCTCAAAAACTGTCTCATCAAATTGCTCTCCCCACACAATCACCCATCTCTTTCCTCCTTCATGGACTGCAAACATCTTATGGGTTCTGTCGTGAATCATCCAGTTCTCCATGGGAAGACGATCGGCAAAATGCGGCGCAAGACAGGTCAGTATCTGATTCTTTGGCTCAATCTCGGCATATAGTACGCCATTCTCAAGTTCTCTGAACCTTAAGAATCCTTTATAATTATGTGCTTCCCCACCGACATTTCTACTAAGTTCAAACACTTTCTCTACCTTTGGGTGGCTTAAATGCTCCATTATCTTCGTGCTGTCCGGAATCTTCTTTGCCGCAAGCATTGCACCCAGCACAGCATCACCCTTCTGACAATCTGCTGACAATATCGCATGATAGATATCCCAATAAGCCAGCTGTCCAAGATGCCTTTTGATTAGAGCCTCCACCGCGGCCGCCTTGTGTTCCGTCTCTTCGACTTCTACATAGTCGCAGAATAATTCCTGCTCCAGCATCCCTCTGAGAGCAATCTTACAGTCTTCCTCATCTTTTTTTGCTTTCCAGGCATCGTAAATCCCGGAGAATATTCCTGTAACCGTATCATTACACACATATACAGTCTTCATATCAACACTCCTCATGATGTTACTGTATCAAACAAAGACAACTGCCGGTATCCCATGCCTGTTACATCCGGCGGCAGTTTCTCTCCTGCACTCAACAGATTCCTCGTAATATAATCCTCTTCGATCTTCGTCGGGTACATCATCCTTCCATTACAGGTAATAAAATATAATGCACGCTTCAGAACCACACCTATCTTCTTTAAATCCGTAAAATCCAGTGTTCCAAGTTTTCTCGCCTTCACAATCCGGACTGCCGACTTATAACCGATTCCCGGAACTCTAAGCAGCATCTTGTAATCCGCACGGTTAATCTCAACTGGAAATATCTCCAGATGCCGCAAAGCCCAGTTACACTTCGGATCAAACAATACGTTAAAGTTCGGATTATCTTCTGTAAGAAGTTCTTCCGCGCGAAAATGATAGTATCTTAACAGCCAGTCCGCCTGATACAGACGGTGTTCCCGCAAAAGAGGAGGTCCATCCCCCGTCTTCGCCGGAAGCGCGGCATCATCATTGACATGCACAAATGCCGAATAAAACACTCTCTTTAATTCGAATTTCTGATATAGTGATTCTGCTACCTGCATAATCTGATAGTCTGTTTCTGGCGTCGCCCCTATAATCATCTGTGTGCTCTGCCCGGCAGGAACGAAACGCGGCGCATTCCGGTATAGCTGAAGTTCCTGCCTATTCTCTTCCATCCGATTCTGTACCAGACGCATAGGCATCAGAATATTTTTCCTAGTTTTATGAGGAGCTAAGGCTTTCAGTCCCTCTGCGGTCGGCAGTTCCAGATTCACGCTCATCCTGTCTGCAAGGAATCCCACCCTCCGTACCAGCTCCAAATCTGCTCCCGGAATTGCTTTTACATGGATATACCCTTGAAAATTATATTTCTGCCTCAGTTGAAAAAGCGTTGCATAGATTAATTCCATCGTATAATCCGGACTTTTCAGAATACCGGAACTTAAGAAGAGCCCCTCTATATAATTCCTTCTGTAGAATTCCATCGTAAGCGTACATACCTCATCTGGTGTAAACGATGCTCTCACCACATCATTATTTCTTCTGTTCACACAATATTTACAGTCATAGATACACTCATTCGTAAAAAGAATCTTCAGCAGAGAAATACATCTTCCATCAGCAGAAAAACTATGGCAGATTCCGCTCTGCGTACAATTACCAGTCCCTGTTCCGTCATTCTTCCTCTCCGTTCCGCTGGAAGTACACGCCACATCATACTTCGCCGCATCGGTCAGGATATTCAGTTTCTCATACATGTTCATCTCTGATAAGGATGAAACTGTTAATTGTAATCTCTGTGTCATCATGTACATTTTCCTCCAACATCTCTTCACAATTAATATGTACTAATATCATTACACAAACGTTTGTTCTTATATTCATTATACAAACAAGCGTTCTATCCGTCAATACTTTTTTATATGATAAAAAGTAAATATAAAGAGAGAGCAACAGGCTTTGTGCCGTATGCTCTCTCTTTTTATACCGTATATTGTAAAAAATGTATTATTTTTTATGTTCAAATTTCACTGTAACAGAACAGATTTCTGAGATTGTACCGACTCTCATGTTAGGTCCGAATATCCCCACTCCAGATGTTACGATATTGTGCATATCACCTTTCTTCAGATATCCGCAGGCATTCTCCCACATCATACGAACGGTCAGATTTCCAGGAAACATCTGACCGTCATGGGTATGCCCGCATAAGTCCAGATCCACTCCTGCATCAGCCAGTTCCTGAAGCTCCTTGGGTTGATGGTCGATAACAAAGACCGGTTTTGTCAAATCCATATCTGCAGTAATCTCTTCTGGATTCTTCCGTGTTTCGATTCCCCTTCCGGGTCTCTGTCTGTCCGGCCGTCCATAGAGATAGATTCTGTCTGCTATCATTACAGACTCATCCTGAAGCAGTACAATTCCGGCTTTCTCAAGGAACTCATCCATTCTGATATCGCTCTGCTTCTTTCTGCTGCCGCCAAAAGTAAAACCTGCCAGAATCCTTTCTTTGATATCGTGATTTCCATAACAGGCATAGACACCGTACTTACTCTTAATTCCCTTCAGGATAGAAATCAATTTCTCCGGGTCTTCTAATGCGTCATATTCATTGTCGAAGATATCTCCTGCAAAAACTACCAGATCCGGATTCTCCGCGTTCATCTTATCTACCATCTTCTGAATATGATCACATCCAATATTATACCCCATATGCAGATCCGCAGCCAGAATTATCTTCATCTGCTTTATGCTGCCGGCATCCTTTTCAATCACTGTCTTATATCTTGTTGTACGGATATTTCCGGCATTTATCATGCCCCAGATGCTAAGTACCGCAATGCCGACAGCACATATAATTCCTGATATGATAAATGTTTTAAAGCTTCTTAATTTTTCCTGATTAATCTTCTTACTTTTTTTCAGAATCACATGGATTACATCTGCTGCTCCGACAATCAGTATCGTATACAGCAAAATTCCAAGCCAATAATTCCCTATCTTTACAAAAAAACGCTTGACTGGCCCTGACGGAAGGAAGAATCCAACTCCCATCGCGCTGGCAAAAAACACGTACACAGCAGAGACTATAAGACGGGATCTGAATCTCCGAAACTCCTTTCTGCAGGCACTAAGCCAGAGAATCAGCCATCTGACAATATAAATCTGAACTAACACATATAGCGGAGACAATAGAACCGCTAACATGCTTATCACTCTCCTTCCATTTTATCACATGTATACTTTCACTTGGACATCCCCTGCTCGTTACAGACTGATAATCCGTAATACCCTCACCTTCATTCGGATGTCTCACAGAATATACATTGTCCGTAATATACAGACACAACAGCACTGCACAACTCCAGATCAGAATCTGATTCCTGATTCCTCCAATCCAATTATCCAGAAGAGGAGCTGCAATATAGACAATTACCATTCCTCCAATCCCAAACACTAACAGACCTTCTGCACAGATTCTGCCATTCAGATTCAGGAAATATCCGCTGTAATCCCACCACTTCTTTCCGTCATAGAAAACTTCCAGATAATAAGAAGTCCAGTACTCCACCATGCCGCATATGAACATAATACTGAAAAACTGTATAACCGGATGATTCCGCACTCTGTTTAATAATGTAAGGAGCAGAACCCCGCCGGCGCCATAGATTGGAAGCCATGGCCCATGAAGCGTACCACGATTTACGAATACTCCATCCAGAACAAGGTGAATACTTACTTCCCAGCACCAGCCAATAATAGAAAATACAAAAAACAACATAATCAAAGACCATACCGAATAATGCCGCATATAATGAAATGTTTCTACCTTTTTTTGTTTTGTTGTCAACGGAAATTGAGACAAACGCTCCGGATAAAGTCTTCCTTCTACAACATCATCCAACATACCCATACGGACCTGAAGCTCCCGATTCTCCTCGTAAGCTGTTTCTTCTATATTGTCCAGGGAAATGCCAAACCAACTGGCAAGCATGCCTCTTATTCCCTTTGGCTGTACTGCCTTTATCTCTAGATTTTTCTTCCATTCCATCACATCTGCATACGTTTCCTCCAGAACGTCTTTTGACGCTTTTTCATACAAATATCTGTCAACCAAAGCCGCTGCTTCTGGAATTCCTGTTTCTTTTGCCTGACCACGCAGCGCCACATAATATTCACAAAATGCCGCTGACTGATACGGAATGGAAAAGAAAACTTCTGTAAGTCCAAATGTAAACATTCCCAGAATACTCCACCCGATAAAAGAACATTCCAACACAAAGCACTCCCATTTATGCCCCCGCATCATTTTTCTGGAAAGCGTAACAGCTTCCCTTCCGGTAAGATCCGGATTCTCTGCCAGAATATAAGGCACCAGATAATAGGAATAGTACTTAATCACACCCCCTATAATAGTCAATGACCAGAGGCACTGATAGGCGGCACACACAAGCATTGCCACCGCGACCTTCCACCATCTCTTCACACGCAGCAAAAATACAAAACGATGAATGGGCAGTTTCTCGTAGCTTCTGCCTTCCAGAAACATTCTCGCTGAAATTACGGCATATATATTGATGATCAAGACATAAAATCCCGTTATACCTATAAGAGCCAGCATAATCAATATCAGGCTCCCCATATTCTTTGATCCAGACAAAGAATCAATACCAGAAACAAACATGACGAACAAAGAGCCGGAAGTTACCGCATTAACCACTTTGGATAATGCGCCCCGGCTTCTTCCTAATATTCGATTATCCTCTTTGGATCTTTCAATCTCTGCCTCTTCAATCCTTTTTGAGAGTTCTCTTCCCTTCTCCGGATCACCTTTTAAGATATGCTCTAACACATCTACAAGGCCTGTACTTCCCATAGACACTCTCGTGTCTGCTTTCACATCCAGTTCCGGTTCTGCCTCTGCCGGATTTGTTTCTGACTGTACATCCTCTGAAGAATAGATCCTCAAAGCGTTATCAAAACTTGAATTTTGTATACCGAGAAATATGGCAATCAATCCTGTCATTACCAGAATCATATAATGCCTTTTCACTGCCTGCCTTGCTCTGGTTTTTATCTCTCTTCTAGTCATAATAAATCTATTCTTTCCAGTGCAGCGCCTGATGTTCTGCCCTTCCGTCCCGAAGCATTAATTCATTCACTGCCTCCCTGGGATCTTTTCCTTCAAACAATACTTCACTTACTTTATCAATAATTGGAAGGGATACATTGTATTTCTTTCCAAGCTTCACTGCTGCCTTAGCAGAATACACACCTTCCACTACCATCTGTACTTCATCCATCGCTTCCTGCATGCTCTTTCCCTGCCCCATAAGATAGCCTGCCTTTCGGTTTCGGCTGTGGACGCTGGCACAGGTAACAATCAAATCACCGATTCCCGTAAGGCCGGTAAAGCTCTCAATCGCACCGCCCATCTTCACACCTAATCTTGCAATCTCCGCAATTCCTCTGGTGATCAAAGCCGCCTTCGTATTGTCTCCATAACCTAACCCGTCTGCAATCCCAGCTGCCAGCGCGATGACATTCTTAAGTGAACCTCCAAGCTCCATGCCAAGCATATCCGGGCTGGTATATACGCGGAACACCTCATTCATGAACATCTCCTGCAGATATTTAGCTGTTGCTTCCGTCTCAGAACCTATAACTACGATGGTAGGCAGTCCTCTTCCCACTTCTTCCGCATGACTCGGTCCTGATAACACAGCCACATCCGCCTGCGGAATCTCCTCTTTAATCTGCTGCGACAACGTCATCAGCGTACTCTCTTCAATTCCCTTTGCCACATCGACGATAATCTGTCCCTTGGCAACATAAGGACTCATACTGCGGGCAGTATTCCTCGTAAATGGAGACGGCACAGCCAGCACGATAAAGTCTTTCTCTTTTACCGTACTCTCCACATCTGTCGTAAACACCATATCCTCCGGAATCTTCACTCCCGGCAATTTACTCACATGCTCTCTCTTCTTGGACAACATGTCCACTTCCTCTTCACTGATTGACCACACCGTAACCTGGTGTCCGTTCTTATGGAGCAAAAGAGCCAGCGCGGTTCCCCAGCTTCCCGCTCCCATAATTCCAACATTTGCCATATCTTCTTAATCCTCCTTCATTATTTACTCTTTCCGACACTTATCTTGTTCTCTGTACCGGACAGCAGTCTCTTAATATTCGCCCTGTGTTTAAAGAACGCTGACAGCATCAGAAATGCTGCAATCCCGTACATCTCATAGAGATAATTCTGTGCGATTCCATACGCTCCGGTCTGTCCAAGATAGACAACCTCTGCAAGATAGACGATTACTACTACAAGCGACCCTGCAGACACATATCTGGTTCCTGCAACGATTCCGGAGAACACCGCTATGCAGATCACCACCATCCATGCATTTGTTGTACTTAAGATAAGCCCGGCAGTCGCTGCAATACCCTTTCCACCTTTGAATTTCATATAGAACGGATAGTTATGTCCTAAGACAGCTCCCATCCCGGCATACATTGACAGAAGCGGCAGCATATCCCCGTGGCTCTTTCCATAAATCAGATGCACTGCCACAACTGCAAATACACATTTGAAAGCATCGCCGAGCAGTGTAACCAATCCAGCCTTCCATCCTAATGTCCTGAGCGCATTGGTCGTTCCGGCATTTCCGCTTCCCTGTTTCCGAATATCCACGTTGTGCATCTTACCATAGAGATACCCGGTCTGCAACAGTCCAAATACATACCCGATTATCACACTTATCAACCGTTCCATCGTTAACGCCCCTTTTCTTTTCTCTCTCTGATAAAGAATTTCAATGAAGTCCCTCTGAAACCAAATGCTTCGCGAATCTTATTTTCAAGATACCTGGTGTAAGAAAAATGCATCAGTTCCTTATCATTTACAAATATAACAAATGTCGGCGGCTTCACAGCCACCTGCGTGATATAATAAAGTTTTAATCTCTTCCCCTTGTCAGACGGCGGCTGCTGCATTGCTACTGCTTCTGTCATAATCTCGTTAAGTACGCCGGTTGCCACCCGCATAGACTGATTCTCAATCACCATATCTATCATATCATATAATTTGACCAGGCGCTGTCCTGTCCGGGCGGATACATACATAATCTCTGCATAAGGAATAAATGACAATATCCTGCGTACTTCATTCTCGTACTCCCGCATAGTCTTATCATTCTTCTCGATAGCATCCCACTTATTAACCACAATGATGATTCCCTTGCCCCGCTCATGGGCAATCCCGGCAATCTTCGCATCCTGCTCTGTCACGCCTTCCACTGCATCAATCACCATCAGCACCACATCTGCGCGCTCAACCGCTGATACTGCACGGATGATACTATAGCGCTCCAGCTCTTCTTTAATCTTACTTTTCCTTCGAAGACCTGCCGTATCGATAAATACGTACTCTTTTCCATTATAAACGATGTCCGTATCTATCGCATCCCTGGTAGTTCCTGCTATATCTGACACAATTACTCTCTGTTCACCGAGAAGTTTATTAATAATAGAGGATTTTCCCACGTTAGGCTTTCCAATGATTGCCACCCGCGGCCTGTCATCATCCTCTTCTTCTGCTGTCTGCTCTGGGAAATGCTTAATCACTTCATCCAACATGTCACCGATTCCAAGCCTGGATGCAGATGAGACTGGCATCGGGTCGCCAATTCCAAGGTTGTAGAACTCATATACATCCGTCATGAATTTTTCAAAACTATCCACCTTATTCACAACCAAAACCACTGGTTTATCCGAGCGTCTCAGCATCTCCGCCACTTTCGAATCCGCATCCACAAGCCCCTGACGCACATCCGTCAGAAAAATAATCACATCTGCCGTATCTATCGCAATCTGAGCCTGTTCCCGCATCTGTGACAGAATAATGTCTTTACTCTCCGGCTCGATCCCCCCGGTATCTATCAAGGTAAATTCTCTGTCAAGCCATGAGACATCTGCATAGATACGGTCTCTGGTCACACCAGGGGTATCTTTCACTATAGAAATCATCTCTCCCGCCAGTGCATTAAACAACGTCGATTTTCCTACATTAGGCCTCCCTACAATCGCCACTACTGGTTTACTCATATTCTATCTCCTATTCTTCTTTATACACATGAAACACCCTCATATGTAAATATATAAAACCTGCCTAGTTACTGTCTTTCTCACTGATAATTGCTTCTACAAAATCTCGTCCGCTTGATTTTACAATATCTGCATGAACTTGTAAAGTCTCTTCTACCTCTGAAAGTGTAACATCATCCAGGAACACTTCCTCCTCACTGCGGAACATATTGCACGGCAGCAGAAGCCTTTCTCCGAGTTCCTTTCCTGAAAGCTGTGCAATCAGGTCCTGCCCTGTAATAAGCCCGGACACTGTAATAAGCTCCCCAAAGAAGTTATTTTGCACAGAATACACATTTATTTCCGTATTCGGATATTTACCGGTTAATTTATCTGCCATTTTTTTTATATAAGGAAATGCCAATACTCCGGTTGCTATGGATACCTTCCGTGCTATTTCATCCCCTTTTGCATCTTCATAAGCTTCTTCAAATTCATTCTGGAGCAGACGAAGCATCCCCACGCCATTTTCAAGCTGAAGATATCCGTCATACCGTTCTTCTTCTGGTATTTCTTCTTCTGCAAGGATATACCACTCATCTCCTGCATGGATAAAATGTATTCCATATTCCTTGTAAAGCTTCTCCTGCCATCTGTGAATCACTGCTAAGACCTGCTTTGCATCTTCTTTCTGAAATGGCTCAAGCGGATACAGACCTTCCCGGTGCTTCGTAAGTCCCACCGGAACCACCGATACACTTTGCAAATATGGAATAAACTTAATCATATCACGGATACTTCGTTCCAACTCCTCTCCATCATTGATATCTTTGCACAGTACAATCTGACCGTTCATCTGAATTCCGCCCTCATAAAGCCTTTCCACTTTCTTAAGAGCATCACCTGCGAATCTGTTATGGAGCATCTTGCACCGAAGTTCTGGATTCATCGTATGAAATGATATATTAATCGGTTCCAGATGGTAATTCACGATACGTTCAATATCATGATCACTCATATTAGTAAGTGTAACATAATTCCCCTGCAGAAAAGAAAGCCTGGAATCATCATCTTTAAAATACAGAGTATCCCTCATTCCCTTTGGCATCTGGTCAATAAAACAGAACATACACTTATTCCTGCAGGAACGGTATTCATCCATCAATCCCTGCTCAAATTCAATCCCCAGATCCTCTTCATAATCCTTCTCAATCTCAAGCTCCCATTCCTCACCGTCTGATTTTTGGATTAAGAGCACCAGTTCTTCATCATTGACATAAAAATGATAATCAAATACATCTTCTATCTCACAATTGTTGATTGCAAGTAATTTATCTCCAGCTTCAATCTCTAATTCTTCCGCAATACTGCCTGGTAATACATTTTTTATAATATGTTCATGCTTCATTCTATTCATCCTTCACTTGATTTTATCGGAATCCTTTTTGAATAATCCTTAGTATAACACATCCCCTTGACAATTTCCATATATACAACTTTCTCATTTGGGCAATATACAGTTGACCATATCCCCCAAAAAGTGATATAAATAGTTTAGAAGAACTGCAAACAATCATAATAGGAGATTTATATGCCAAATATCAAACTTATGGAAACCGCGCTCCCAGTAGCGCCATTAAAAATCGCAGCTTTAGATTCCTGCAAAGAACTTGGTCAGAAAGTAAATGACTACATCGTAAGATTTCGTCAGGATACCTTAAAGGAATCCCTGGATTCCCCTCTTTTTTCTAGTTATCAGCTGGACAACTATCTGGTCAGCTGTCATTGTCCACGCTTTGGCTCCGGGGAAGCCAAAGGCCTTATCGACGAATCTATCCGGGGAAAAGACCTGTTTCTCATGGTTGACGTATGTAACTACAGCCTTACTTATACAGTCAACGGACATCCTAACCACATGTCTCCTGACGACCACTATCAAGACCTGAAACGTATAATCTCAGCTGCCAATGGTAAAGCACATCGCCTGAATGTCATCATGCCTTTCTTATATGAAAGCCGGCAGCATAAACGCACAAAACGAGAATCTTTGGATTGTGCACTGGCTCTTCAGGAATTAGTGGATATGGGAGTAGATAATATCATTACTTTCGATGCCCATGACCCTAGAGTACAGAATTCTATCCCGCTTCAAGGTTTTGACAGTTTTAATCCGCCATATCAATTCATCAAAGCCTTGTTACGCGCAGAACCGGAATTGATTGTAGACAAAGATCATCTGATGATTGTAAGCCCTGATGAGGGAGCTATGCACCGTGCTATATATTTTTCTAACGTAACCGGTGTAAATATGGGCATGTTCTATAAAAGACGTGACTATTCTACAGTCATAAAAGGGAAAAATCCTATCGTTGCCCATGAATTCTTAGGCGATGACGTCCATGGAAAAGATATCATTATTGTTGACGATATGATTTCTTCCGGTGAAAGCATGCTGGATGTAGCAAAACAGATTAAAGAACGCGGCGCTAACCGGGTATTCGTCTGCACCACTTTTGGATTATTTACAGAAGGATTTGATATCTTTGATGACTATTATAACAAAGGATATATCGATCGTGTAATTACCACAAATTTGACTTATCTGCCTCCTTGCGCATATGAAAAACCATACTTTGTGGTTGCAGACTTGAGTAAATTTATCGCATTGATCATAGACTCTTTGAATCATGATATCACGATTGGGAAAGTACTGAATCCTACGGATAAGATTCACGCGCTCCTTAAGGCACATAATGAGTCCCTGCAGTCCGTCGGATAATGCGGACAAATACAGACAAAAGACTCCCTTCCTCTCTGACAGAATTGACACTAGCCGTTTCTGCCAGAGAAGAAGGGAATTTTTAACTGAATTAGAAATCCGTATAGCTCTTTCCATCCTCCAGAACAATTCCTTTTGCCGCCGCCATCTCAGACACAGTCACCAGCTGGTAACCTTCGTCAATCAACATAGGAATTAATTCTATTGCAGCATCTACGCTTTCCGTATGGATATCATGCATCAATATGATATCTCCATCCTTCACATCATTCATAACCGCATCAATCGTTGCTTCAGCATTCCTGGTCTTCCAGTCTAGCGTATCTATATTCCACAGAATCAAAGGCATCCCTGCTGCTGACCTTAACGTATCGTTAATAGCTCCGTAAGGCGGACGAAGCACCGTTGCTCCTTCTCCGATAATATCAGACAGTTTCTGATTTGTCCTGTCTATCTGATCGCGTATTCCGTCTTCATCCAGCTTCGGAAGCTGCGGATGGTCATAAGAATGACTTCCAATCTCACACCCGATTTCTTTCATCTTCTTTACTTCATTCGAATAAGAAGCTACATTCTTTCCAAGCATAAAAAATGTCGCATGAGCGTGATGTTCCTTTAAGACTTCCAGAAGCTCTCCCGTCCTCTTCCCCGGACCGTCGTCGAAAGTCAACGCCACCATTGGTTTGTTTGGATCTACGTCAATCTCTTCTTTCGATATAAATCTGCCGTCTTCGCCAAATGTACATTTTGTCAGGCCAAGGAACATCAGCCCCGTCATCATCTTTCCTTCTTGTGTGAAATAATATGTAGACTCATCAATATCCTTCCATCCGGTCTCCATTCTTCCTTCCCTGTCCAGATGATACCATGATCCATCCCATTCAAGCCAGCCTGTTTTAAGGATTCCTTCTGCGTCCAGATAATATCTGGCTCCCCGGATATCCTGCCAGCCTGTTGCCATCTTCTCATCCTCACCAAAATAATACGTATTCCCTTTTGATACCACAAAATCATTCTTCACATATGTACCGTCATAGCGCCTGAACTTATCTTCTTCCCACTCTCCTACTGGATTCTTAACTGTAAATACCGCATCTTGTGTATCCATGGTTAGCAGTCCTACCCAGTCTTTCTTAAGCGCGTCCCTGATATAATCTTCTAACTGTATATGAATCGGATATTCTCCTTCTGTGGCAGCATCTGCATCACATATGACAGAATATCCGCTTCCTCCCTTTAACTTTTTTACTAAGTCTTCCGCCGTATAGCCTTTATCCTCATTCAGAACCGTTGTGATGTCACCGGATACTTCTACCTGTGGCTTAAACTCAGGAATCTCTTCGCCTTGTATAATGGAACATTCCTGAAGTTTTAACGTAATCTCTGCTTCCTCCCTGTATGCAGAAGCTGCTGTCATCCCAAACAGTGGTATCTGGCAAATCAACAAAAGAGCAAGAATGCGCAGACACATCCTCACTCTCCTGATTCTTTTTATTCTCTTCATTTTTTTCAATTCACGCTCTTTGCATCGATCCCTTGTCATATGTGCATCTCCCCTGTAAATCTTATTCCCCGTCTACCTCAGTATACCGTAAAAACACTCTATACAGATTATAGTATATCGAAAACACAAATGTAATACAAGAAATCTTATGTTAAGATTTTTTAATTATTCTTAACTCTTACTTAATAATGCGAACCCGCAGCACTTCTTTTACTTCTTGAAGTTCCTCTGCCACACTGTCTGGTACTGTGCTGTCAACATCAATCATCGTGTAAGCATAACTGCCCTTACTCTTATTTGTCAGATCGGCAATATTCATATTATCTTTCGCCAGAATCTTTGTAAACTGTCCAATCATATTCGGAACATTCCGATGAAGGAGCAGGATTCTGGTATTATCACCTTTCTTCCCCATGTCACAATCCGGATAATTAACAGAATTCTTAATATTTCCATGTTCCAGATAATTCCTTAACTGCTTCGCAGCCATTCTGGCACAGTTATCTTCTGACTCTTCCGTAGATGCTCCAAGGTGCGGGATTACAATTGCACCCTTGACCCCGGCTGTCACTGGTGTCGGGAAATCTGATACATAATGCTTCACCTGGCCGGATACCAAAGCATCTACCATTGCTTCCTCATCCACCAGTACATTCCTGGCAAAATTCAATACTACAACACCTTTTTTCATCAGACTGATGGCATTTTTATCAATCATTCCCTTTGTGCTCTCCATCGCCGGCACATGAATCGTAATATAATCACAATCCTGATATAGTTCATCCACCGTTTTTGCATGATGAATACTCCTTGACAGTCTCCATGCAGAATCTACCGATACATATGGATCATATCCATATACATCCATTCCCAGATTCGTCGCTGCATTTGCCACTAGTACCCCAATCGCGCCCAGGCCAATTACACCCAGCTTCTTTCCTTCTAATTCACACCCGGCGAATTTTTTCTTAGCTTTTTCCGCATCCTTAGCAATATTACCGTCTTCTTCGTTCTCCTGTACCCAGTTAATACCTCCAATGATATCTCTGGATGCAAGAAGCATGCCTGCAATTACCAGCTCCTTTACACCATTAGCATTCGCTCCTGGCGTATTGAACACCACAATTCCCTTTTCCGCACACGCTTCCAGAGGAATATTATTCACACCCGCGCCTGCCCGCGCAATTGCTTTTAGCTCGTTGGAAAATTCCATATCATGCATGACCGCACTTCTTACAAGCACTGCATCTGCTTTCTCTGGTTTGCTTACCGGGACATATTCTTCTGTAAACTGTTCCAATCCTATGTCAGAGATTGGGTTTAAGCAATGATATTTATACATAATTACAGATTCTCCTCTTCAAACTTTTTCATGAAATCAACCAATGCCTGAACACCTTCGACTGGCATCGCATTATAGATGCTGGCTCTCATCCCACCTACCGTACGGTGTCCTTTCAAGTTCTCGAATCCTGCTGCTTTAGATTCCTTCACGAATCTGGCATCCAGTTCTTCATTACCTGTTACAAAAGGAACATTCATGAGTGAACGATCTTTAGGTTCTACAGTTCCTCTGAATAAACTGCTCTGATCCAGATAATCATACAGAATCTTCGCCTTCTTTTCATTATGTTCTTTCATCGCCGCAAGGCCGCCCTGTTTCTTCAACCATTTGAAAACTTTACCACAGATATAGATTCCATATGCAGGTGGTGTATTATACAGAGAACCTGCGTCAGCATGTGTCTTGTACTTCAGCATGGTAGGAGTACCAGGCAGTACATCATCTGTGATCAGGTCCTTACGGATAATCACGATAACCGTTCCTGCCGGTCCTACATTCTTCTGCACGCCGCCGTAGATCACTCCGTACTTTGTAACATCCACCGGCTCAGACAAGAAGCAGGAAGAAATATCTGCCACCAGTAATTTTCCTTTCGTATTAGGAAGCTTCTTATACTTCGTTCCGTAAATTGTATTATTCTCGCATATATATACATAATCTGCATCGTCGGAAATCGGCAGATCGTCGCAGTCCGGAATATAGGAGAATGTCTTATCCGCAGAGGAAGCCACAATATTTACTTTACCGTATTTTTCCGCTTCCTGCGCCGCTTTCTTCGCCCATTGTCCTGTCACGATATAATCCGCCGCTTTGTTCTTCATCAAGTTCATCGGAATCATTGCAAACTGCTGTGATGCTCCGCCTTGCAGGAACAGCACTTCATAATTGTCCGGAATATCCATCAATTCACGAAGGTCTGTCTCTGCCGTATCAATAATCTCCTGAAACGCCTTCGAGCGGTGACTCATTTCCATCACGGACATACCTGTTCCACGATAATCTAACATCTCTTCTGCTGCTTCTCTTAACACTTCCTCCGGCAGTACTGCCGGCCCCGCTGAAAAATTGTACACTCTGCTCATAATCGTTCCTCCACTCTCTTCTATCTATCCTTTAAATCATTCTCATCAAATGCCTTGCTGATTGCTTCACCCGGCGCCACCATCGGCCATACCTTATCATCAGAATCAATCTGACAATCGATGACCACAGGCTTTCCAAGTGTTAATGCTCTTGCAAATGCATTCTTGAACTCTTCCTGTGTCGTTGCGCGGATACCTTCTGCACCCATTGCTTCCGCCAGTTTCACAAAATCAACCGCATCATTCAGCACCGTTGCGGAATACCGTTGTCCATAGAACAGATTCTGCCACTGCCGAACCATTCCCAGTACATGATTGTTGATCACAACCTGGATAACCGGAATATTATGCCGCACCGCAGTAGCAATCTCATTCATATTCATACGGAAGCATCCGTCACCTGCGATATTTACCACCGTCTTATCCGGCATTCCCGTCTTAGCTCCAAGAGACGCTCCCAGTCCATATCCCATTGTGCCAAGGCCGCCTGAAGTTAAAAGCGTCCTGGGTTTTGTATACCTATAGAACTGTGCCGCCCACATCTGGTGCTGTCCAACTTCAGTTACTACAATGGCTTCGCCTCCTGTCTGGCGGTAAATCTCTTCTACTACATACGGTCCCGTCAGGCAATCCGGATGATAAGACAATGGATAACGTTCTTTGTACTCCATGATCTTTTCAATCCATTCCGGATGGCTCATCTGACTGAGCCGCTCATTCATCATTCCAAGTGTTACCTTGATATCTCCCACAACGCCTGCCGTAATAAGTACATTCTTATTCATCTCCGCAGGATCAACGTCAAACTGCAGGATTTTTGCATTTTTCGCAAATTTCTTTGCATTTCCCGTTACACGGTCACTGAATCTTGCTCCAACTACAATCAGGAGATCACACTCACTGACACCATAGTTAGAAGTCTTCGTCCCATGCATGCCAAGCATGCCTGTATAGAGCGGATCAGTTCCAGGAAACGCGCCCTTCCCCATCAGAGAATCTGTAACCGGTGCATCTATCTTTTTAACAAATGTAGTTAATTCCTTACTTGCATCCGCTAATACCGCGCCGCCTCCCACGAAGATATATGGCTTCTTTGACTTGGCAATCAACTGAAGTGCCGTCTCAATCTCTGCCTTATCTATATCACCGGAAGGAACAACCGGCTGAATCTCTGCTTTTTTATATTCCGCTTTATTTGCCGTCACATCCTTCGGGATATCAATCAATACCGGACCTGGCCGTCCCTTCCTGGCAATCACAAATGCTTTCCGGATGGTAGCCGCAAGATCATTCACATCCTTTACAATATAATTATGCTTTGTAATTGGCATTGTGACTCCGGCAATATCGATTTCCTGAAAACTGTCTTTTCCAAGCAAAGCCACACCTACATTACATGTAATCGCCACAATCGGAATCGAATCCATATACGCGGTGGCAATACCCGTTACCAGATTGGTCGCTCCTGGCCCGCTGGTTGCAAAACATACACCAACTTTTCCGGTTGCCCTTGCATATCCGTCGGCTGCATGAGCAGCCCCTTGTTCATGGGAAGTCAGGATATGCGTAATCTCATTTCTGTGTTTGTATAACTCATCATATACATTCAAAATCGCGCCGCCCGGATAACCAAATATGGTATCCACGCCCTGCTCTTTCAAACATTCGATTAAGATCTCTGATCCAGTCAACTGCATATCTGTTATTCTCCTGTTCTGTATTCTCACACATTAAATATTCTCGCAGCAATCTTGCACAATAGCGGCATACTTATCTGGGTATCTCAAGAATAGCGCCGCGGTTTCCTGATGTTACCATCGATGCATACCTTGCAAGGTATCCTGTAGTCACCTTTGGCTCTCTTGGCTGCCATGCTTCTTTTCTCTTTGCCAGTTCTTCCTCTGATACATCAAGTTCTAATTTCAGATTCGGAATATCAATCTTAATAATATCTCCCTCTTCCACCAAAGCGATTGGTCCGCCTACGGCTGCTTCCGGAGATACATGACCAATAGAGGCTCCTCTGGAAGCACCGCTGAAACGTCCGTCTGTAATCAATGCCACACTGGAACCAAGTCCCATTCCGGCAATCGCAGAAGTTGGATTCAGCATTTCTCTCATGCCAGGACCGCCTTTTGGTCCCTCATAGCGAATCACAACTACATCTCCTGCCTTAATCTTACCGCCCTTAATCGCATCAATAGCATCCTCTTCACAATCAAATACTCTCGCCGGTCCTTCATGAACCAACATCTCCTCAACTACTGCAGAACGTTTAACTACACTGCCGTCCGGCGCAAGATTTCCCTTCAATACGGCAAGTCCTCCGGTCGGTGTATACGGATTCTCAATCGGCCTGATTACCTCAGGATCTTTATTCACCGCATGGGCAATATTCTCTCCTACTGTCTTCCCTGTCACGGTCATGCAATCCGTATGAAGCAGATTCTTTTTATTCAATTCAGCCATAACAGCATAGACACCTCCCGCCTCATTCAGGTCTTCCATATAAGTCGGGCCTGCCGGTGCAAGGTGGCAGAGATTTGGAGTCTTCTCACTGATTCCGTTCGCGAAATCTATCTCAAAATCCATACCTATCTCATGGGCAATTGCCGGAAGATGCAGCATACTGTTAGTAGAACATCCAAGCGCCATGTCTACCGTAAGCGCATTCAAGACTGCCTTCTCCGTCATAATATCCCTTGGACGGATATTTTTTTCCAATAATTCCATAACCTTCATACCGGCCTGCTTCGCAAGACGAATCCTTGCCGAATAGACAGCCGGAATCGTTCCGTTACCGCCAAGTCCCATTCCAAGAACTTCTGTCAGACAGTTCATGCTATTTGCCGTATACATTCCAGAACA
>CANSLW010000025.1 GCA_947647815.1 uncultured Dorea sp. | reverse complement strand
GTTACAACAAAAATAGAGGCAGCAGTGAATCAGGCACAGTCAGGCGCAGGAAGCAGTTGTCGTACAGATGACCTGGATCGGCGCACCGACAGTGTATTACGGTGACGAAGCAGGTGTCTGTGGATTCACAGATCCTGACAACAGACGAACATATCCGTGGGGGCATGAGAATAAAGAATTGATTGCCTTCCATAAAGAAATGATACGAATTCATAAGGAACATCCGGCGCTGCGGACAGGGTCGCTCAATATTCTGAATGGTTCTCTTCATGTAGCAAATGGGGATGAGTATAACATATTGGCATATGGAAGATTTCAGGAAGACGACCGGGTGGTAGTGATCGTGAATAATCGAAGTGAGCTGGCAGAGGTCACCGTACCGGTATGGATGGTGGAAGTTCCAAGAAAATGTAAGATGAAGAAATTAATGTACTCTTATCAGGAAGGTTATTCGGTTGATTATGAAGAGTACCTGGTAGAGAATGGAGAAGTCGTGGTGAATATGGGCGCTTACTCCGCATTGGTATTGTGCGGATAGTTGGTGAAGTGAACGGAGCATAGCAGAAACTGCTATGCTCCGTTCACTTCAGGCGGGAGAGGCAAGTGAGAACGAAACGCCGAAGTATACACCTTCCCCTCTTGTTTCGTACACTACACACAAATCGCCCCTACTTTGTGAGAACTTCGACGCCTGTATCAGTGACGAGTACCATGTATTCTACCTGGGCGGACAGCCCGTCGTCGATAGTATAGACAGTCCAGTCATCGTCCTCATCGATGAAGAAGTCGGGGCTGCCTTCATTGACCATGGGTTCGATGGTGAACATCATGCCGGGAACCAGCACCATCTCACTGCCCTTTGGAGTCACATAGCTGACGAAAGGTTCTTCGTGGAAGTCAAGCCCGATGCCATGGCCGCCGATATCTTCCACGACAGAATAGCCGTGTTTTTTGGCATGCGAATTAATGGCGTAGGCGATATCGCCGAGATGCCCCCAGGGTTTAGCGGCTTTCAGGCCAAGGTCGACGCATTCCTGAGTAACCCGGACGAGCCTGGCGGCCTCTGGCGAGATTTCCCCGATAGTGAACATGCGGGATGCATCGGAATAATAACCGTTTAATATAGTCGATACATCAACGTTCAGAATATCACCTTCCTGCAGGATCTCATATTCACTGGGTATTCCGTGACAGATGACATTATTCAGAGAAGTGCATACGCTTTTGGGAAAGCCTTCGTAGTTAAGCGGTGCAGGGATTCCCCCGTGTTCTGTTGTGAAATCATAGACCAGCCGGTCAATCTCGGCAGTACTCATGCCTTCGCGGATATGGGAAGCGACATGGTCTAGTACCGCGGTGTTCAGCGCGGCGCTTTTTTTGATGGCTTCAATCTGGCGGGGAGTTTTTAAAAGAGAACGTTTGGGAACAATCTGTCCCCTTGCTGCCAGTTTCCATAATTTTATATCTAATTTATCCACAGTAATACCTCTTTTCTGGTGTTCAGTTCTGTTCTTATTCTAAATTATATGATGCCAGGAGCAAAATACCTTTTATCTTCAACTATATTATATCACTGATGTCAAGAGGAAGTCTCAGGTTACTATAATGTCAACTATTGTATGAAATTTAAAAATAGGGTATAATAATGAACACGTACTGTGGAAAATTTATTTATAATGACACGAAGAAGAAAGGAGCGCCACATGTTAAGAATAGGAATGCTTACAAGCGGAGGAGATTGCCAGGCTTTGAATGCAGCCATGCGAGGAGTAGTAAAAGGAATATGTTCTAAGAGAGAGGACGTAGAAATATACGGCTTTCAGGAGGGATATAAAGGATTGATTTATTCCAATTTTAAGATGCTGACTTCCAGAGATTTCTCGGGAATATTGACAGTAGGAGGAACTATCCTTGGAACTTCCAGACAGCCATTCAAGTTGATGAGAGTTCCTGATGAGAATGGCCTGGATAAAGTTGAAGCCATGAAACATACTTACCATAAGCTGAATCTGGATTGCCTGGTTGTGCTTGGAGGAAATGGAACACATAAGACGGCGAATATGCTGAGAGAAGAAGGGTTGCATGTTGTTACACTTCCGAAGACTATCGATAATGACCTGTGGGGAACAGATATGACTTTTGGATTCCAGAGTGCGGTAGATATAGCAACAGATACTATTGATAAGATCCATACGACGGCAACTTCCCACAGCCGTGTTTTCATCGTAGAGGTAATGGGACATAAAGTCGGCTGGGTAACCCTGCATGCAGGAATTGCAGGTGGAGCGGATATTATCATGCTTCCGGAGATTCCATATGATATTAACGTAGTTGTGGATGCAATTAATAAAAGGAAAGCTGCGGGCAAGAAGTTTACGATTATTGCAGTTGCTGAAGGTGCTATTTCCAAAGAAGACGCAAAATTATCCAAGAAAGAACTGAAAGCAAAGAAAGAAAAACAGAAATATCCATCTGTTGCATATGAAGTGGCTGAGAAGATTCAGAAGAGAACAGATCAGGAAGTTCGTATCACTGTTCCGGGACATACCCAGAGAGGCGGTTCTCCTTGTCCGTATGACAGAGTCCTGTCAACGAGACTTGGCGCGGCAGCGGCAGAGGCTATTCTGGATGGAGATTTTGGATGTATGCTGGGTGTTAAGAAAAATGATATCGTTCGTGTTCCGTTATCAGAAGTGGCTGGCAAGCTTAAGTATGTTGATCCGAAATCCAGTATCATCAAAGAAGCAGAGATGACAGGAATCAGCTTTGGAATTAAATAAGAAATTATAAGATAAAAAAGACGGGAGTGTAAAGGATGTCATATACGGCATTATACAGGAAGTTTCGCCCGGATGAATTCGAAGATGTGAAGGGGCAGGACGCCATTGTAAAGACATTGAAGAATCAGATAAAGGCAGAACGTATCGGACATGCTTATCTGTTCTGCGGAACACGGGGGACCGGGAAGACAACCGTAGCGAAGATATTTGCGAAAGCAGTGAACTGTGAACATCCGGCAGACGGAAGTCCGTGCGGCGAATGTGCCATGTGCAGGGCGGTGGCATCCGGTGCTTCCATGAATGTGATAGAGATTGATGCGGCATCTAATAATGGCGTAGATAATATCCGGGAAATCCGGGATGAAGTAGCATACCGTCCTACAGAAGGGCGGTATAAGGTCTATATCATAGATGAGGTTCATATGTTGTCGATAGGGGCGTTTAATGCGCTCCTTAAGACATTGGAAGAGCCGCCGGAGTATGTAATATTTATTTTGGCGACGACAGAAGCGCATAAGATACCGGTTACAATCTTAAGCCGGTGCCAACGGTATGATTTTAAGAGGATTACGATTGATACCATCTCGGCAAGGCTTACAGAACTGATAGAGAAAGAACAGTGGGACGTGGAAGAACGGGCTGTCCGATATATCGCGAAGATGGCAGACGGATCCATGCGTGACGGTTTAAGCCTCTTGGATCAGTGTGTGGCATTTTATATCGGAGAGAGACTGACCTACGACCATGTGCTGGAGGTTTTGGGGGCGGTGGATACGGAAGTGTTCAGCCGGCTTTTGAGGGAATTGATTGCCATGGATGTGCACTGTGTGATAAAATCGGTGGAAGAGCTTGTGATGCAGGGCAGAGAGCTGTCACAGCTTGCGTCAGATTTCACGTGGTACCTGAGGAATCTTTTATTGGTAAAAGGTTCAGATAATATGGAAGATATCCTGGATGTGTCAACAGAGAATCTGATGCAGCTTAAAGATGAGGCTCAGATGATTGACAATGATACATTGATACGCTATATCAGAGTCTTCTCGGAGCTTACGAACCAGCTGAAATATGCGACACAGAAGAGGGTGCTCTTGGAAGTGGCTCTGATTAAGTTATGCTGCCCGGCGATGGAAACCAGCCAGGATGCATTGCTGGATCGTATCCGTGCCATTGAGAAGCAATTGGAAGAAGGGCTTCCGGTGCCGTCAAAGAAAATCATGCCGGACGATTCGGACATAGGCGGAGGAAGCCGTCAAGAAAAAGTGAAACCAGAATTACCACAGGCATTGAATGAAGATGTAAAAGCGGTGGCGAAAGATTTTCGTACTATTATAAACGATGCGTCACAGATGCTCAGGATATACTTAAAGAAAGCAAGACTCAGCGCCGGGGAAGGAAACCGGCTGCTGATTGTTCTTCCGGATGAAATGAGCGCCGGTGTTGTGGGTTCTGACGAACATAAGAATGAGATTGCAGATCTGATTCAGGAGAAGATTGGGAAGAAAGTGGAGATTGAAGTGCGTCAGATGGAAGAAGGACGGCAGTTCGAGGATCATTTTGTAGATATTGAGAGTCTGATCAATATGGAAATTGTGGTAGAGGATTAGGAACTTCACAAGGGAGGTTCCGGGAGTGTATATTAAGAGTAGGAGGATATGGAAATATGGCAAAAAGAGGTGGATTCCCAGGCGGAGGAATGCCGGGCAATATGGCAAATCTGATGAAGCAGGCACAGAAGATGCAGCGTCAGATGGAAGAACAGGCAAAGGAAATGGAGACGAAAGAGTTCAGTGCAACTGCAGGCGGCGGAGCAGTTGAGGCTGTGGTATCCGGATCGAAGCAGCTTCTGAAGGTGAAGCTTAATGAAGAAGTAGTAGATCCGGATGATATTGAGATGTTAGAGGATCTGATTGTAGCGGCAGTGAACGAAGCGATGGATAAGGCAAGTGAGGCATCGGCATCAGCGATGTCTAAGTTCACCGGCGGTATGGGCGGACAGATGCCGGGATTATTCTGATGGGGAGCATAAGCGATGGATTACTACAGTAACCAGATAAGTAGATTAATTGAAGAATTGTCATGCCTCCCGGGCATAGGATCAAAGTCAGCGGCAAGGCTGGCTTTTCATTTGATACATATGCCGCAGGAGGATGTGAACAGACTTGCGGCGACCATAGTAGAAGCGAAGCAGAATGTCCGCTATTGCAAGGAATGCTGTACGCTGACGGATCAGGAATTATGTCCGATCTGCAGTAACAGCAAGAGAGACCATAAGACGATTATGGTGGTAGAGAACACCAGAGACCTGGCGGCGTATGAGAAGACAGGGAAATATGACGGTGTCTATCATGTACTCCACGGCGCGATATCGCCGATGCTTGGAATCGGGCCGGAAGATATCCGGCTGAAAGAGCTGATTGGGCGTCTTGAAGGAGATGTGGAAGAGGTGATTATTGCGACGAACTCCAGTCTGGAAGGAGAAACAACAGCGATGTATATCAGTAAACTGATTAAGCCCGTTGGAGTCAAGGTCAGCAGAATTGCAAGTGGAGTGCCGGTAGGCGGAGACTTGGAATATATTGACGAAGTGACGTTGCTGCGCGCCCTGGAAGGCAGAACTCAGTTATAATCAAAGCATCTGCTGCAGGCAGCCGCCTGGCTCGTTGCTCGTGGGAATAAACGGAAGACTGCCGGCATCTGTTGAGGGGATGGCACGAGCAGTCTTCCGGGGAGGTGAGAGGATGAGGAAGAAGGTTACATCTGTGGATATTGCGAGGGCAGCGGGTGTATCGCAGTCTACGGTATCTATGGTATTGAATAAGAAGTATAATGTTTCTTTTTCGAGGGAAACAATAGATAAAGTAGAGAATGTGGCAAAGGAATTGGGGTATGTGCCGCCGAAGCGAAGAACGAAGAAGGGCGGGAAGAAGGAGAGGCTGTTGGTGGTGTTCTGTTCAAATCTCACGAATCCTTATTATGTCATGCTTCTGCAGGGAATCGAACTGCGTGCCAAGGAACAAGGGTTTGGCCTGTTCGTGTGCAATACACAGAGGGACCTTAAGATGGAGGAACGCTATCTTAAGATGATGTGGGATTTAAGGCCTCTTGGAATCATCTATACTTGCAATCCAAGCCATTGCTTTATGGAACTTGTGAAGGAACTGGCGCAGAAGATTCCGGTGGCTGTCGTGAATAACCAGAATGAGAAGATGGATGTTGACGCTGTGGAACTGGATAATTCCAAACTGGGACGTATCATGGCGTCTCATCTGCTGGGGTTAGGGCACAGGAAGGTGGCATATATTGCGCCGCCTTTAACCGCGCGTCAGAAGCAGCGCTCCAAGCGGGTGGAAGGATTTCTTAAGGAGTATGAGAAGGCAGGTCTGAAAGGAAACGTGATTATCAAGGCGGCGAAAGAAGAGATCGATCTGGATGTCGCGCACATTGATTCTGAGTACAAGATCGGATATGATCTGACGCAGGAGCTTTTGAAAGAAAACCGGGAGATTACAGCTATCGTGGGCCTGAACGATATGATTGCGTTTGGGATTCTGGATGCGCTGCATGAGGCAAAGATTCGGGTGCCTGCGGATATGTCGGTCATGGGCTGTGATAATACGTTGTTTGCCCGTATGCATAAGGTGGATCTGACAACAATAGAGCATTTTGTCATATTCAAAGGACGGGACGCCTGTGATATTATCATGAAGAAGATTGCCTCCCACAATTCGCCATATTCAGAGATAGAGCCAATCAGCACTTATCATGTGGAATATGAGCCAAAGCTGATTGTAAGGGGGACAACGGGCTATGCCAGGGCAGGAGGAAGGAGAGGCGGGAAAAATAAAAATTAATATATTCCCCATAATTATTACTAATAAGTATATATAGATGCCAACAGAAAAAACGCGATGGAGACAACACGGTTACTGGTGCTTGATTGTTCAGAAGTATAGTGTTATTTGGGTGTTTGGCGATAAAAGAGCATTTGATAGGAAATAGACAGATATAAGTTGAATTTTGACGGAGCATAAAAAATAAGAATAATATTCATTAATAATATAATAATATTAATCAAAAAAATTACTAATAAATCAGAGCGCTATTGACCGAATCAATTTGTATCAGTTATAATAAAATCATCCGATAAATAGTGTTTAGTGAAGCGATTCACGCAGTAAAAAAGGAGGAAATAAACATGAAATTTTTTATCGACACAGCAAAAGTTGAGGACATCAAAAAAGCAAATGACATGGGGGTCATCTGTGGAGTAACTACGAATCCATCCCTGATTGCAAAAGAAGGACGAGTTTTTGAAGAAGTAATCGCAGAGATTGCATCTATTGTAGACGGACCAATCAGCGGCGAAGTAAAGGCAACGACTGTTGATGCAGAAGGGATGATCGCAGAAGGAAGAGAGATCGCAAAGATTCATCCGAATATGGTTGTTAAGATTCCTATGACAGTCGAGGGGCTGAAGGCTTGCAAACAGTTGACAGCGGAAGGAATCAAGACGAATGTGACACTGATTTTCACGGCAAATCAGGCATTATTGGCTGCAAGGGCAGGCGCTACTTATGTATCTCCATTCTTAGGACGTCTGGATGATATCTCTGTAAGAGGTACGGACCTTATTGCTGAGATTGCACAGATCTTCAAGATTGCCGGCATCAAGACAGAGATTATTGCTGCAAGTGTACGTCATACAATGCATGTAACAGATTGTGCACTGGCGGGTGCAGATATTGCGACAGTTCCATATTCTGTAATTGAGCAGATGACAAAGCATCCTCTGACAGACGCAGGAATCGCTAAATTCCAGGCAGATTATAAGGCAGTATTCGGAGAATAAGAATAACAGGAGGGACACCATGAACAAATTGGAGTTAATGAAAACAGCGAATGAGGTTCGCAAGGGCATTGTTACAGCAGTCCACAGTGCCAAATCCGGACATCCGGGCGGATCTTTATCTGCGGCAGATATCTATACGTATCTGTTTTTTGAAGAAATGAATATAGATCCGGCAGATCCCAGGAAGGCAGACCGTGACCGTTTCGTGCTGTCAAAAGGGCACACTGCGCCGGGATATTATTCTACACTGGCACACAGGGGATTCTTCCCGGTAGAAGACCTTACAACTCTGCGTAAAGTAGGTTCTTACCTTCAGGGCCATCCGGATATGAAACATATTCCTGGTGTAGATATGTCAAGTGGTTCTCTGGGACAGGGAATTTCAGCTGCGGTTGGCATGGCTGTTTCCGCAAAATTATCCGGTGACAGCTACAGAGTATATACATTGCTTGGTGATGGAGAGATCCAGGAAGGACAGGTGTGGGAAGCATCTATGCTTGCGGCGCACAGGAAACTGGACAACCTGGTTGTCATTGTAGATAATAATAATCTCCAGATTGACGGACCGATTACAGAGGTTAACTCACCATACCCGATTGATAAGAAATTTGAAGCATTTAATTTCCATGTAATCAATATTAATGGAAATGATTTTGATGAGATTGCGGCAGCCTTCAAAGAAGCAAGAGAGACGAAAGGGCAGCCAACAGCGATTATTGCAAAGACTATCAAAGGGAAGGATGTTTCCTTCATGGAGAATCAGGCAGCATGGCATGGTAATGCTCCGAATGATGAGCAGTATGCAGTTGCAATGGCAGATTTAGAGAAAGTAGGTGAAGCATTATGTCAGATGTAAAGAAGATAGCAACCAGAGAGAGTTACGGCAATGCTTTGGCCGAATTAGGAAAAGAACATGAAGATATCGTTGTATTAGACGCTGACTTGGCAGCGGCAACAAAGACAGGCGTTTTCAAGAAGGCGTTTCCAGAGCGTCATATCGACTGCGGTATCGCAGAGTGTAACATGATGGGTGTTGCGGCAGGAATTGCAGCTACTGGAAAGGTGCCGTTTGCAAGTTCTTTCGCTATGTTTGCAGCAGGACGTGCATTCGAACAGGTACGAAATTCTATTGGTTATCCGAAGCTGAATGTTAAGATTGGCGCGACACATGCCGGAATTTCTGTAGGTGAGGACGGAGCGACACATCAGTGTAATGAGGATATTGCCCTGATGCGGACGATCCCAGGAATGGTAGTAATTAATCCGTCTGATGATGTGGAAGCAAAGGCGGCGGTAAAAGCGGCTTACGAGCATGTGGGACCGGTATATCTTCGTTTCGGAAGACTGGCAGTTCCTGTAATCAACGACAACGAAGATTATAAATTTGAGCTTGGAAAAGCAATTACATTGAGAGAAGGAACAGATGTTACAATCATCGCTTCCGGACTTCCGGTATCTGAGTCTCTTGCGGCAGCAGAGAAGCTGGCAGCAGACGGAATCAGCGCAGAAGTAATTAATATCCATACGATTAAGCCGTTGGATGAAGAGGCAGTAATCAAGGCGGCAGAGAAGACAGGAAAGATTGTGACGGTAGAAGAGCATTCAGTGATTGGCGGCCTTGGAAGCGCAGTATGTGATGTAGTTGCACAGAAAGCGCCTGCGAAAGTCCTGAAGATTGGCGTGAATGATGTGTATGGAGAATCAGGACCGGCAGTACAGCTGATCAAGAAGTATGGCCTGGATGCAGACAGTATCTGTGAGAAGGTAAAAGCATTCTTGAAGTAAGTGTAGTAAGCTAACATAAGATGGGGAAATAAAATATATATAGATAAAAAGACAGTGTACTGAAAGCAGGGGAAGACTTCCGTACATTGTCTTTTTTTGCCATAGCATACGGAAGGAGCTGCGAATGGCGGAAAGGAGACGGCATTGTGACCTTTGAAGACAAGTATCGTAGAATATTTGAGACAACTGGTCGAAAAGGACTGCATCATGCCGGAAATTTTCCGGGACAAGCTCCACCGATTGCTAAAATACGCAGAATCCTTGTGGTACGATACTTTATGAAACATACATGATCATCCGGCATGGCGGCTGTCCGATTCATCTGCCCGGCGGGATGGTTACAAACAAATCTTAGAACGGGGTGAGCGTGTTTATGGAAAGGCAATTTCCAAAGAATGTAAGACAAATAGGAAACGTAAGCGATGAGCCTAAGATATACGTAGAAGATTATGTAGATATTTATCTAAACCAGCTTCAGGAACAAGCAACGGAAATACCGGTTGGAATCGTATTGATTGGTGAGATACTGTCTCTGGAAGGCCAGGATGTGGTATGTATCTTTGGAGCAATGCGGATCAGGGAAATTAAGATGGAAGGCACGGAGATCATTATCGAAGAGGAGATATTTAAGGAACTGGAAGAAGAGAGAAAGAAATACTTTGCTTCCGGAGAAATCGTTGGGTGGGGCCTGATTGAAAATGGACAGCCTATGAGACAGAATGAAGAGATAACAAAGATACATAGTAAGAGATTTGCAAGGGATAATACTATATTTGTATGGAAGGATGCCCTCGATAGAGATGAGATTTATTATTCTTACAAATACGGCGATCTGATGCAGATGGGTGGTCATTACATTTACTATGAGAAGAATCCGTCTATGCAGAATTATATGATTATTACGCGTAAAAAGAATGGCGTGACACCCTGTGAAGTGGTTGAGGATCGAGCTGCAAAGGATTTTCGTAGTACCGTAAGGACAAGGATGGAGGAAAAGGAACAGCAGAGTTCCAGACTTGTGTATGCGACGAGTGCATTACTCGTCATAGTGGTACTTGCAATCGGTATCTCAACCGTCAATAATTTTGACAGAATGGAGGCAGTACAGGATTCACTGGAATCCTTGTCGCAATCGGTAAATAAAGCAGAGAGCCGGCCGGGAACCGTCAGCGAGGATGATGCGGTAATAGAAGTAGGTGGTGAGATAGAGGGCAGGGGAACAGTTGAAGAAGAGGATCCGGGGGGGACAGTTACGGATGTGACGGCAGATAAAGAGCAGTCAGAAGACGAAGACTATTATATCGTGCAAAAGGGAGATACGCTGGATAGTATAAGCCTGAAAGTATATGGGGATACTTCGCATGTAAAGGCTATCTGTAAGATGAATGGATTGTCAGATGGAAACTTAATATATATAGGTGAAAAATTATTATTACCATAGGGGGAAAATATGGTACAATAGTAGGAAAGTACGAATGAATAGCAGTGAAGGGGAGACGGATGATACGGCGAAGAAGAAAAAACCTTCATGTTGTAAGAGAACAAGAAGATCCAACAGATAAGATTGTAAGAGAGATATTAGAAGAATTGAATAGTGAAGATGGTATGCAGCAGAGTCAGGAAGAGCAGAAGCGTAAGAAAAAGAAGACTGCAAGACGGCGCGTTACGGCAGGCATTCTGGCGGTGCTTGTGGCTGCGGTGGGTGTCTATCTGCTGGTTAATCTTCAGACCTACAGCCGGGTGAGGGTATCGGAAGTATATGAGAATGACGGCGCTGCCAATAACAGTTACAGGGAATTCTCAGGAGGTCTTATAAAATACAGCAGAGACGGTATTTCTTACCTGGATTCGAAAGGCAGGGAACGCTGGAATCAATCCTATCAGATTAAGAATCCATCCATAGAGACCGGGCGGGAATCGGCAGTGCTTGCCGATAAAGGAGGCAATGATATTCTGGTAATCCAAAGGGATGGTGTGAAAGGTGAGATACAGACATCTATGCCGGTTGAAAAGGTCTGTGTTTCGGAACAGGGAATCGTAGGCGCCATCTTGAAAAGCGATACTGCAGCAGAAGTATTGTGCTATGATACGGCGGGAAATATCCTTGTGGAGCATAAGACATCATCGGCAGGAATAGGGTATCCTATGGATATTGCCTTATCTGAGGATGGGGAGGTTATGCAGGTATTGTATGTCTATACTCAGGAAGGAGAACTTACCTCAAGAGTTATTTATTATAATTTTGGGGAAAGAGGAGCGAAGGAGACAGACAACCAGGTGAGTTATCAGGAATATAAGGATACGCTTATGGCAACAGGATTCTTCCTGAACCGTTCTACATCGGTAGCGGTCGGGGATGATTGTCTTGTCATATATCGTGGCGAAGAGACGCCCGAAGAGGCACAACAGATTGCTATCGATAAGGAGATAAAGAGTGTATTCTACAATGAGCGTTATGTAGGACTCATTCTTAAGAATGAAGGGAAGGAAGGATATGAGCTTCGCTTATATAGTGCCGGGGGGAAGCAGGTAATGTCCCAGGACTTTACGGGAGAGTATAGTAATGTAAAGCTGTGCGGCGGACAAGTAATCATGTATGACGGTAAGAAATGCAGTATATTTATGAGAAGCGGAATACAGAAGTTTACAGGAGAGATGAGAAATAATATCCTGGAGATATTTCCTATAGCAGGTGTCAATAAATACATAGTGATGAGTGCAAACGGAATGGAAAAGATCCGTCTTGTGAAATAAGGAGAACATATGAATTGGTTGTTGATAACGGTTATTGTAATTTTTCTGATAAGTATTATAGTGGGGGCATACAGGGGGGCGATTAAGATTGCGGTGTCTCTAGTGACGGCATTGCTCACTTATGTGATTGTGTTCTTTGCCACGCCGTATGTTTCCAAAGCAATTACAGAGTTTACACCTTTAGATGAGGTGATTATGAGCCAGGTGAGCAGTACAATCACGGAGACGGCCATAGCCCATTTCGCAGGTGGAGATGAAGAGGCAGGCGGGATGACTGAGGAGGGAGTCAGGAAGGTGCTGAAGGCAGCCGGAGTTGATGAAGATATGCTTGCAGAATATAATATTACCATAGAAGATATAGTAAGCGGGAATGTCAGCAAAGAAGACCTGGCAAAATGTGGTATATCAGGAAATGTACTGGACGGCTTGAATTCTGGGCGTCAGTCAGTAAAAGAAGCAATAGACGAGGCGGAGATTCCAAGAGATGTACAGATAGAGGCGATTAAGAGCGCAGACTTGCCGGATGTGTTCAAGGGTCTCCTGCTGACGAATAATAACAATGAGATATATGAACAATTAGGGGTGGAGACATTTGCCCAGTATGTAGGAAGCTATATGGCGAAGCTGCTTATCAATATTGTTTCTTTCTTGTGTACATTCTTGTTAGTGACGATTATAATCAGAGCGATAGTGCTGGCTCTGGATATAGTCTCTGACCTTCCGGGAGTTGGGGCGATCAACCACCTGTTGGGCGGCGTGATTGGCATCGCCGGGGCTTTGATTGTTGTGTGGACATTTTATCTGCTGGTTACAATTTTGTTCGCAACGGCTATAGGTAAGGAATTGTTCCGGCTGATACAGGAGAGTGACTTCCTGAGTACATTGTATGAGTATAATCCGGTTATGAGTCTGGCGACACTCTTTAGATAGAATTCTAAAAATAAGGCATGATTTCCGAGATGGGAAATCATGCCTTGCTTAATTATTGGTCTGATTTCTTTTCTTTTGGAAGGAACAGGCTTAAGAGCAATGATACTACGAATACGCCTGCCACAGCATTTCCATTAAAGATGTCTCCTACTGCCTGTGGGAATGCCGCGAAGAAGTTACCGTCTGTCTGCGTCAGTCCGACACCAACGCAGAATGCGAGAGATACGATGATCATGGTGCGGTCATCAAAGACACATTCTTTCAGCATCTTCATTCCTTCGTACATGATAGAACCAAACATCATGACTGTACATCCTCCAAGAACTGCCTGTGGAAGAGAATTGAAGAATGCTCCCAGCGGCGGAAACAGGGAGGCGAGAATCAGGATTAACGCACCCATCAGAATTGTAAAGCGGTTAATAACCCCTGTCATGGTGACGAGACCTACATTCTGGCTGAATGAAGTCAGCGGAAGGCATCCGAAGCATCCGGAGATCGTGCTGGAGAATCCATCAACTGCAAGAGAGCCCTGCAATTCTTCCATCCTGATATCACGGCCAAGGGCGCCGGTGCAGACTGCCGTCGTTGCGCCTGTTGTCTCGGCGGCGGACACCAGGAATACGATGGCTATGGTAAAGAATGCGCCGATATCAAATACTGGCATATGGCCGGTAAAGAATACCAGGCGCGGCAGGCTGAAGAAGCCGACTTCGCCGATGGTTTTCGTAATTCCGGAGAAATCAATCATTGGCGCGATTCCGGCGGCTGTAAAGACCGCAGACAGGATATATCCAAGGATTAAGCCTACCAGTATGTTCAGATTCTTATAAACACCTTTTAACAGATAACGTGAGACAAGACACACGATTAATGTAAATGCGCCGACAAGCAGGTGGTGCCAGGAGCCGAAAGTCTCTGTGCCGCTTCCTCCGCCCCAGGAATTCATACCGACGGGCAGTAAAGACAGGCCGATTGCGATTACTACACAAGCTGACACGACAGGAGTCAGGAAACGTTTCCAGTATTTGGCGCTGAGTCCGACGATGCCTTCAAAGATACCGCCAAGGATTACGGCGCCGACCATGCCTTCATATCCCAGGTCCGGGTTGGTGCAGATCATCAGAAGGCTTCCCAGGAATGTAAAACTGACTCCCATAACAATCGGAAGCCTGGAACCGATTTTCCAGATTGGATAGAGCTGCAGGCAGGTTCCGATGCCGGCAACAAACATGGCGCATTGCAGCAGACGTGTAAGTTCTACCGCAGTCAGGTGATTTCCTGTACCCCGTACAAGAGCCGCGCTGCAGACAATCAGGACCGGCGCCAGATTCGATACGAACATGGCAAGTACATGTTGAAGACCGAAAGGAATGGCTTTCCCTAATGGTACCCGTCCGTTTAGCTGATAGATGTTTTCTTCGCTTACAGTTGAAATCTGTTTTTCTTTGTTTTCCATAATGTAAATTCCCTCTCTTGATTCTCATATAGGTAACTAATGTACTGATGCCTTTATTATATAGAAAGAATAGTGCAAATTGGAAGATTAGATTGATATTTTTGAGGATTTTATTGAAATATGGAGAAATATACAAAAAACGAAATGATATAGCAAAAAAATTGTCGAAAAATTATGCAGTTTTATATTTTTAATAAATGGAAGATTATAATGCTGACGGTTGTATTCACTATTGTGATAAGCTATAATGAAAAGGCATGTATTATGAGGCGCCTGAAAGAGGGCGGAAAATTAGAAATTTTACGGAAAATGCAGTGAGGATATAAGTATGAGAGGAACGTTATATGGTGTAGGGGTCGGCCCGGGAGATCCGAAGCTGATGACTTACCTTGCGGTAGAGACAATAGAGCGGTGTCCGGTTATAGCGGTTCCCGCCGAAGGCAGGGGGCATGCGGTAAGTTATAAGATTGCGTCTGGGATTGTGAAAGGATTAGATGAGAAAGAATGTCTGAATCTGTCAACTCCCATGACAAAGGATAAGAAAGTACTGGCAGAGAATTATGAGAAAGCTGCCGGAGCGATTATAAAGCAGCTGGAGTTGGGGAGAGATGTGGCGTATCTCACACTGGGAGACCCGACAATTTATTCTACATATATTTATATCCACCGTCTGGTCCGGGAACAGGGATATGAGGTACAGATTATTAATGGAATCACGTCCTTTTGTGCGGCTGCGGCAAGGCTGGGGGACAGTCTTGCCGATCGGTCGGAGCAGCTGCATATCATTCCGTCAACATATGATATTGAGGAAGCTTTGACTTATCAGGGGAATAAGGTGCTTATGAAAGCGGCTTCCAAGCTGTCGGTGGTGAAGCAGATTTTGCAGGAAAAAGATGTCAGGGGAATCATGGTGGAGAACTGCGGAATGCCGGATGAACATATATACGCAGACATCAGGGAGATGCCAGATCAGGCAAGTTACTATACAATTGTTGTGGTGAAAGAGGATTCCGATGATTGAGTTAAAGAATCTTACGAAGAAATACGATGAGTTCACCGCGGTGGATAATCTTACACTGACCATTGAAACAGGTGGATTCTTCGGGCTGCTTGGACCAAACGGCGCAGGGAAGTCTACAACTATCGGGATGTTGTCAACGTTGTATCTGCCTACCAAAGGAGAGATTCTGATTGACGGCGAGAGGCTGACCAGGAAGAATACGGCGCTTAAGCGGAAGATTAGTGTGGTGACTCAGGAGTATTCCATGCGGCAGGATATGACTATAGAAGAGATTATGGAATATCAGGGCAGATTATATTTTGTGCCGAAAAAAGTGATAAAAGAGAAGTCGCAGGAACTGTTGGAATTCTGTGGACTGATAAATTACAGGAGAAGAACAGTCCGTAAGCTGTCTGGCGGCATGAAGCGCAAACTAATGGTATGCCGCGCGCTTTTAACGGAGCCGGATATTCTTCTTCTGGATGAACCTACGGCGGGGATGGATGCTCTGGCAAGGAGGCAGATGTGGAACCTGCTTAAGAAGTTAAACCGGAACAATTTGACAATCCTTCTTACAACACATTACATGGAAGAGGCAGAGATTCTCTGTGATCGTGTAGGGCTTATGTATGGGGGCAAACTGGAAGAGGTGGATACTCCAAAGGCTATGATTGACAGGCTGGGAGCATACGCGGTAGACCAAGTGACAGAAGAAGAGATGAGAAGCTGCTTCTTTCCCAGGAAGGAAGATGCGATCCGTTTTTTGTCAGGGCTAAGCGGGGATGCGGGTCTTAGAAGTACGACATTGGAAGATGTGTTTCTGGAAAAAGTCGGAAAGCATTTGGCGAACCAGTAAACTAAGAGAAGTGGAAAGTATTCAGGAAACGGGTAGATTGGGAGAAGCAGTTGGAATGGGAATCTTGACAGTATTGTGGGAAAAATGGGCGGAATTTAAAAGGGATTTCTATAAGATTACGTTGGCGGCTATGATTGCGCCATTGATGTATATTCTTGTGTTTGGAATGGGTATCCAGACGATTTCCCATGGGCAGTCTTATCTGAATTTTCTAATTCCTGGTGTAGTAGCACTGACAACCATGAATGGGAGCTTCAATGCTATTGCCCAGAATCTGAATGTACAGCGCTTGTATGAGAAGGCTTTTGACCAGGTGATGATCTCACCGACGCCTTTGTGGCAGTTTATTGTGGGACAGATTATAGGAGGGAGCCTTCGTGGAATCTATGCGGGATGTATCATAATTCTGCTGATTCTTCCTATTGGGACAAATCTTTGCTTTAACGGTTGGACTTTTCTGATTATGTTTCTGAATGGGGCTGTATTTTCCACATTAGGGGTGGTGGTCTCGTTCTATGCCAAAAGTCATACGGATGTTCCGAGGTTCTCGAATTATGTGATTATGCCTATGGCGTATCTGTGCAACACTTTTTTTTCCTCGGATTCAATGCCGGGAGGATTAAGAGAGGTGATACAGTATCTGCCGTTGTCCCAGGCAAGCAGTATGATTCGCAGTATTGCGAACAGGGAAATATTTTCTTATACGGGAATGCTTGTACTGGCAGGATATCTGATCATACTGGCAGGGATTGCGTTTTGCTTTTTATATAAGAAAAAGAATTTGTAGGTGGTGCCGCAGTGGATAGAGTGTGTTATAGAATGTATTTCAAGAAGAGAAAGATTTTGTGGTACATTGCTGTCTGTGTATGTCTGGGATTCGGGATACTGAGTTTTGGACTGACAGCGTGGAATACGGATGTGTCTGCAGAAGATGGCGGTCATATCCTGGCGGATGGTAATTATGCGGTAGATGTGGACCTGACATCAGGAGGAAGCGGCAAAGCCAGTGTTGAGACGCCGACGTTGATGGCGGTTGAAAAAGGGGAATATTTTGCCTTGATTACCTGGAGCAGTTCCAATTATGATTATATGATTGTAGATGGACAAAGGTATGAGAATCAGAGTGGGAATGGCGGTAATTCCAGTTTTCTGATTCCGATTCTGGCATTTGATGAGGATATGCCGGTTATCGCGGATACGGTGGCAATGGGCGAACCTCATGAGATTCAGTATACGCTTCATTTTTATTCGGATTCTGTCGCTTCAGAGAGCAGTCTTCCCAGGGAAGGCGCGAAACGTGTATTGATGATGGCTGCAGTGATTATCATAGTGGGAGGAATCCTGAATCATTATACGAATAAAAGACGAAGGAAAGATTATGGCTAAATTAGAGAAACAATTCTTATCTATCCGGGAGCTGACCGTGGGAGGCTTGTTCGCCGCATTGATTGCTGCCGGAGCATTTATAAAGATCACACTGCCGACGGAGCCGGTGCCGATGCATTTTACATTACAGTGGTTTTTTGTGCTGCTGGCAGGCTTACTGCTGAATAAAAGACTTGCGGGAGCCAGTGTGGGGGTATATCTGTTAATCGGGCTTGTGGGAGTGCCGGTATTTGCTTCGGGTGGCGGCCCGTCGTATTTGCTTCGTCCAACTTTCGGGTATCTGCTGGGATTCGCTGTTGCCGCATATGTGATGGCGGGACTCTGTGAGCAATTCCGCGTATTGAATTTTTGGAAAATGTTTCTGGCATCAATTGTTGGTTTATTCGTATATTATGGAATAGGTGTAGGGTATTATTTCTTCGTATGTCGGTTCTTGATATCCGGAGAAATCACATGGCAGATTCTTTTATTTAACGGTTTCCTGCTGACGGTGGAGCCAGATGCGGTTCTCTGTGTGGCAGCAGTAAGCGTGGCATCAAAACTGCGTGGAGTGGTGAGAAGGACTTTGTACTGATACACGGATATCCCGCTGTAAAGTGTTGAAGTCTTTGAGGTGAATTTGGAGAGGAAGTATGAAGAAGATTAGAATTGGAACAAGGAAGAGCCGGCTTGCATGTATTCAGGCAGAACTGGTAGCAGGATATATCAGGGAATATTGTGAAGGATATGAGGCAGAGCTGGTTACGGTTGTGACGGCTGGAGATAAGAATCTGACAAAGAGACTGGATGAGATTGGCGGAAAGGGATTATTTGTTAAAGAATTAGATGTAGCTCTGCGAAGCAAAGATACGGACCTGTCCGTGCATTCTCTTAAAGATATGCCTGTGGAGACGGCAGAAGATATTCCGATCATAGGATTCTCCAGGCGTGAGGATGCCAGAGATGTGCTGGTATTGCCTCAGGGAGTGGCGGAATATGATTCTCGCGCGCCCATAGGCAGTTCAAGTAACAGAAGGATTCTTCAGTTAAAAGAAATGTATCCGGAAGCAGAGATTAAGACGGTACGTGGAAATGTCCTTACAAGACTTGAGAAGTTGGATCGTGGGGAATATGGGGCACTGGTCCTTGCGGCGGCAGGAATGAAAAGGCTCGGGCTTACAGATCGTATCAGCAGATATTTTTCTGTAGAGGAAATGGTTCCGGCAGCGGGGCAGGGAATACTCTGTGTACAGGGGCGGTCGGGTGAGGATTATGATTTCCTTCAAGGTTTTTTTGACCGGAATGCTAAGATATGCGCTCGGAGTGAGCGGGCATTTATGACATATCTGAATGGTGGATGCTCTCTGCCAATAGGAGTATATGCCGAGTGCCTGGATGAAGAGAAGTTGAAGATACAGGGTCTATATTATAATGAAGAAACCGGCGTCTATAACAAGTTGTGTATGACAGGTGACAGTGAATGTCCTGAAGAATTGGGGATTGCGCTGGCAAGAGAGATTAAATGCAGTGTAATGTAGAAAAGATAAGAGTACAGGATGTGAAATACTTGCTCTTGCGAGACTGAAAAAACAAAAAGAAAGTTAGAAAGAGTGTTAATGATATGAATGGAGTGGGAAGAGTATATCTGGTTGGAGCAGGTCCTGGGACAGCAGACCTTCTGACACTTAAGGCGAGGCGGCTTCTGGAAGAGGGGGATTGTATCGTCTATGACAGGCTTGTGGGAAGAGAAGTGCTGGGTATGATTCCGCTGGGAAAGGAATGCATCGATGTAGGTAAGGACGTGGGAAGGCATGTAACTCCACAAGAAGAGATTAATCAGATTTTGGTAAGAGAAGCGAAATCTGGGAAGAAAGTAGTACGGTTAAAAGGCGGTGATCCGTTTTTATTTGGGCGCGGCGGTGAGGAAGCAGAAGCTTTGCGCCAGGAGGGGATAGATTTTGAGGTGGTTCCGGGAGTATCATCAGCCATAGCCGTACCTGCCTATAACGGAATCCCTGTGACTCATAGAGATTATGTATCCAGTGTCCATATCATCACTGGGCACTGTAAATCTCAAGCGGCGAAGAAGGCTGAATCCATTCCTTATGATGCTCTGGTCAGGATGAAAGGAACCCTGGTATTCCTTATGGGTGTCGCTGCTTTAGAAGAGATTATGAATGGTTTGAGCCTGGCGGGAATGGATACAGACATGCCGGCGGCAATCCTGCAGCAGGGAACAGTCGCAGGACAGCGGAAGATTGTGGCAACAGTCGGTACTCTGGCACATGAAGCAAGAATGCGGCAGATTAAGGCGCCGTCCATTATCGTGGTGGGAGAGGTATGTAAGCTCGCCATAGAATTAGGGTGGTATGAGCGGCTGCCGTTATTTGGACAGAGGATTGTTGTAACCCGGCCGGAAGAACGGGGAGCAGTATTACAAGAACGGCTGAGGGAGTTGGGAGCAGAGGTATTCTCTGTCCCGGTTATCAGGACAGTCCCGGTTAATGAGGAAGAACGGCAGAAGAAGATTGAGAAGGAGCTGGCATGCCTGGAACAGTATCAGGTACTTGCTTTCACGTCTCCTTATGGAGTTGAGCGGTTCTTTGAGTTGTTATTGGAGTCTGACAGAGATGTCAGGGCTGTATCTCATATGAAATTTGCCGTGATTGGCAAAGGTACGGCAGATGCCCTGCGAAAGAGAGGAATTCGGGCTGATTATATGCCCGGACAGTATAATGGCATTGCGTTTGGGAAAATGCTTGCGGATGAACTGGAAGATGGAACTCGGATTCTGTTCGCAAGATCTTCGATAGGAGCAGAAGAGGTCTTGCATGAGGTTGGGCAGAATCAGGCGCTTTCCTATACTGATCTGGCGGTCTATGATACTTGCTTTGTAGAAGAAAATGCAGAGGCAATCCAATCTGTTATGAGGGACAGCGGCGTCACAAAAGTGGTATTTACAAGCAGTTCGACAGTGGAAGGATTCCGGAAACTGATGGGGACATTGCCATGTGGCGGCGTGCAGGCAGTGTGTATCGGGGAAAAGACAAGAGAGGCGGCAAAGAAGGCAGGAATGCAGACGGTTACGGCGGAGAATGCAACCATAGATGAAATAGTAAAGACTTTGTTGAGATTATAGAGTTGATGAAGCGGTCTTCTGTTTTTGCATAATTTTGGAAAATAAAAAATCAGGTAATCCACATAAAAATATTCTGGGTGGACATAATAGCCATGTAAGCCAAAGAGTACTCTCCGATTTTGTGAGATTCTGGGGAGTACATCAAAAAGATTAGGAGGAATTGACATGGCTAAGAATTATAATTCATCTAACAAAAACGCATCAAACCAGAATGCATCAAACCAGAATGCAGGCAACAAGAATGCATCAAACCAGAATGCATCAAACACAACTTCAAAGAACAAGAATTCAAACAGCTCTAACTCAAACAGCTCTAACTCAAACAGCTCTAATTCAAACAGCTCCAACTACAGCGATAACTACTAGGCAGATTGGGGCAGGGATTACCATATGCCCGACAGAGTAAGAATATGGAGACAGAAGAACGCCGCATGAGGACATTCCTGATGCGGCGTTTATATGTATATATCCTGTATGGCTGAACTGTTGCCGCTGTTCACTCTGTGTGACCAGTAACGAACTGTTACAATAATTTGCATGAATTCATGAGAGTGAGTTGACAAGGCCCAGGGAAAACAAGTAAGATGAAGAGGTAAATATATGAACATGGAGAAACTTAATGAATAAAGTAGAATTGATTGCGCCTTGCCATTTTGGGCTGGAGGCAGTATTGAAAAGAGAGATATTGGATTTGGGGTATGAGATTGCAGAGGTAGAAGACGGGAGGGTTACCTTCTATGGGGATGCCGAAGCAGTATGTTATGCAAATATATTCCTTAGAACGGCAGAGAGAATCCTGTGGAAGGTGGGAAGTTTTAAGGCAGAGACATTTGAAGAGTTGTTCGAGAAGACCAGGGGACTGCCCTGGGAAGATTACATACCGAAGAACGGGAAGTTCTGGGTAGCAAAAGCGGCATCAGTGAAGAGTAAGCTGTTCAGCCCGTCAGACATACAGTCAATCATGAAAAAGGCAATGGTCAGAAGGCTTCAGGACCGGTATCATGTGGAATGGTTCCCGGAAGAAGGGGCGGCTTATCCGGTTCGTGTCTTTTTGATGAAGGATGTGGTAACAATAGGAATTGACACGTCGGGAGTGTCACTTCATAAGCGGGGGTACAGAGAGGTATCAGGAAAAGCGCCGATAACAGAGACTCTGGCGGCTGCGTTGATTATGCTGACGCCCTGGAAGAAAGACAGGATACTGGTAGATCCATTCTGCGGCAGCGGGACATTTCCGATTGAGGCCGCTATGATGGCGGCAGATATCGCGCCGGGAATGAACCGATCGTTTACGGCAGAAGAATGGACAAATCTGATTCCGCGAAAATCATGGTATGATGCGGTGAATGAAGCGAATGACAGAATCAAGGATGATATTGACGTAGACATCCAGGGGTATGATATCGACCGGTCTGTGATTAAGATAGCGAGAAAGAATGCACAGGAGGCAGGCGTGGGACATCTGATACATTTTCAGGAAAGAGATGTCAGGGAATTGCGCCACCCAAAGAAATACGGATTTATCATTACCAACCCACCATATGGAGAGAGGCTGGAAGACAAGAAAGATCTGCCAGAACTCTATAAAGTGTTTGGCATAAGTTTTAAGGAGCTGGATTCCTGGTCTGCCTATATGATCACATCATATGAAGATGCGGAGAAGTACTTTGGCAGGAAGGCAGATAAGAACCGGAAGATATATAACGGGATGCTGAAGACTTATTTTTATCAGTTTCAGGGACCGAAACCACCGAGACGCACGCAAAATTAATATATACAGAGGGAGGGATGATACAGATGGATAAGATTATATTTGCAACGGGAAATGAGCATAAGATGGTGGAAATCCGGATGATTCTTGAAGACCTGGGGGTCGAAATCCTGTCACAAAAGGAGGCGGGAATTCGCGCAGATGTGGTGGAAGATGGATCAACATTTGAGGAAAATGCGTTGATTAAGGCAACAGAGATTGCCAAAGCAGCAAAAAAAATGCCGGGATTCGCAGATGTGGTGGTTCTGGCAGATGATTCTGGACTTGAGATTGATTATCTGAATAAAGAACCAGGAATCTACTCGGCGCGCTATATGGGAGAAGATACATCTTATGATATCAAGAACCAGACGTTGCTTGATCGGCTGGACGGAGTGCCGGATGAACTGCGGACGGCAAGGTTTGTGTGTGCCATTGCGGCTGCATTTCCGGATGGAAGCAGCAAAGTGGTCCGGGGAACGATGGAAGGTATCATAGGACATGAAATTATTGGGGAAAATGGATTTGGTTATGATCCTATCTTTTATCTTCCTGAATATGGATGCACAAGTGCGCAGCTTCCGCCGGAAAAGAAGAATGAGCTGAGTCATAGGGGCGAAGGATTGAGGAAGATGAAGGAAATACTGGCATAAGCAAGTAAGACGGATATGTGGTTTAGAGATTGAGAGGAGTACTATGAGAATATTAATTATAAGTGATACACATAAGTCACACAGGAATCTTGAAAAGGTGTTAGAGGAGGTCCGCCCGGTTGATATGATGATTCATCTGGGGGATACGGAAGGCGGAGAGGATTACATAAAATCTCTGGTTGACTGCCCGGCACATATTATCAGGGGAAATAACGATTTTTTCTCGGATCTTCCTAAGGAAGAGGAGTTCGATATCGGGGGGCATCATATATTTATTACCCATGGGCACTATTATTATGTGGCGATGAGTGAAGAAAGACTGAAAGAGGAAGCAAGAGAAAGAGGGGCAGATATTGTTATGTATGGACATACGCATAAGCCGGCGCTGACGCAGGAGAAGGATCTGATTACTCTGAATCCTGGGAGTATTGCTTATCCTCGTCAGCAGGGACGGAAACCGAGTTATATGCTTATGGAATTAGATGAGGAAGGGAAAATTGAGATTTCCCAGGAGTATCTGTAAAAAAAAGTAAAAAAAGTGTTGACAAGCATGAAACATTCCTATATAATAACTCTTGCGTCGCGAGGTTAGACTTGTTTGATAATCTCAAGATGTTATAAAATAGAGTTTCGGGGTGTGGCTCAGCTTGGCTAGAGCGCCTGGTTTGGGACCAGGAGGTCGC
>CANSLW010000024.1 GCA_947647815.1 uncultured Dorea sp. | reverse complement strand
TGATGGGAAATATCGTAAAAAAGAGTGTTCTTTTCTATCAGGATTTTTTTAACCGCCATCTGGAGAATAATGAAGAATTACGATCATTTATGTATGAAATTTTAATTTTGGGACTGGAAAAGCATTTTGAACGTACCAACCCAACGGTCGATCTTGCGGCAACCTTCGGCTTTATACGTAATGAAGACGGACGTGCAGTTATTGATAATCGCATGTTTGAGATAAAGATCGCAAATTATTTTATTTCAAGAAATCTTGAGAATAAAAATCAATTGAAAATTACTGGTGTTCTGTCGGAGGATGTGATACAAAATGATCATTTCAACATGGAATATACACTGAAAAAGTTCTCCCAACACTATGAAGAACTCTATGAAAATATTAAAAACAGAAAATTTCTGGAAGAGAACGGACGAATCCTGTTTCTCACGTATCTGCGACCACTGATTAATGGAAAAGGGTTCTATCATATTGAATCTCAGACCAATACCGAGAGACGTATGGATATTGTCGTAGATTATGGGACAGATCAATATATCCTTGAATTAAAACGCTGGTATGGAACAAAAAAACATGAAGATGCGTATGAACAGCTATACGATTATCTTGAAAGCAGACATGCTTCAACGGGATATCTCCTGACCTTTGACTGCCGCAAAAAGAAGCTTCCACAGATGAGTTGGATCACCTATAAAGGAAAACGGATTTTTGATGTTGTAGTATAATGCTTCGTTTAATACGTACTTAAAAGAATCAGGGTAAAATCCTTTTTCCGGATTTGCCCTGATCTACACAAGTCATATAAAACTGAAGATTATGCCGTAGTATCTACATTATTACCAGTTATTTTATCCAAAGAAAGATTAGAAGCTTTCTCCTTTGCAGGGTTCTCCTCTTCTGATTCTTTCTTCTTCATCTTTTCTTTCTGTTCCTCCAGCTTCTTGATCTGTTCTTCGATATTCTTGATTTTCTTTTCTTTTTCCGCAGGTGGCAGCTTGTCGTTTTCCTTTAATTTTTTTATCTCATTTTCCAACTGCCGAATCTTTTGATCGATGGACCGTATATTCACATCACTTCCACCGCCCTGAATACCACCCGCAGAATTCATTCCCGCAATTCCTGAAATCATCATAATGGTTCCTCCTTCTTACAATCGCTAAAATATTTATCTACATTATCATTTTAGTCTTTGTCTGATTGATTTCAATGGATTTGAACTGAACTGCTTCTTTATTGTAATGAAATGAATACGACTTGTAAGCCTTACTCTTCACCTGATATATTTAAGAGCACATTTAGACGGAACAGCCCCTTTGTCTTTTCTGTCAGCATCGCGCCGTGGTATTTTTCCGCAACAGATTGTATATTCGAAAGTCCTGTTCCCATCACAACCGTATCCGCAGCTGATTCCAACTTACAAGTATTCTGGAATTCCAGCATGTAAAAATCTCCCTGTCTCTCTCCTCTGATAGAAATGAACCGTTTATCATCTTCCATCAACTGACAGGCTTCTATGGCATTATCAAACCCATTTGCAAATATCACACACAGGTCAAAATCATCAATCCCACATACCTTAGGCAGAACCAGTGAGACCTCCGTCCGGATTCCCTGGAGTCTGGCCAGTTCCACCTTCTCCCCCAGCAGGATATCCACCACCGGATTGCCTGTCTGGTATGGAAAAGATAATGCTGTAGATACGGCTTCCAGTTTTTTCAGATAATCTTTCGCCTCTTCTATCCTGTCTGTATTCAACAGACCATCTAATACAGACAGGTGGTTCTTAAAATCATGCCGGAACGCTCTCGTCTTCTCATAGCGAAGCTGTGCCTCCACAACATAACTTTTCTGTGCCTGCGCCGCCTGGGACAGAGAGAAAAGCGCCGCCTGCATCCGAAGAGCCGAACATGCACGTCCATAAGCATACAATGTACAAAGAAATGCACCAAGTCCCAGGAGTTGTAAACTTAGTAGCATCAGATGTTTTCCAGGTTCCACTTTAACTGACACATAAGTATAAGCTGTCTGCAGAATATATAACTCCGCCGAACAAAAAAACAGGCCGGATAACAGTAAGAGCCCGATATATGGTTTGAAAACTCCTTCCTCAAGAGATATAAATTTTAAAACAAAGGAATAACAACAGATACTTAATGCAAATGATGCCGCCGTTGCCAGAATGATCAGCAGATACAGCAGAGGATCTCCCACATAAGAACCAAATGTTATGATCTCTATAGAATTCATGATACCAGAAGAGAGCTCTGTTATATAAATTGCCAGAACTGATGATACACAGGAGACAGCTCTCTCATTTTCCAACACATCCCTGCTTACAATATACAAAACCAGCATCTCGGCAGCAATAGAAATGAAATCCGGAACCTTCATCATTACCAGCATTTTCTGGCACAGGCAAAGCATAAGAAAATATCCTGCCATATGCCAGATTTTCCCCTCTTTCCCAGAGATCCGTGCAACAAATACAATATGAAGAATACTTAATCCACCAAGAGTAAAAACCTCAAGAAAAATACTGAACCAATCCATACAACCAACCCTCCCCCTTTCTTTTCCGGTTATACCTTGTAAGGCAGTAAGGAACTGTCAATGAATAACTTTTAATCTTGCTTGTACTATTTAAAAGTTATTTATTGACAGTCCCTAAACTTGTCTTCATATGCCGCAAAAGCGCCCGCGCCAGTTCTTTTTCCCGCAGTCTTGAGACAGGAATCTTCTCTTCCTTCGGAAGCAGCACCTGCCCTGCTTTGCATCCCTGAACATAATCCAGATTCACCAGATAGCTTCTGTGGCACCTGAAAAACCGCTCGTCAACACGCTCTTCCAATTTTTCCATCTTATCATAATATTCCGTTACTTCTCCATTTTGCTGATGAATATAGATCTTTCGTCCTATGACCTCAAAATACACAATCAAAGACAAGGATATCATCTGCAGAGTATTTCCCCTTTGGATGATCATGCTTTGATCTGCCTGCTGATCAAGCGACCGAACCGCCCTGTCCATAGTCCGCACAAACCGCTCTTTCTTAAGCGGCTTGATCAGATAATCATAAGCCTCTACTTCAAATGCATCAAACACATTCTCTTTCAGAATCGTAACAAACACCAGAATGCCTTGATTTCCCCGTTGGCGCAGTCTTCTTGCTGTCTCCATGCCATCCGGATGTTCCATCTGAATATCCAGAAAAATCAAGTCATAATCTTCATTGCTGTTAAGGAGCGATTCTCCACTCTTAAATTGGCTGATCTGATAAGCTGTATTTCCTTTTTCTTCCATATACCATGAAATCATCTTACAGAGTTCTTCCCGCATCATAGGCTCATCATCACAGATTCCGATTCTTAACATCATTATCACCACACTATCTTACCAGAATACCAAAAATGTGGTATTCTGGCAATCCAACTGTCATGAAATGCTGAAATAATGTCACAAAACAGGTCATAAGAGTATTTCATTTACTCGCTGAAGCGTATCCGCTCGATCAGGGAAGCTTTCTTCACAGATCTTCCGATTCCTGCCGCCAGCAGGATCTGAAGCAGCAACAGCACAACTGACACCGTAACAGCCGTTGTTACCGGATAATGGTAGGTCGAGATATTGAATATCCTATTTCTCTTCGCATACAGGAATACCGGGTATCCGGCAAGGCTCCCTAAACCCACGGATATCAGCAGCGTACCCAGCGTATAGAAGAGTCCTTCTAACTGAAGCATCCTAAGAAGCTGAGAATCAGACATCCCGATCGCCTGCATCATGCCAAGTTCCTTCTTACGCACATGAACGCTGTTGATCATGGTGTTGACCAGATTCATCACACTGATGGCCGCCAGGATTCCCAGGAATGCGTAACTTGCGCCGCTGGTCACGGTCATTGCCGATTTCCAGGTCTCATACTCCGTTTTCCAGATCCGCATATCAATCCTTCCCGATGCATCTACGATCTCACTTAGAGCTTCCTTTAGTTCCTCATCATAGTTCTTATCCGCGATCACATGGAAGTAACCGGACGAATTGTTCTCACACAACCGGTCTGCCGCTTCTTTTGCCATGATCAGATAGCCAGCGTCCGTTAATCCACTCCTATAGTCCCCGATCGCGGCAACCTCGAATTCTTTCTCATAAGCGCGGTCTCCATCATAGACCGTCAGATTCAGCTTATCCCCAATACCCACTTCCGGATACCAGTGCAGGAATGCGGTGTCCACGATTACTTTATCCCCGGATTTTAATTCCTCATAGGTGATCTGACCTTCCGTTATGCCCTTTTCCAGTTCTTTTGCATATTCCCTGGAAACTCCGTTGATCCACTGGTAATCTCCTTCGTCAAACACTTCGCTGGTCACTTTAACAATGGTAAATGTATCCACCCGTCTGACACCTGCAAGAGCTTCGATCTGTTGTTTTAACGGCTCATCCATCGGATTATCCTTCTGTATCTCCGTCCATCTACGCTCCGGATGCTCCTTATTATTCTCTTCTATAACGGGAGAGATCTCATATTGTCCTACCAGCGTGCCGTTGGCGCTCTCCGTAGGATTGGCACAGGATAAGACTGTGGCAACCACCATCAGAAACACACCGGTCACCGCCATGGAAAGAATTGTAATCGTACTTTTCCGTTTATTTTCCAGAAGATTTCTGCGGGTCAGCCGCCCGATGGTTATAAATTCATACCCTTTTCTCCTGCTCCTTGATCTCTTACCTGCCCCCTGCATGCGCATAGCCTCCACCTCAGAGATCTTCGACGCCACATGCATCGGTCTGATGAGTGAAATATATATAGTACACAAAGTCACTGCGGCGGCAAGAACATACGCCCACCAGTAATACAGACTTACTTCGCCGCTGTTGATAACCTCCCTTATTGTCTTCATATACTCGTCTTCTCCACCCATAAAATGAACAAACAAAGAGAGAACAGCCTTAGACACAAAAGTCCCTGCCAGCAGCCCTACCGGAACTGCGAAGGCTGCAACGCAGAAGCCTTCCCTCAGTACGACCTGCCTGATCTGGCGTTTTGCAGCTCCAATAGCCTTCATCCTGCCAAACTCCTGAATCCTCTGATTCATGGATACATAATAGATACTGTAGATTGTGATCACTCCTGCCAGCACGATGATTGCCATAATCATAACAATTGCCGGAAGCATAACCGGATCTACATAATTAGCCATCAGATAATCCTGATTAATATTGGTATCATCCTCCGAAACGCCAAACTGCTCTGCAATATTTTTTACCTTCTCTTCAATCTCATCTGTCGTAGGCTCATCCGTATCATCAATCTGGAGAAGGAAACGATAGACAATCTCTTCATTTGGAATCTCGCTTTTCAAAAATGCCTCTGATATCAGAGCCGTATAAGCCCTCGTCTTCCGGTTTGTATCATTGTCTTCTAAAAAACCGCAGATCCGGAACTCTCCCTGTTGTGCCAGGTCCAGCTCCCCGCCCCGGAATATCTGATACGGCACTGTCACCGTATCGCCGATGTCTCCCTGCTGCCCCAATTCTGTCAGTATTCCCTGTGAAACTACGATCTCATCTTTCTGCTTGGGGAAACTTCCTTCTGCAAGCTCCATCTTATATAATTCCATACCGTCCTGGTCCACATACAGCATGCCCACACTGGCATCTTCAAGCTTCATGTATCCGGCATCGCTTCTAAGCCCGTATTTTGATATATCATGGTGCACCGATAACTGGCGGACAATTTCTTCATCCACATTCCGGTAAAGGGCATGCCAGGCCGGATACAGCCGGTTCGTTGCCGCGAACTGAATATCAATCATTCCTTTTCCCACTGAGGGAATCACGAAGAGCAGCATCGTCGTCAGAACAATCGCAATTCCGATCAGCATATTTCTGCTCTTATAATACTTCATGTTATCAAATGCGATTCTTGTCGTCATCTTCATCAGCAATTCACCGCCTTACCATCCGCGATTTCAATCACCCGGTCTGCCATCTGCGCAATGGTCTCATCATGGGTGATCATAACCAGAGTCTGCCCAAAGTCCTTCACGCAGCTTTTCAAAAGACTTATCACCTCTAATTCTGTCTGCGAGTCAAGATTTCCTGTCGGCTCATCTGCCAGAATCATTGCCGGCCTTGTCACCAACGCCCTTGCGATTGCCGTCCTCTGCTTCTGTCCTCCCGACAGTGCATTCGGCATCGATTCTATCTTATCCGCAAGCCCGATCTTCTCAAGCACCTCTGCCACATCATTTTTTCTCACCTTCCGGTTATCCAGCCCCAGAGGAAGGACGATATTCTCCCACACATTCAGCGACGGGATCAGATTGAAGTCCTGGAAGATGAATCCAATCTTCTTTCTTCTGAACTTTGCCAGCTGATCATCCTTCAAAGCGAAGATATCCTTCCCTTCTATCCATATCTTCCCTTCATCCGGTCTGTCCAATCCTCCGATCAGATGTAACAGTGTAGACTTACCAGAACCGGAACGGCCTACGATCGCCGTGAATCTTCCTCTCTCTATCTCCAGGTTCGTATGATCTACTGCCCGCACCAGGTTCTCGCCTGCTCCATAATATTTTACCAGATCCTCCACTACCAGAATCATATTGCTGTCTGTCTTCATAGATTACCTCCTGTTATTATCCTAATATCTTGTTGGGCGAAATCCATCAGCCCCAGAATCTAAACTAACGGAATTCCCTGATAGGTATACCTTAACACACAGGCATTGCAAAACCCTTACAAGAACCATAACAGTTTTGTAATATTATTTGTTGTTACGGAAAAATATATATGTTATACTAATTAGAAAAAGAAAGGATGTGATAATATGTTAGCAACTAAGCCACAACGCATTATAGAAACAACAGAAAAAGCAAAATTAGATTTATATAGATTAATTGGCGAGGGATATCATGCCATGCATGAGGGCAGAACCTGCACGGTTGAGGAAGTAAGAACAAAACTTGAACGCAGGAAAAAAAATCGTGGTTAATATATTATTTACAGAACCAGCAGAACAAGATCTCCTGGATATCGAGTACCATATCTTCGTTGATCTCTGTAATCCTCAGGCGGCCCAACGGATATCAGAGGGTATTTTAAATACTGTGGACAGCCTGGCCGAGTATCCGGAAAGACATCCGCTAGTAGATGATGAATTATTGCGGCGCGTGGGCATACGCATGACATACTTCGACAATTACAATATTTTTTATTATCACAACAAAGAAGATAATGTAGTGTATATAATCCGTATTCTATATCACAAAACCGACTGGATGAATATTTTAAAAAGATAGCAATCATGGCACACCAATGCATGTTATGAGCATGAATTTGGCAGCGTGATCCGAAACACCGTCCCATTTTCTTTTTTTCTTTTCACGGATATCGTACCGCCCTGGCGTTCCAGTATCATCCTTGAGAGATATAATCCGACGCCGGCGCCTTCCTTTACCATCTCTCTTGCTTCGTCTCCCCGATAGAATCTCTGATAGATCTTCGTCAATTCTTCCTTTCGAATTCCAATTCCTTCATCTTCAATCTCTATCAGCATGTTCCTTATCAGCGGCGTGACACGCACCGTGATATTCGTATACTCTCCGGAATATTTTACGGCATTATCCAGGACATTGGCAAACGCCTCCTCTGTCCATTTGGCATCGTGGCAGATCTCCTTATCGCCCTCCATTTCCATCTGGATCTCGATATTCTTATTCCTCGCCTTCATATAGATCTGGCTGACCGCCGCGGTAATCGTCTGCCTGAGACTTGCTGGAGCAGGTCTTATCTGGATCATATGTGTCTCCAGACGTGACAGGTTCACCAGTTCATTCAAGAGCGATTCCAGCTTCTCTATCTCTCGTTCTTCCTGTTCCTTGAATTCTCTCTGCTCCTCTTCTGTAAGCTGTTTGTCCGCCGTCAGTTCATGACACATTCTAAGCGCGGCAAGGGGTGTCTTCAACTGATGGGAAATGTCCGTAATCAAGGTCTTTGTACTGTTTTCTTCCTCTGTAAGTCTTCTCTTAAGTCCTGCAAAATAGACTCCCAGCTCCCGCAAAGATTCCCACAGCTTCATCCATTCTTCCGAATCTTCTTCATAATCCGATATCCCTTCAAACTCGCCTTTTCGAAAGCTCTCCAAACACTCATATACTTCCTCAAGTTTCCTTTTGGAACGTCCGTCTTCCTGATTGTTCCGTCTCCTGTGACGCTCGAATATCACCGTCGACAATGCTCCTATAGATACGCCCAGCCCCCAGAAAAGCCACACAGCCTTTCCAGATACCGTAGTACGGAACTCATATCCGTACTTTTCTTCTATGATGCGGACTGCTTCCCGCATCGTCTCTGCCTCGCTGTCAGCGAACAGACGATGATTCTGTGGCTTCTCCCACAGAGATACGATTTCCGCTTCCAACTCCGGATGATTTGCCATCATCCGGACAATCTGCTGGCGGTCTATGGCTGTCTCATACCTGGCAAGAGCATACATGAAGACTGTAAAAACTGCAAAAAATACAAGATAAACAGCAAGATATCTTTTTCTTTTTTGATTATGTTTCCAATTCATAGACGTTACTAACCCTTACTTCCTGATTATTTTCTACTTTTACGGCTGCAATCCGATAACCTGTCTGTTTCTCCCACCTTCATTCTACTTTCTGACTACATTTCCGGTCCATATATATCCCAGTCCTCTCACATTGGAGATCTCATCCGTTGCCAGCTTGTTCTTCAGCCTGCTGATATTGACGGTCACCGTATTGTCATCCACGAACTGACCATCCGTATCCCAGATGTGCTCCAGGATATTTTCCTTAGATAAGATCCGCCCCGCATTCTCCCATAGATATACCAGAAGCTGCATCTCCTTCTTACTGAGCAAAACTTCCTGCCCGCCCTTATATACTTTCATCTCCTGACAGTTCACTTCAATCTCTCCACATACCATGATGCTCTTATACTCTTCTGTACTTCCGATTCGTCTCATAAGTGCATTCACCTTGGACACCAGTACCATAAGAGAAAATGGCTTGGTAATGTAATCATCTGCTCCTGTATCATATCCATTTACCATATCGCTCTCCGAATCCAGCGCCGTAAGATAGATAAAATACGTATTGCTGATTTCACGTACTTTACGTCCAAATTCGAGACCGCTTCCATCCGGAAGCGTAATGTCACAGATAATGAGGGAATACTGTTCTTTCTCAAGCGCATTCTCCGCCTGCGCCAGCGTAAATGCCGAAGTAACTGTATACCCTGCTTTCTGCAGTGTTAATGTTATCCCACGGTTTAAGCTCTCATCATCTTCCAGTAATAATATTTTCTGCGTGGGTGAACTGCTTCCGGCTATATAATCATCTCTCATATGCGGCCTCCGTTTTACTACTTCCATTAATCCTTACAAATTATACCACGGATTCCACATAATCACAAATCCATACCTAGTTCATCTTCAATTCATCCACAATATTATTTTTCTCAATGACCCGCATGGTATACAACATCGTTATAAATACGACTCCAAACACGCCGACAGCCGCTACAGCAAGATAACTCCACGGAATCAGGTACTCTACATCTGCCCCTGCGCCGATACTTCTATACAATGCCGCACTAATCAGTGCAGTAAGCGCAATCCCATAGATCATCGATCGGATTCCATAAATCAGACATTCATAGTTCATCATCTTCCTGAATCCCTTCGGCGACATTCCCATGGACCTGAGCATAGCGAATTCTTTGCGCCGAAGCATCAGATTTGTAGAGATTGTATGGAATACATTTGCCACCGCAATCAAAGAAATCAATGCTATAAAACCATAAGTCAGTACCTTAATTGCAATGATTGTATTCCGATCTGTCTCATACTCTTCTCTTAGATTTTCCACATATCCAATTTTTTCTAACTGCTGCTCTTTGAGATTCGCTTCCAATATCTTTAAAGTCTGCGCCGGCTTATCACACTGTATCGCATATTCCGCATTCAGCCATTCATCCGAGAATCTGTCACTGAACCTCTGATACATACTCTCCGGAATAAAAAATACGATCCATTCACGATATTCTGCCAAAGAATCCGGAACCCCACTTACCGCATCCGCCAGCTCGAATTCCATCGTCTTTCGGAAACCTGTCATCACATCTTCATCATCAAATTCCATAATTCCCGCATCAAACCGTCCTTCAGCCTCTTTTGGGAAAATATTTTGCTTCTCGTACCGCTCTGTCTCAGAATTATATTGTTTCATGGTATTCAGATATAATACCTTAACATGGTCGCTGTCTTCATAATCCGACACATCCACCTTCTGTTCTTTTGCAAATTCCCTGAAATCCGAATCTTCAAGAATGATCATCATGCTGCTGACCCAGGTCATCTCTGGGTCCGGGTTCTCTTCTGAATCACTCTCCGGATATTCCTGTGCATAATAGTTCAAAAGACCTTCCTGCGCCCATTCTGCAGGAACTTCAAAAAAGACAGACGCCTTATAATATTTTGAGACAGACCGAATCCCTTCCGTATGCTCAATCACATTCTGAACGTCTGCTTCATGTATCTTTACATCTTTATAGAGGTGATACTCAAGATCTGTCTCCGGCGCTTCCAGAACAAATGTCCCCGTCTTAAGCAAATACATATTGAAAAGTCCTGCCGCAGTAAATAATCCGATGCTCATAGTCAAAGAGATTATCGTCGAACGATATTTTCTTTGATCCCGCTTATAATTCTTCTGCGCCATCATCCCCTCAAGACCGAAGATGGACGACACCCATTTTCCCGTCTTTACTTCATTGGGCCTGATCCGGATATCTGAACTGGAACGGATTGCCTCCATAGGCGTAATCTTTCGTATTCTTCTTGATGGAATCCACACGGAGATCATAATTGTTACAAATGCAGCCAACACCGCAAAGATGACAGCCCAGAACGGCACACGTAATGGAATTCCCGCATCTGTTCCATGTATCCATGTCGTCAGACTTCCGCCTATATAATGAAGTGTTACGCCGATACCGCCAATCCCCGCCAGAAGTCCCAGCGGAATACCCACCGCACTCACAAATAAGGCTTCGTACCGCATGGCGCGTCGAAGCTGCTTCTTTGTTGCACCGATCGAGGACAAGAGTCCAAACTGTACGGTCCTCTCCCGCAATGAGATTGAAAATGCATTGTAGATCAGTGTAATCGAACCTGCCATGATCACTACGACCAGAACAGCCAGAAGTCCTCCCAGCACAACCATAAGATTCGAATTATCCGCAATTCCAAGCCACCTTAACAATCCGTCATTATACATGATTACCGTTCCGCTTTTACTCAGCTTCTCATCCGCGAAATCATATACCCCGAACGGGTTTCTAAGCTCAATAAAGACATCCTGATACACAGTCTCTTTTGCGGCCGGACCTGTCAGCACATCGTATCCCGGCGCTCCATAGGAAACATCCGGCCAATTATCGTAGATGCCCACAACCGTATATGTCCTGGTCTCCTGCGAAGTAAAGGTCTCCTTTTCTTCGAATTCCTCACCCATATATGGATTGTTCTGTCCCAAATGTTCCCCTCGGTAAGAACGTTCGCCGATCTCCAGCGTCAGTGTATCTCCAACCTTCGTCTGCCGATCCTGAACCTCATTTGCCACCAGATAAGATGGCAAGACAATCTCATTTTCCGTCTTAGGCATACGCCCTTCCTGCATTTCGGCAGGCAGCATCTCAAGAGCTTCCTTGGACAACGCACGGACATATAAGTACGGCATATCCGGAGACTTTTCTATGATCGGTTCAAACCATGCGTATCCCAGGGTCTTTATCACTGCTGCTTTTGCTACGTCTTTGTCTTCCTTCAGACTCTTTACCTGTCCAGAATCTGTTCCTATAACAGCCGCGTGCCATTTGCCGTTTCTTGCGATGCTGTAGTCCACCAGAAAACTTTGAAAACTGGTTCCAAAGGTTGCCACCGCCGTTATCATAGAAGTAGACAAAATAACACCTATGATCGTAACAATCGTCCTGACACGGTTTGCCCGCATTGTCTTTGCCGTAATCTTTGAAAAAATATTCATCGCCGGATCACCTCATCTTTCACGATCCGTCCATCTTCCAGAGCAATGATCCTGTCTGCCGCAAGAGCGATATTCTCATCATGTGTAATCACAATCACGGTCTGATGATAGACTTCATTGGAATAACGCAGAAGTTTCATGATCTCCCGGCTGTTCTCACTGTCAAGATTCCCCGTTGGCTCATCCGCCAGAAGGAGCGCCGGTGCGTTAAGCAGCGCCCTGCCAATAGAAACTCTCTGCTGCTGTCCGCCGGAGAGTTGATTTGGAAGATGCCCCTCCCTCTTCTTAAGCTTCAGAAGTTCCAAGAGTTCCTCCATCCTCTTCTCATTGACCTCCCTTTCGTCCATCAACACTGGCAGCGCCATATTCTCCCGCACATTCAGTACCGGAATCAGGTTATAAAACTGATAAATCAATCCCACCTGCCGTCTCCGGAAAATGGCAAGCTCCTCCTCATCCTGCGCATAGACATCGATTCCGCCTACTGTCACCTTCCCGGAAGTCGGACGATCCACTCCTCCGATCAGATGTAAGAGTGTCGATTTCCCTGATCCGGAAGAACCAACGATAGAGATAAATTCTCCCCTGCTCACTGAGAATGACACTCCATCCAGTGCATGTACCGCATTCTCACCTTCCCCATAAACCTTACAAAGATCTTCAATCCTCAATATTTCCATACGATTCACCTTTTCACTTCATACTCTCAGAATAACCATCTCCAGGATATCCGTTATCCTGATGTGTATTAAGCATACCTTATCAGCATGACAGGTCAGTGACTCTTTTATAACAATTCTGTCACTTTCTGCCCATATCAGCATCATACCCATATATCTACTTTCAAGACAAACATCTCTCTTCCCATAAAGGCGATAACATATCAGTTTTAGCCGATGAACAGCCGGTATAGACAGGACGATATCCCTCACAGACAATTCAGGGACACTTTTAATGAAGGTAAAATCCACTGCTTACGTAAACTCAGGCATGAGGGCTCTCCCTAAATGCCTTAGTTGGAGTCAGCAGTTAGTTCACCGGAATGTTGTCCCGTCTGTGAGGGATATCGTCCTGCCCATACTGGCGTCCCCCCGCCACAAACTATGTCACCGTCTTATAAAACCGTATCCGGAACTGTCCGCCTCCTTCGGGCTCATTCTGTGCCTGAATCACTGCATTTTCCCGGGACAATATCATCTGTGCCAGCGCCAGTCCAATCCCAAAGCTGTCATTTCCCGCATTCTCTCCTCGATAAAACCTTTCAAACAAATGCGGCAGATCAGATTGCGGAATCCCTGCCCCAGAATCCGTAATCTGAAGTTCCGTATAGAGCGGATTCTCATCACAACAGATGAGCAGGCTTCCTCCATCCGGCGTATATTCCAGACCATTCTTGATGACATTCTGCACGGCTTCTAATGTCCACGCATAATCTCCGACAAATGTCTTTTCTTCTGCCCCGCTGATCTTACAGGTCTTATCATGTACCTCCATGGCTATCTCAAAAGGTGCGACAGCCTCCGCAAGAAACTCTGACATGCAGATCGTCTCCTTTCGCAGCACGATACTTCCTGCTTCCAGCTTGGACATCTTCAAAAGTGCAGTTACCAGCCATTCTATCTTCGAGAGCATTCTTCCTGCTTCCCTTAAAAGCTGTCTCCTTGCATCCATATCAAGGTCTGAACTTCTCATACGCTCCAACATAATATTAAGAGTAGTAAGCGGAGTCCGTATCTGATGAGAAATGTCTGCGAGCGCATCTGCAAGAGATGTTTTGTCCTTTTCAAGGAGAGCCGACTGTTCTTTTAAGCGAATCGTCATCTTATAAATCTCATCCCGCAGTATCTCCAGATCTCCCTCCCGGAAATGCTTAAATTCCGGAAGCTCATCTCCATGCAGAAGCTCATCGATCTGTCCTGCCATCATCCGCATTCCCAGGTATCGCCTGTTTTCCTGGTAAAGATGTAATATACACCAGAACATACTGCAAAAAAACGCCGCAAACGCAGCGTTCCCTCCCCATATCAGTCCGGTAATTCCCATGATTAAAATTGTTCCCATTACAGATATTCCTATCTGCCATGTAAATTCTCTGTTGCGGAATCTCCACATGGTATGATACCTCCATTTGCCTTTACTCTCTTTCGCATTTTAACACTGTAGATTACCTTTATGCTTCCATCCGGTATCCCAGCCCTCTTACCGTCTTTATAATCTGCGGATTCTGCGGATCAAGTTCAATCTTATCACGGAGCCTTTTAATATAGACTGTCAGTGTATTATCATTGACATATTCTCCTGCCACATCCCAGATCTCTTCCAACAGTTGCCCCCGTGACAGAATCTTGCCCCGATGATTCAAAAATACAAGGAACAGCCGATACTCAAGAGCTGAAAGAAACAATTCTTCTCCGGCACGCATGATCACACCTTTCTCTGTATCAATCTTAAGATCGCCAATCTGTACTGCCCTTGACCCCTTACCGGTACGCCTCAGTACGGAACGCATCCGCGAGACAAGTTCTCTCGGACGAAAAGGCTTGCTGATATAGTCATCCGCTCCCATATCCAGACCGGTAACCACTGAGAATTCATCTCCCAGTGCCGTAAGAAATATAATCGGAATATCATATCTCGCTTTTATTGCCGTACAAGCGCTGTATCCGTTCCCCTCCGCAAGCGTTACATCCAAAAGGATCAGATCTGGTGGGTCTGCTTCTATCCTTTCAAGTGCTTTCCCCTGTCCGTCCACAAACGCAACGTCGAAACCTTCTTCTCTTAAAAATGCCGACAGATTCTCTACAATTGCCGAATCATCCTCTATTAACAACACCTTCGTCTCTCTTATCATCTTTATTCCCCTTTCTCTCACACCTTATAAAACAACTTTGTTGTTTCTTCATCCCTAAAGGGGACAGAACTTCCAGAATTCTCAGACGGGCATTACTCCAAATGCAGAACCAACAGTTCCGCCATTAAGAAGTAAATCCTTCACCTTCTTTTGTAAACCAGTCTCTGTCGGCAAGTCCCCATAATTCGTATCTACAGGAACCTGAAACAGCCATTCAATATATTCTTTATCCTCCGGATTCTCCTTTATGATATTAAACCGGTTCTGAAAAGATAATATATTTGATTTCTGAGATAACAATGGCTTTAATGCAGACGACATCAACCATGAATTGCAGGTATACTTATCATACTGGTAATCGCTGTAATAAGTCCGGAAAAATACTTCTGCCTGTTCTAACGAAGCATTCACTGATTCTTTTGAAAGATCTGCATCTGACGGTATATGTAATGCGATCACATTCTCACCGTCATATTCCTTGAACTGATACTCCAATGCTCCAATCCGGAAGATATTCATGCTGATCTGCCTGTAAGTCCACCAGCCTCTGTCAAAAAACATACGCCCGTTTTTTATCTTACATTCGTCTATGAATCTGGCAAAGCATCTCATCGTGTCTGCATACACAGTCCCTGCAATCTGTTTCTCCTGATACTTATCAAATATGCGTCTGGCACATTCCAACTGACAGTACAACATCTTCAAATGGTCTTCATCATTCTGTAATAAATCTTTTAACTGCCGATACGCCTGTTCTGCTGTTTTTATATCCAACATCCGTTCCAGATAAATATCTATTTGCTCTAAATCTATTTGACCATCGATCGCTTCTAACTTTTTTATGATTTCCGGCTGCAGGTCGATCAGATCATATATTTCATTCAAGGATTTTTTCATAACTGATACCATTCTCCTCCCTGGCGCGCTGACACCTTCATTATTAACCAAGCCAAATACCCCGCAGCAAGCAATGTGGTATCCGATTTCTAATACTCCAAAGCTGCGGGGTATTTGAGCTTTTGACTTTTCAATATACTCATTATAATATACTTACTCCCTGGTTGCAATTTATAATAAGCCATACTTTTGTAATTAAGCATATTTTTACTCATATTGGAGGATCTGTTCGAAGGCGATGTCTGCCCTCTCAAACGGAAAACGCTTCTTATCTACCGGTATCTCGTAAAATCCAAACTTACGGTAAAGATGCACTGCTTGACTGCACTTTCGATTTGAAACAATAATAATCTTAGGCAAATGCTTCTCTCTGGCATAATCGATACAAGCTTTCAGGCATGCACTTCCTGCACCTGTTCCTGTATACATTCCTCTTGCGGCAAACTTCATGATCTCCCAATCACCGTCTTCTCTTGGCGCGATCATACAGCACGCCATAACCTGTTCTTCCTCATCCACCGCAAAGAAAATCTGCCCTCCCATTTCAATTGCCTGTTCGATATTACCCATTTCACGGATATCTTCCTCTTCAAGCACAAACATCCCAGATATCCATGCCTTATTCATTTCTACAAAATCATCTTTATACTTTGGAGCATAAGATACTATTTTCATTCCTGATTACCACCTTTCTCTCTGCCTAATAATTCTGTTATCGTATCCAACGCAGCCGCCAGACGTCTTTGTTCGTCATCTGATAAATTCTGAAGAATCCTCCCTATCTCCTCATCCGATCGGCGGATAAGTTCCTCAGCTCTATATTTCCCTTTATCTGTCAAAAAAAGAGCATAGGAACGTCCATCTTCATTAGACGGAATCCTCTGAATATATCCTGCCTTTTCATGGCTCTTAATGATCCGGCTCAGATAACTCTTATCAATATTCATAATCTGAACAATATGAGCCGCATTACATCCTTCATTTTCATAAATCTCAAAAAATATCCTGGCTTCTGTTACGGAATATTCTAAGCCCAGATAACGATTGCCAAGCAGATTCATGGAAGGCATATAAAACCGGTTAAACCCCCTGACTTTTTGCACAAGCTTCTCCTTATTCATCATTTTCACCTCATTTAGTGGATTTTGTCAACTAAATGCATCTTAACAAAATTAGTGGATTTTGTCAACAAGTTTTGACATAAAAATAGAGATGCTTTATACTGAAAAACCAGAAAGAAAAGTTAAAAGAGGGTGAAATCCATGAATGTTGTCACTATGTTAGATGAATTACAACAAAAAGCGCTGCACGACCCAGATATCAAGAAGCGGCTTCTGAATACTGCACATACAAAAGAACCCATTACAGAATTCTGCAGCGTATGCCGCAATCTGGGATACGAAATCTACGAAATGGACCTAATCTGTGCCGGCGAGGAATTCCACGCCGCAATGAAGCGAAGTACTAATGGAGGTGGAGAGAATTCACCAATGCTCACTGGGGAGGATGATTTTTATGAACTCTTTATGGCAAGTATCACTCATACCAGATAACCGGTATTGTTGCTGATCTGGCAACAATACCGGCGCCCGCTATGATACTTAGGAATTGATACTAAGTTCCCCTCTGAAGTCAACAACCCCGATGCAAGCATCAGGGTATGTGACCCTCGCGGCAGTCGCCAAATGCCTGCAAGCAGTCACTTGGCTCGTTGCTCGCGGGAATCACGTTATGAACTTCACCAGACTCTCACTCACTGCTTTGGCATACTGTAGCGGCGGCTCCTTCATTCCTTCTGCAACCCACCTCTGCAGCAGCAATACAAACCCGCCTGCCGAATAATCTGCAAAATATTCAATCCCATCCATACTCATATCCTCTCTTCCTGCAATACGACCCCTTATGACGTCTGCCGATGCACGACTGATCTCATAATAGAACATTTCCGCCACACCGCTTCTATGTATCAGCAGCAAAATATCCTTATACTGATACCAGAAGCTAAAGAACTCTCTGGCAATCTGGACAATATCATAATATTCCAGTTCCGGAACCCCAGCACAATACTCCCGGCACAATCTTCCCAGATAAATACGCAACACTTCATCCTTCTCTCGGTATAACCTGTAGAATGTTCTCCGTGATACATCTGCTTTTTTCACAATCTCAGATACCCTGACCTGTACATAGTCTTTCTTTCCCATCAGTTCGAATAATGCTTCTTCTATCATCCTGCGGGATTGTTCCTTTTGCTTCTGATGACCGTTCATAAGTTCTCCTCCTCTTCCATACCTTCCTGATAAACAAACTACCGGCACAAGTGCCGGTGTGTCGACTCATTTATATAAAGGTAAACAGTATGCTGGTTTCTGTAGCACTTTAACTCCATACCTTGCTTTTTCCTTTTCCACAGTATATGATAAGTCAAGAAATGTTACAAGTGTGACATATAAATTATATTGAATAAGGAGATTATAATGAACAAGACTGTTGTGATATATGAATCGAAATACGGATATACCAGACGATATGCCAAGTGGATTGCAGAAGAATTATCCTGCCGGATTTTTAAAAAGAGAAACTTCCATCCAAAGGACTTCTCACAGTATGATACGATCATATACGGCGGCGGCCTATATGCCGGCGGAGTAAGTGGAATCAAACTAATTACGCAGAACTGGCACCTTCTCTCTGATAAGAAGGTGGTTCTCTTTACCTGCGGCCTTGCAGACCCTGGCGATCCATATAATATTTCCAATATACAGAAATCTTTATCCAAGATTTTTTCAGAAGAAATGATGAAACAGATCTGCCTGTTTCACTTAAGAGGTGGCATCGATTATTCCCGGCTGAATCTGATTCATCGGTCGATGATGTCCATGCTTCGCAGAATGCTGTTGAAGAAAGATCCAGACACCCTGCGTGACGAAGACCGGTATATTCTGGATACTTATGGAAAGTGTATAGATTTTACTGACAAGGAAAGTATCAGGCCCTTAACCGATTACATCTCCTCATGTTCCGGATAATCCTTATCCTTCCAGTACCACCATTTTAATTTCTGTGGATCATGTTCTTCATGCTCTGCGAAATACACCGCACAGCGGTATACATACAGTACGCATTTGTCATCCTGGAATCCCTTCTTAAGTGAATCCAGGTGGTACAATTGCTCCGGGTCCTTTCCCTTCAGGTCGGCAATGCAATGGATTCCTATATTCTGCAAGTGCTGTTCCATATTGGTTCCCACGCCGGGAATCTTTTTTAAATCACTGGTAACGCCTGTATCTCTTTTTGACATATCTATAGCCTCCTCTTAATATCCACTTTCCAATCCCACATGACTCATTACTGAATATATCTATTTCAATTATAACAGATTTTCAATACATTTACACACTGAAATGAGTTTATTCCTCAAGATGCTATGCAAACAGCTTGCTACCGGCAACCTGTTTGCATACAATGATATTTAAAGATAGCTTTCACACTCCTTGCGGACAGAACAGACTTTTTTCATAGCCAAAGATGCAGCGGAAACCATCGCGCCATTAATCTTTCTCGCCTTATGCGGACACTGCACGACACAGCGCATACATGAGATACACTTTTCTTTATCCGCTGTTTTCAAATTATGAGGGTCTATCGCGCCCGCTGGACATCTGTCGGCACATAATCCGCAGCTTACACAAGCAGAAGCAGCTTTGGGCACCATCCCTACACTGCCGGCCTTCTTATAAGGTCGGTTTCCGGGAATCGTAAGATCATTGTCCCCTAAAGGTTCTGATAATCTCTTTACAATTTTTCTGCCAATCTCTTTCAGATTCTTTTCGTCTTCGGCGTCAGGCCGTCCTGCAGCATACTGATGCATAATAGAATGCTCCGCAATAGCGGCCACAGCCGCAATCACACGGAAACCACATTCCTTCGCCAGATCCTCCATCTCTACAAGCGTATCCTCATAAGCCCGGTTTCCGTAGACGCACAGCAGCACACAAGGCATTCCATTTCCCTGAATCTTCCTCAAACGCTCTGCTGCCAGCGCCGGAACACGGCCGCCATAGGACGGCAGCGCAATCACTGCGATTCCGTCACTGTTTGCCTCCAAATCCTCTCCACCGAATGCCGTATCTGTCAAATCAATCTTCTGTATACTATCACTCAACTCAGAACATAAGATATTCGCAGTCTTTTCCGTACCTCCGGCCGGGCTGAACAAAATAAGTGAACATTTCATACAATCTTACCTCCTTATGTAAGCATGAAAGTAAACTTTCATACTGAATTTGTGGGTCAAATGTGCATGCAAGCATGCCCGCTTGACCCATGTGTAACAAATTTTAAAATTGCATCTATTATACTGTTTACCAGGTGTAATGTCAAGTTTTACACCACGCTTGTTCTTCAAGCTGTTCTGTGTTATAGTAAAAATATAAATAATATTCATGCAGCTCATGAAAGGAAGAGAAATCTATGCATATCAGTAACAAGTGCTCCATCGCCGTCCACTGTCTGGTTTTCATTCACGAATATAGCCAAAAGCACAAGGTAACAAGCGAACTGCTTTCTTTATCCAGCGGCTGTAATCCTGTAATCATCCGCAATATCATGAGTGCATTAAAAAAAGACGGAATAATCTCCGTCAAATTTGGTACCGGCGGCGCGGCGCTTAGCTGTCCTCCGGAAGAGATTACATTATATCGGATCTGTTCCTGCGTAGAACCCGATGCATTAGACAAACTGGTCGGTATCCATAAGCGCCCTTCTTTGCTCTGCCCTGTCGGCAGGAATATCCAAAGTATTCTTAATCACTCCTACGACAGGATCCGCATCGACTTAAAAAAGAGCATGGAATCCATTACCCTAAGCGAGATCCTGAAAGAATACCATGAAAAAATCAACCTTGACAATTCTACATCATTATAAGTTTGAAAGCAGGTGACAGACATGAAGAATCATTTTCACGCAATTTTTCCAAACGAAGATTATCTTGATTTCAGGCCTTATCAATACGGCTGGGAAACATGCGCGCCGCTCCATTCTTTCGGTCCTTTTATCCGTAATCACTTTTTGTTTCACTACATCATCCGCGGATATGGAACTTTATACTCCCATGCCACAAACGGCGATATCCATGAATATCGTCTTGGAGCAGATCAGGGATTCTTAATCTGTCCAGGACAGATTAATCTCTACACCGCCGACGCCGAACAGCCCTGGGAATATGTCTGGCTGGAATTTGACGGACTGCGGATAAAAGAAACTCTTTTAAAGGCAGGCCTTGAACAAGATCATCCCCTCTACCGTCCCCTAAGTACAGAACACGGGCATAAACTCCGGGATCATATGCTTTATTTCACAGAACATGCATCCAGTTCTTCCCTGCATCTGGTCGGTCAACTATGCCTTTTTCTCGATAACCTCATTGAGTTTTCGGCCAACCGACAGAAAATGAATGATAAAAGAGAACAGGATTACTATATCCATGAGGCTGTCGTCTATATCCAGCAGAATTATCATCGGGAATTGTCTGTAGATGAAGTGGCGAACTTCTGTAATCTGAACCGCAATTACTTCAGTCGGCGTTTTAAAGAACTAACCGGCAGCAGCCCTCAGGAGTTTTTGATTCAGCAGAGACTGACAAATGCTGCAGAACTATTGAAGAGTACGGACATTCCTATCAAAAATGTCGCCCTTAAATGCGGTTATCCCAACCAGCTTCATTTCTCACAGGCATTCAAAAAATACTATGGTTCGGCGCCCAGGGAATGGCGGAAGCAAAATAAAACCGCCGGGGAATAATCTAAAATATCCCGGCAGTTCTATTCTATGCCTTCTCTTATTTCGCCTGAAGATAAAGCTGGAGCGACTGATAGTCCATCCGAATCTCTGGAATCGGATACCCCGCCTGCATTAATGCCCTTCCGCTGTATAGTTTTTCTTCATGATTGACCTGATAGTATAACGAGACATCCAACCCCTTAAGACGCAGCCGGTTGAAAGGAGATGCAGGCCGCACATTACCAGCAACCAGTGAAACCAGAGCCTCTTTTTTATCTACAGATACATGTTCCCATGCCGTAAATAATTCATCTTCAAACGGATTGGACAATCTATAGTAGTCTCCGCAGGAAATCAGCTCATAATGTGTCTTATACATTTCTACCTGCCTGCGAATCTCATCTCTTTCATCCGCCGTACATCTGCTCAGATCCATCTCATAGCCAAAAGCCCCGCTCATAGCGGTGACTCCCCGCGTCTTTAGCGGGGTGCGCCGTCCGTTCTGTTCATTAGGAACAGCCGAAACATGAGCTCCCATAGTGCAGACTGGATAGCAGAATGAAGTACCATACTGAATTCGCAGTCGGTCAATCGCGTCCGAATCATCACTGCACCAGATCTGAGGAGTATAATAAAGCATACCGCCGTCAAAACGACCTCCGCCTCCGCAGCAACCCTCAATGAGTATATGGGGATACTCCTGATGCAGACGCTCCAGCAAATCATAAACCCCCAGAACATAGCGATGATAGACCTCTCCCTGCCGCCCAGCGGGCAGACCGGCAGACCAGACGTCAGTAAGACTGCGGTTCATATCCCACTTGATATAGGAAATATCCGCACTGGACAAAACTTTCTTCATCTGGGTATAGATATGCTCCCGGACCTCTTCACGCGAGAAATCCAGCGTCAACTGCCCCCTCCCCCGGGAAGGAGCGCGTCCCGGAACCTGCAGCGCCCAGTCCGGATGCGAACGATAAAGATTACTATCCTCATTGACCATTTCCGGCTCCAGCCAGATTCCGAATTCCATCCCCAGTTCCTTTATCCGTGGAACCAGACTCTCTAGTCCGCCAGGCAGCTTTTTTAAGTTTACCTGCCAGTCGCCGAGTCCGCTGTTGTCATCATTGCGTGAACCAAACCAGCCGTCGTCCATAACAAACAACCCGATCCCAAGGGCGGCAGCTTCCCTGGCAATTTCAACCAGCTTCTCTGCATCGAAGTCAAAGTAAGTAGCTTCCCAGTTATTCACCAGGACAGGCTTTTGTATCCCCTTGTAAGGATCACGAAGAAGATGTTTTCGGATTGCCCTGTGATACTGACGACTCATTTCTCCAAATCCATCAGGAGAGCAGACCATCGCCGCCTCCGGGGCTGTGAATGTTCCTCCTGGTTCCAGTGTCCAGCAGAAATGATAGGGATGAATCCCCATGACCAGCCGGCTGTTCTCATATTGACTGCACTCCACAGCCGCCTCGAAGTTACCGCTATAGAGAAGCATCGCACCGTAACAGATACCGTTATCCTCGTCTGCATCGCGGTCACAGAGCATCACAAACGGATTGTGCTGATGGCTGGATATTCCACGCATACTGCCCACACTCTGTATCCCGGACCGCAGCGGTCCCCGGTCCAGACACCGTTCCATCAGATGATGGCCGTTGAAAGTGATCATATCCAGGTCAGACCTGATAAAGTCCAGACAAAGGGAAGCACACTGGCATAAGCGCACTGTCTCATCCCCCTGATTCACGATCCGCACAGCCCGTGTGATCAGATCAAATGCTTCAAATACGCCATAGTACAGTTCTACCTCCACATGAGCCGCAGAATCTATCAAGAAGATGATCAATGTTTCCGCCTCTTCATCTGTATCCCAAAAACCAGGCAGTCCTTCAAGCGTATATTTCCCCTTTTCCAGACGAAAACCCTTATATCGCAGATCTGTCGTATGACTGCCGTTTACAAGTTCCAGTTCGATAGACGGCAGACGAAAATCCCCTACGCCGCAGGTAGAATACTCCTGCGGTATCACATCCAGGGAATAGCTGCGGCTTTTCCCCGCCTCATTAGGATTGGGAGAAAAACTACGCTCACCGCACTGGAGCAACTCAGACAGCTCGCAGTTATCAATCCTTGCTCCATAATAGACGTGTTCGAGTACATTGTATTGGTCAGCCTTCATCTGATATGTCGTATTTCGAGTATGCAGTGTAAAAATCCTGTTTTCCTGATCAAGTACAATCATTGAGATACCCCCTTATAAATCAAAGTCCCGCGGTAACCGTAAAATACGTAACAGTTCAGCCATCACCAGTCTGATAGGTGAATCATGCTTGCATGAATGAGCATATCAGACTGGTGATGAGCGGAACGCCTGTTTATGAGCAAAAATAGCTGCGTAGCAGCGGTGAAGCACCGTAGGTGCGTTTTG
>CANSLW010000023.1 GCA_947647815.1 uncultured Dorea sp. | reverse complement strand
GCAAACATACAGAAATCTTTTCCGTTATTTTTTGATCTCATGTCTTATCCCTCTTTTCTATTCCTGCAAAATTGATTTCTTTTACTTAAAATTATTTTTCTGGCAATTCTTATTCCTGCTCATCCCAATACTCTTGAATGGAATCCATAAGCTCTTCTCTGTCGCTTCTGTCCGCCAGGTACTTCTGCATCGCAGATCCAAGAACGGCCCAGTGGTCGTTCGGTACGATTGCAGAGGCATTGAACGCCTTCTCCTCATGTACCTTCTCATAGATATCACGGCTTAACGGATCGTTCGGCTCATATGGGTTATTCTGAAACGGCGGGATGATACTGCAGGTATTCACCAGCATCTGCTGCCCAATCTCGCTGAATACAATCCAGTTCAGGAATTCCTTTGCTGCTTCCTTCTGATCATCTGTTGCAAGCTGCCCGTCAAGCATAATCTGCTTGGATGGTGAACCCTGAATCTTCTGGTTTGCAAAATCTTTTGAATCATTATTCATGAAATATGGTAGGAAACCGTACTCATCCTCCACTTCGGCTCCTGCCTCTTCCAGATTCGGCCATGCCCAGTTACCATTGAACCAGATTGCAGTCTTGCCATCCACAAGGTCAATCGCCATCTCATCATAATCTGCACCCAGAGGATCACCCTTTGCCACATTATACTTCTTCAATATATCGAACATATTCAGGAAGTCTGACAATCTCTCATAAGACTTGAGATTCATCTTTCCGTCCTTGATAGACTCAATAACCTCCTGTGCACCTTCTGACGTTCCGTCTGATGTCTCATAGATGTACTGCAGATGGTGAGCGCCCAGTGACCAGTCTTCCTTTGCCATAGACACCGGCTTTGAGATTCCGCCTTCCACCAACCGGTCTAAGAGTTCCACGAATTCATCCTGTGTCGTAATGGACTCCGGATCAAATTCCTCGCCCAGCGCCTCTTCAATTACTGCCTTGTTATAGATCAGTCCTCGTCCTTCGATACAAAGCGGAAAACTATAGATTTTACCGTTCACCTCTGTCAGGTAACCCTCAGCCTCGGCAATCCACTCTTCATCGGAGAGATCTTCTCCTTTCTCCTCCGCCAGTGCAATTACATCTGTCGTGTCAAGGATTGACAGTGTCGGCGCATTTCCTGAGTTATACATACTTACCACCTTGGTATACGGAGAGTCATCCGTAACCGGCATAATCTCAACATGTACGCCTGACTTCTCTTCGAATTGTTCCGCCATCTTCTCCAACGCCACCTGAATCTCAGCCTTGGAATTCAAAAGTGTGATTTTCGTTCCTTTCAAAGCAGAATCATACTCAAAGGTATCCACCGAAGTATCGATTGGAATCTCCTCTTCTACTTCATTCGGATCGTCCGGGTCGCTGGCGAACCCGAACCTGCATCCGGTCAGCATTGTCGTCATCAGCATCGTGACCAGCCCCAATGCGATAACCCTTGTCATAAGATTTCTTTTCATGACCATTCCTCCTGTTTTCCTGCATTCTATGCATATTTATAACCGGTTAAGTAACTGGTAAAGTAACCGGTTACTTTATGGTTTAATAATAGCACTCATCCCTAAGTGCGTCAACCACCAAAAGAAAGTTTGTGAATTATCCACGATTTTAGTTATACGAATTTGTACATCCTTTACAAAACCGGTTACTTAACCAGTTACTTATTGTTCTTTTTCCTTATATTTGTTATACTCAATGTAAGGAATATTAAAATAATGTAATATGAGGAATTAGATTTACCATGGCACAAAAAAAGAACGTAACTTTTAATGATATTGCGGAATATACGCATTTTTCTAAAACAACTATCTCAAGATATTTCAATAATCCGGACTCTCTCACTCTTGAGAATCAGGCGATTATCTCAGATGCACTCGTCAAACTGAACTATAAGGAGAATAAGGTCGCCCGAATCTTGGCAAATGGAAAGACCGAATTCATCGGCATCATTATCCCAAGTCTGTATCTGCATTACTTTTCTGAGATATTGGATCAGATCCTATCCACCTATGAGACATTTGGATACAAATTTCTTGTATTCGTTGGAAATGAAAAAAAAGAAATTGAAAAGCAGTATATTCAGGAACTTCTTGCCTATAAGATTGAAGGATTGATCGTACTGAGCCACACGCTTTCCTCAAAGTCTCTGGCCGCCCTTAACATACCGATTGTCTCTATCGAACGGGAGGATGAATATATCTGCAGTGTCAACACAGATAACTATATGGGCGGCGTACAGGCTGCAGGCTTACTTGCAAGCCACGACTGTGATGTGCTGATTCACATCAATTCGCCTACGCCGGAGAACCTTCCTACTTACGGACGAATTAAGGGATTCCAGGATATCTGTGAGAAGCAGCATCTGAACCATCAGATTATATTCAGAGATCTGAAAGTCAACTATGAATCAATACAAACGCAGCTCAGTGGAGTCATCGATGAACTGGAACAGAACTATACCGGACAGAAGAAGGGAATCTTTATCTCAAACGATACCCATGCTAATATTTTCCTCAATCTTCTCTTCCGGAAGTACAATATGTTTCCGGAGGATTATCTGATCGTAGGCTTTGACAATTCCCCTATCTCCCGTGAAGCAATCGTCCCAATCAGTACGGTCGGACAGCAGATTGACAAGATTGCCTTTGAAGCCGTAAACCTGCTTGTAGAACAGATGAACGAACGAAAAAAAAGACGGCCTGTCCCTCTGGAAAAGCCGATTCATAAGATTATTCCGCCTGTTCTGATGCGCAGGGAAACAACAGAACGATAGATGATAGATGCAATAGAAGAAGGCTGTTGAAAACATAATATTTCCAACAGCCTTCTCTTAATACAAATTCAATATCCGGAAATCTTCTGCCTCTTTTCCTATCTGACAGAGAAGACATCTCATATCTCCATCATTCACATTTCCATCCAACACCATGGTAATATGTTGTCTTTCATCCTGAACCTTCATCTGCATATTAAGAATACCAATCTTATTCAGCTTCGCCATATTCAAGAACAGATTCAGATTACTTGCTTCATAATTGCAGCAGAACGCAATCTCAACTTTGCTATGTGCCTTGTCTGCCGGAATTTTTGCCTCCTCCAGTGCCTCTGTCATAATCTTATCCTGCATCTCATTCAAAAGACCGTATTCATATTTCCTACAGACACTCATAAGATATCTTAAAAACGCCACATACTCTTCCCGAATCTCTGCATCTATGTCAGAAGAACGCTGTTCAATAACCGATTGTTCCCGTTCCGGCACGAACACTTCTCCTCCTGTGGCTGATTTTGTCCATGCCACATGCTTTGCACACTCCATTCTTCTGACAAACAACGGTTTTATAGCACTGTCAATCTTATCAATCTCTGTACGAATCTCATCTAATGTCATCTGTCTTCTCCTATAATCCAGCCATTACTTCTGCTGCCTTTGGACTTCCTGCTACGCCTCCGATTCCGGTTTCACGCAGGCTTACGTCCATCTTATCACCCACTTCTTTCATCGCATCAATAACCTGGTCAACCGGAATCTGGCTCTCGATTCCTGCAAGAGACATATCTGCCGCCGCAATCGCGTTAAATGCGCCTCCCACATTTCTCTTCACACACGGAACCTCCACCAGTCCTCCTACCGGATCGCACACCAGTCCCATCAGATTCTTAAGCGCCATCGCACAGGCATGTCCAATCTGTGCGGCGCTGCCACCTTTCACATGGCAGATTGCTGCTGCCGCCATACCAGAACCTGAGCCGACTTCCGCCTGGCATCCGCCGGAAGCTCCGGCAAGATATGCCCGGTTGGCAATAATCTGCCCGACCCCTGCCGCCACATACAACGCTTCTATCATCTTCTCTTCCGGGATGTCGTATTCTCTGTAATAAGTCACAAGGACAGCCGGCATGACACCACATGCACCTGCTGTCGGCGCTGCAACAATCCGCTTCATACAGGCATTATTACATCCCATCTTAAGTGCATTACTTATAACCTTTGCCATAAAGTCCCCGCATAATGTGTCGCCTTTCTTTCGGTATGCATCCATCATGCCGCCTTCTTTTCCTACCATACGGCTTCTGGACATCAGCTCCGGATCATAGACATCCAGGCCTTCCTGCATTGCCTTCCACATATGCTTCATTTCCTTCCAGGAATCTTCTTCTGTCACATTGCGTTCATCCGCATCCTCCAGCTGAATTGCTTTCCAGAACTCAATCCCTTCCTTTTCGCACCTTATCTGTGCCTCCTCCATTGATTGATATGACATATATTTTCATTATCCTTTCCACTATTCTATATCTTTCTATACCCCTTATTCCTTAATTAGCAAGCAAGAATTTTACTCTGATGATTCCATCCTTACTCTGCAGATTGTCCATTACCTCTCCAGGTACAATCTGGTCTGTCTCGACCACCATGACCGCAATTCCTCCTCGTTTATCACGGAATACCTGCATTGTAGCTATATTAATCTGCGCATCGCTCAACGCCGCCGCTACTTCCTTGATTCTTCCCGGCGCATCCTCATTACGAATAATCAGAGTATTGCTCTCCCCGCTGAAACTCACATCGATTCCATCCAGCTTACATACTCTAATCCGGCCTCCTCCGATAGAATGAGCCTGGATCATCATAGTGTTCACTCCGTCAGCCTCCATAATAATCTGTGCCGTATTCGGATGAGCTTCCCTGATATCTTTGGCTTCGATTGTGAAATCCATCCCCTCTTCCTTCGCAATCTCAAAACTCTCCGGAATTCTCATATCATCCGGCTTCATACCCAGAAGCCCCGCAATCAAAGCACGGTCTGTTCCATGTCCTTTTCCTGTTGCAGCAAATGAACCATGCAGATATACGGTTGCTTTCTTGGGCTGTCTCCCATAGAGCTGTCTGGCAATCATGCCGATCCGGGCCGCCCCCGCCGTATGAGAACTGGATGGTCCTACCATTACCGGTCCTAAGATATCAAATATACTTCCCATTTCTTCTGTCCTTTCTCTTTCTTATTTTGACATATATTTTCCTCTATTATACTTGAGTTCCACATTGTTGACAATCAAAAATTGTATATGCCCTGCAAACAGCCCTCATTTCTATTCACACATCCATCTTCAAACTGTGTTCTCCGGCTGCTGTATAAATAGTAACCAACCCTCATCCCATAGCATACAATACAGTAACTATTATAAATATGACAGAAGGACAATAATTATGTATATCATTTTCCCCTGCATCCTGCTATTCCTATTACTCTGTGCACTGTTGATGCTATACCGCAGGAAAAACATCATTAAGAAAATATGCCGCATGTCCGTCCATGAGAAACTCTGCCGCTTAAATGAACTGATCCATCCTTTCGGTTTTGAATATCTTCTGTCCCAGGATATCTTCACCTCCTGCTTCGGCGCCTGGCAGCGTGACTTCGGATACTGCAGCACTTATGACAGTCACGCCGACTTATTCAACATGGTATTAGACTGTGAACCTGTTTATTTTGACTATGAAGGCTGTACCTGGCTATTAGAACTCTGGAAAGGACAGTATGGCATCAATATCGGTGCAGAGATCGGAATCTACAAAACAGATTCTCTTATCCCAAAGATCTACCGACAGTCTGCCATGTTTCATTCCGTCCCCGATAAAGACCTTCCGTTTTTTGAAATGACGCTGTACCATGGCACGACTCCTCTTTACAGGGTGGCACAGAGGCACTGGTGGCTGACTGGATTCCGCATGGGAGAATATGCCGTCCCTGATACTTTAACTCTTAAGGTATCAATCTTATTTCCTTCCAGTGAAATGCAGCGTGCATTCACTCAAGGGCTTAAAGACTGTGGCTATCCTTCCTATGATATCGATTCCTGCGGTCAACAGGTATCTTTTAACTACTCTCTTGCACATGCTTCACAGCCAAAGGATTCCCACCGAATCCGTACAGCATTCGCTCAATGGGAGAACCGCTTATTCTTAAAACTTTACTGCCATGTTACAAAACCCTTCTGCTTTACGATAGATAAATTATTATACCTGTACGAATATCTTCCGTTTGTATTCCGCCGCATGGCGCATATCCGGCATATGATACACTCACGACGGCATAAATCAGAGAGGAGACATACTCATGTCCGCTGACAGACGTCTGACCGCAGCTTTTAACCATGCTCCCATACTCCCGCTCACTCCCTCATCTCGTTATATCCTTTTCAGCGACTGTCACCGGGGCTGCGGCACACACAACGATAATTTCCTAAAGAACCAGAATCTGTATTTCGCCGCTCTACAACACTATTATCATCATGGCTTTACCTATATTGAACTTGGAGACGGCGACGAACTGTGGGAAAACCGTTCCTTTACTGCTATCAAGTCTATCCATAATAACACCTTCTGGCTGTTGTCACGTTTCTACCAGGAGGGACGTCTGCTGATGCTCTACGGTAATCATGATATAGTTAAAAAAAATCCGAAATTCACTGTTAAGAATTGTTCGTCCTTCCCTTGCAGCGCCTGCCAGGATGAATCCCTCTTCCCGGACATGTCATTTTTCTCCGGCGCCGTCCTGAAGAATACTTCCGGCGGGCGTGAAATCTATCTTACCCACGGTCATCAGGCAGATTTCTTCAACAGTGTGCTCTGGCGTACTTCCCGTTTCCTGGTCCGATATGTATGGCGCCCCCTTGAAAACGCCGGTTTTCTTGATCCTACCAGCGCAGCAAAGAATTATACGAAGAAGAAGAAAGTAGAGCGCATCCTGTCTGACTGGGCAGATAAAAATTCATGCATCCTGATCACCGGGCACACGCACCGCCCAAGACTTGATGAAGCCGTCACATACTGCAACACTGGAAGCTGTGTCCATCCCCGCTGTATTACCTGTATCGAGATTGAACATCTCAAGATTACTCTGGTGAAATGGACCCTTGGAACACATCCTGACCGTTCCCTTTATGTGATGCGCCAGGCGCTGTCAGGACCATATGCACTCTGATATTAACAGGCGGCATGTATTACAGATACTTCCGAATCACCATATATGCCTGATACAATTCTTCATATTTCATCCGGCAGTTCGCCGGGCTTGTAGAGGGCAGCTGCACTGCTGCTATCTTGGTCTTTGGATAGCAATATTTTTTATATAACTGCGCCGCCTTCGTACCGGTTGTAAAGATTGCCCTTATATCAGCCTGGCAAAGGATACGGCTCATATCGTTCGGCGCCGGATTGCGGATGCTGCTGTCATCAGCGCCTCTAATCTCACATCCTGCCAGCACATCCCATACCGCAATATGGTGCTCAAGGGCAAATGCTATCTTCTCATCCCGCGTTACCGGCAGCTCCTCATCACATACATCCGCCAGCACTTTCCAGAAGCGGTTGCGTGGATGCCCATAATAGAATCCTGTTTCCCGTGACTTCGGAGACGGCATCGTTCCTAACATAAGAATACGGGAATCCGAATTATAAACCGGTTCAAACTCATGTACAACCTTCTCTATATCCATTGCAAGACCTCCAGTCCAATACATCAACAACAGCAATACTTTTGTTTAAGAATAACATAACATTTTGCCATGCTTTTAAAACATGAAACCATTTCATATTTTTTACCTTAATATTATGATGTATGATATCATAGCTATCAGAGATGAACTTGTTCTCTCCGATGCTATATACTATCATTATACGTGAAAAAAAGAGGTTTTTCATCATTAAAATTAGGAGGTATCATATGGCAATTGTATTTCACGAAAAGTCAAAAGAATTTCATCTGTTCAATCAGGAAGTAAGCTATCTCATAAGAGTTATGGAGAACGGACAGTTAGAGAATCTTTATTATGGAAAAGCCCTGAAAGACAGGGATGATTTCTCCCACCAGCATGACGAGACGATGCGCTCCCTGATGTCCGTGAATTCACCGGAACCAAGCCATCTGTCCATGCAGTATACCAGACAGGAGTATCCGGTATACGGAACCGGTGACTACCGAAGCCCTGCGTTCTCTATCCTTCAGGAGAATGGAAGCAGGATTGTGAACTACACCTATGCCGGATATAGCATTTCCAAAGGCAAGAAGAGTCTTGAGCCGCTTCCTGCAACCTATGTAGAGAGCGATGATGAAGCAGAGACTCTGGAAATTACGCTGCACGATGAAGTGACAGATACTGACCTGACACTTTCTTATACGATATATGCAGATTATCCTGTAATCACCAGAAACGCCCGTTTCTTACAGAAAGGTTCCGCAAAGATTGTCCTTGAACGTGCTTTAAGCGCAAGTGTGGAATTCCTGGATATGGATTATGAACTGATGCATCTCTCCGGAGCATGGTCCAGAGAACGCTATGTCAAGACCCGGAAGCTTGAGACAGGTATCCAGGGCATTCAGAACATGCGCGGAACCGGAAGCAGCTCAGAGTATAACCCATTCATCGCTTTAAAGCGTCCTTACACTACAGAGAATCAGGGAGAGGTATATGGATTTAGTTTTGTATACAGCGGCAACTTCCTGGCACAGGCTGAAGTATCCACCCATGAGATGACCCGAATCCTTATGGGAATCCATCCGGAAGGCTTTTCCTGGGAGTTAAAGCAGGGAGAATCCTTCCAGACACCGGAAGTGGTCATGGTTTACAGTGACCAGGGACTTAATAAGATGAGCCAGGTATACCACAGACTGTACCGTACACGTCTTGTACGCGGTAAATGGAGAGATGAAGCACGTCCAATTCTTCTTAATAACTGGGAAGCGACTTATTTTGATTTTGATGAAGAGAAGATTCTTACCATAGCTAAGAAGGCAAAAGAGGTAGGCGTAGAACTGTTCGTTCTGGACGACGGCTGGTTTGGCGCCAGAAATGACGATTACAGGGGCTTAGGCGACTGGTATGTGAACCTTGAGAAGCTTCCTGACGGCATCTCAGGACTGTCTAAGAAGGTAGAAGAGCTGGGACTTAAGTTCGGTCTCTGGGTAGAGCTTGAGATGGTGAACAAGGACAGCGACCTGTACCGTGCACATCCGGACTGGTTAATCGGAGCGCCGGACAGATTCGAAAGCCACGCGCGTCATCAGCATGTATTAGATTTCTCAAGAAAGGAAGTTGTAGATTACATCTATGAGATGATTGCAAAGGTAATCCGGGAGTCCTCTATTTCTTATATAAAATGGGATATGAACCGGTATATGAGCGAACCTTACAGCAGAGGCGCCGCGCCTTCTGAACAGGGGAAAGTAATGCACAGATACATTCTCGGCGTATATGACCTGTACACAAGACTGACTACGGAATTCCCTGACATCCTTTTTGAATCCTGTGCCAGCGGCGGCGCAAGATTTGATCCGGGTATGCTGTATTTCGCACCGCAGACATGGACAAGCGATGACACGGATGCCAATGAGCGGATGAAGATCCAGTATGGTACTTCTATGGTATATCCTCTTGTCAGCATGGGTTCACATGTCTCAGCAGTACCGAACCATCAGCTTAACAGGGACACTTCCCTTGCTACCCGTGCCAATGTTGCTTATTTCGGCACCTTTGGTTATGAGCTTGACCTGAATCTGCTAAGTGACAGAGAGATTGAACAGGTAAAGAAGCAGATTCAGTTTATGAAAGAGTATCGTGAACTGATTCAGATAGAGGGTGATTTCTACAGGCTCTTAAGCCCGTTCGAGGGAAATGAAACCGCATGGATGGTTATTTCCCGTGATAAGAAGAATGCAGTTGCAGGATATTACCAGAGTCTTAACAAGGTGAACGGTTCCTGGATCCGCCTGAAGCTTCAGGGATTGTGTCCAGATGCTCTGTATGAGATCAGTTATGATACGGAATATGATGTTCCTTTTGATTCAGAGATGGCAGAAGTCTATGGCATCGATCTTGATGCTGATACGGTGCATACTTATCAGGCATATGGCTCAGAGTTAATGTACGCAGGTATTCCGATTAGCAGAGAAGACTTGAACAGAAAGAGTATGGACTTCGGATCACTGCTCTTCATACTGAAACAGATTGCATAATAAATGAAAAATGTATGAATAAAAATCCAGGGATAATGTTTTTACTAATCATTATCCCTGGATTTTATTATTGACCGTTTTTTATTCGGTTTATTTATAATCTTTCATGTAGTCGCCGTGTGCTTCGATGAGTTCATCACACATGCTGATGATGTCTTTGATGTTCAGCTCTGCTGCTGTATGCGGGTCTAACATAGCTGCCTGATAGATTTTCTTACGGTCTTTTGTTACTGCTGCCTCAATCGCCAGAAGCTGTGCGCCGATATTGGATGAGTTCATAGCCGCAAGCTGTGCAGGGAGCTTTCCTACCTTTGTCGGATGTACTCCTGTTCCGTCTATATAACAAGGTACCTCTACACAGGCATCCGGCGGAAGATTATCAATATATCCGTTATTCAGAACATTTCCGCCAATCTTATACGGCGTGTCCGTCACGATTGCTTCCATGATGTAAGATGCGTATTCGCGGCTTCTCTCATGGGTAATCTTGCCGTCTTTTAAGATATCTTCCTTCTCTTTATTCCACCCTTCAATCTGCTCAATACAGCGTCTTGGATATTCATCTAACGGAATATTGAATTCATCAATCATATCCGGATACTTCGACTTGATGAAGAGTGGATTATATTCCGCATTATGCTCGCTGGACTCCGTACAGTAGTATCCTAAGTGGCGGATATATTCCAGACGTACCATATCATTGTGCTTTTCTCCTGAAGTATTCTTCTCCTCTGCACGCTTTCTAATCTCCGGATACAGGTCATTGCCGTCCTTATCACGGATATCTAAGAGCCATCCCATATGATTGATTCCGGCTATCAACTCTGATCTGCCTTCCAGTTTATCTTCCATTCCCAGTTCTTCTAACAATGTCTTAGAACAAATCTGCACACTATGGCACAAGCCAACCGTCCTTACCTTCGTATATCTCTGCATATATCCTGTCAGCATAGCCATTGGATTCGTGTAATTCAGGAATAATGTATTCGGACATACCTCTTCCATATCCCTTGCAAATCCTTCCAGTACTGGAATCGTACGCAGAGCGCGCATGATTCCGCCAATCCCCAGCGTATCCGCAATTGTCTGTCTCAGGCCATATTTCTTCGGAATCTCAAAGTCTGTGATTGTACATGGATCATAACCGCCTACCTGAATTGCATTTACTACGAAATCAGCATTCCGCAGGGCGTCTTTGCGGTTCTCTACTCCAAGATAAGTCTTGATAACAGCCCTGTCCTGATTAACATTGTGGTTGATGGCAGACAAGATAATCCTGGAATCTTCCAGACGCTGCGCATCGATATCGTACAATGCAATCTCACTCTCACACAGTGCCGGAGTACACATACAATCCCCCAAAACATTCCTTGCAAATACCGTACTTCCTGCACCCATAAATGTAATCTTAACCATTTTTCTTCCTCCTTTTTCTTCTTAAATTCCCTCACATTCTTACAAAAAAATCGTAAGATGACTCTGAGGAAATATTAGTACATTTATTATAATCGTATATTCAGCAATATAAAATGACTTCATGATTTCATCTCATTGCAAAATGTTATTTATCACAGGATTAACTGTTATTCTATTTTTTACATTGAAAATCCCCTTATAATCACGTATAATATTAGCTACATGATAGTAAAAGGAGACCGTTATATGGAGTTTGAAGTAGGCTTTACTAATTCCGTCCGTTACAAATGCTTAGAAGACCTTCAACAGCGCTCAATAGATCTTTATCTAAGCTATTGTGGTATGGAAGATGTGGAATGCGGCTACCACTTTGGTCCACATGTCCGCAAAGAATACGTATTACATCTTGTTACCAAAGGGAAAGGCTTGTTTCACTGTGAAGATAGTTATTATGAAATCAGCGAAAACATGGCGTTTCTCATTTATCCTGATATGAATACTGAATATGAAGCGGATTTGGAAGATCCCTGGTCTTACGCATGGATCGGATTTAATGGGGGTAAGGCGCATACCTGTGTAACCAATGCTGGATTTCTGCCTGAATGTCCTGTAATCTCAATTCACAATATGGATATACTTCTGGATTGTATCCATCTAATGTTAGAAGCCCATCATCTCACATACGCCAATGAATTAAAAAGAGGAAGCCAGCTGATGCGTTTTTTCAGTACATTGATCGAAGATTATGCAAGAGAACATCCTAACTCCTCGCGAAATAATCATGATTATCCCTGTGCCGTCTACGTGGAACAGGCAATTGATTATATGCAGAAGAATTACAAACAAAAGCTTAAAGTAAATGATCTTGCAGACTATATCGGAATCAACCGCAGTTACCTGACTAATTCTTTTCAAAAAGTTCTGCATATGTCCCCACAGAAATTCTTAATCACTTTGCGGCTTGATAAAGCTATATCCTTGTTAAAAGAGACTTCTCTGCCTATTCATGAAGTCTCTGCTCAGGTTGGATATGACGATCCACTTGCATTTTCCAAGATATTTAAGCAAAAATACGGCGTTAGTCCGTCAAGTTTCCGGGGATCTCCAGAAAAACTTGTCCAATACAAGAACAAAAATGAATATCTGCATTCTTCCTCTAATCTAAATTAAGGGACAGCTTTTGAACTGTCCCTTAATTCTTTCATTCTCTTATGTAAAATAATCTTACATACTATTTTTACAACTTTCCGCCGCTGGTTGCGATACCTTCGATAAACTGTTTCTGGAAGATAACGTAGATTACAATCATTGGAATACAGGCAATCAGAGATGCCGCCATCAGTTCAGGGAACTTAGATACATACTGTCCCTGCATCTTAGCCAATGCTGAAGAAAGTACCAGCATATCTTTGTCTGTATTAACAATCATAGGCCACATCAGGTCTTTGAAAGCAAACACTGCTGTAAAGATTCCAAGCGCTACCATACTGGATCTTGTAAGCGGCGCCATAATATAGAGGAATGTCTGACCAATATTACATCCGTCAAGTCTTGCTGCTTCCTCCAAATCATTCGGAAGTCCCATATATCCCTGACGCAGAAGGAACGTACCAAATGCGGTAACCATACCAGGGAATACCAAAGCGAAGATGGTATTTAACATACCCATCTTACTAATCATCAGGTACTGTGGAATGATGAAAATCTGTGCCGGAACCATCATCTGGAAGAGAATCAATGAGAAACAAGCATCTCTTCCTTTGAAATGAAGACGTCCAAATGCATAACCTGCCATTGTTGCTGTCAATACCGCACATAATACACGGAAGAAAATCAATAACAATGTATTCTTATACAATACCAGGAAATTCATGTTATTCATAACAGCAGTGAATGACTCTTTTCTCCACACCGTTGGGAAAATAACAAACGGATCTACCGATGTCGCTTCTGTTACTGATTTAAATGCAGTAAGGATCATCCATATAAAAGGAACCAACATTGTGATTGATATAACGATCAACACAGCATGTATTACGACAGTAACGATTTTTCTATTTCTTTCCATACTATCCATTCTGTTCGCCCTCCTTTAATTATAGAATACCCATTTTTTCTGGCCAATCATCTGGAAGACTGTAACGATCATCGTAATGATAAGCAAGAGTACTACGATAGTTGCGCCGTAACCCATGTTCTTGTTAATAAACGCATACTTATAGAACAAGTATACAAGTGACTGCGTCTTATCCAGAGCAGGGTTGGATTTATCCATTACCATATACATCAGGTCGAATACCTGAAGAGCGCCGATTACACGAGTCACCAATACAAAGAAAATTGTTGGCGATAACAATGGAATCGTAATATGGAAAAAGCTTTTAATTCCTGTTGCGCCATCAATAGACGCCGCTTCATAGTAATCTCCCGGAATTTCCTGAAGTCCTGACAGGAACAATACCATGTTATAACCCAGGATAGACCAGATACCAATAACTGCAACTGCATAAACAGCAATCTTCGGATCTGATATCCACTTTACATTCAAATGAAAAACATTATTAATCAAACCAAAATCTGAGTTGAACAACCATCTCCAAACCATCGCAACTGCTGCCGGAGCCGCAACCATAGGAAGGAAGATAATTGTACGGTATACTGAACGGCCTCTCATCTTTCTGTTCAGAAGAACCGCCAATACCAGAGCGATTGCAATTGAAAACGGTACTTCTACAACCGCATATTTTAATGTGTTAATCAGAGACTGCCATACTTCGGAATCTCCAAAAACCTTAGAATAATTCTCAAATCCAACAAAAATATTTCCCTTGCCGAAATCACCAGTCTTAAAAAAGCTCTGATAAATGGTCTGGAAAATAGGGATAATATTCAATATAACCAAACCGATGACCGTCGGAAGAATGAACAGCCATCCCCATAGGAACTCACTCTTTTCCCTGCCTGTTTTTGCAGGTTTTCCACTATTAGCCATATGACTCACTCCTTTTTATGCGGGCAGATCATATATCTGCCCGCGTTTTTCATGTCTTGGTATTCAGAAAAGCTATCAATGACAATTCTTTAGGATGCCTTATCGGCATCAGTCCCCCATAATATACTTATTCTTCTGCCAGTTTTTCATTCATCTGCTCTGCCATTTCCTTGCAGGCATCTGCCATGCTCTTATCACCTGTGTAAACGTCTTTCAGAATCTCATTGTCTTCATTCTCCCAGGTTACAGTTGACTTAGAATATGGACGAATTACCATGTCATCCATCATATTCAGGTAAGCCTGAAGATTGAAATCTGCTGATTTTGCCCATGCATCAGATGTTCCTTCATAAGCGGACATTGTAACACCAAGTTCTGCCTGCTTTTGCTGAGCTTTCTCTGATCCAAGGTACTCGATCAGTTTCCATGCGTTCTCTGTGTTTTCGCCGTTTGCTGACGCTGCCCATCCAAGTCCGTTATAAACAGATGATCTTCTGCCTGTTGCCGCACTCTTTGGAAGCTCTACTACATCACAATTCTCTGCTGTATACTCATTATCTCTGTAAGCCGCTACCATCCATGATCCCTGTGGAACCATTGCAACTTTACCGGACTGGAACAATACGTCTTCTCCATTCTCAGACATTGTCTCGATAGATGGCATAACACCTGCTTTGATGAATTCTTCAAGCTGTTCCATAGCTTCAATCGTCTCTGGAGAATCCCATTCTGATTTAGTCTTATCTTCACTGATGATTGCGCCGCCGTTATCATGAATCATGTTATAATAGCCAGCCTGGTTGTTATCATTTCTGATTGCCAGTCCATACTGGGAACCGTCATCCTTAGTCAGCTTCTTTGCCGCCTCAAACATATCGTCCCATGTCCAGTCTGCTGTTGGATATTCAAGTTCCGCCTCGTCAAACATGGTCTTATTGTACCAAAGAGCAATTGTATCTACATCCTTAGGTACTGCATAGTATTTATCTTCATGAGTATAAAGTCCCCATACATCTTCCGGATAGTTAGCCGGATCAATGAGATCACTCTCAGCAATCTTGTCTGTCAAGTCAAGAAGCATGTCGTTGGACATATATCTTTCACTTTCATTGGAGTGCATCCAGAATACATCCGGAAGTGAACCTCCCTGCGCACCTGCTTCCAACATTGTCCAATACTCATCCCACTTAACAACCGTTAATTTTGTCTTAATACCGGTCTCTTCTGTAAAATCTGCCAAAATCTCATTAATACCTGGTTCCTGATTTGTATCCCAGATAGAAACGGAAAGTTCGCCGCCACCAGAACCGCCTGAGCTGCCGGAATCACCGTCTGAGCTGCCAGAATCACCGCCTCCGCATGCTGCCGTAGAAAGTACCATAGCTCCTGCTAAACCTAATGCTGCCAACTTTTTTAACTTCATAATTTCTCCTCCTTGAATAATGTTTTTCGTCAAATTGACATGTTTTTCATCAGCGCTGTCTTGTTCTTTATTATATCTGTACATGTAAAAATGTTAAATGGTATCATGTTTTGAAATTATGGAAAAATGTTATATAATCTAATTCTTTTCCCCCATATTTAGACATTTTTATACAAATACACAAACAGACTCCTGTATTTTTCACAATTAATATTGTAAAGTTCCCCAAATATAATATACTTTTTCATTTTATCCATTACACACTTTTTTGCCATATAAACATTTTTCCATATAATTAGTGGGGAGTATAATCAGATAATTTTACGCTTTACAGCTTTATTAATTCAGTGCTACAATAGCTGTATATTTTGACAGCATTTGTTCAAGAAGGAGGATTATAACATATGAATTTGATGAATCAGGACAATGTCGTCCATCAATTTTTAAACAGTGTGGGCGACATTGTAATAGCAAATCTTTTGTTTGTTATGTGTTCCATACCACTAGTAACAATCGGACCGTCTCTTACGGCTCTTTACCACTGCTCTCTGCGTTCTGTCAAAGGGAACTGTAACGGAACCATCAAAACTTTTTTCCGTGCATTCAGACAGAACTTTGTCCAGTCTCTCATAATCTGGCTCGGCATCATTGCTATTGGCTTTATCCTGTTCACTAATATTAACTTTTTAAAAACAGTACCTGGCCAAACCGGAAACCTGCTTATGCTGCTCTCAGAAGGCCTGGTCGTTTTGCTGGTTATATTGGCTCTCTATGTCTTTCCTGTGGTTGCAGCATTCTCCGGTTCAGTCAAGAGCCAGATTAGGAATGCATTTATTTTTGCATTTTTACGTTTTCCATACACCATAATAATCGCAGTTGTATCCATTTTTCCTATGTTCATGACATATCAGGATTATACATTAATGCCGTTATGGGCATGCTGTTGGTTTTTCTTTGGTTTTGGCCTTACGGCATATGTGAACTCATTATTGCTTTACAAGATGTTCCGTCCTTATCTGGAAGCAGAGGCCACAGCATTCTCTGAAGACAACAACAGCGAAATCCAGCCAACAGACGACTGAGATTTATAGTTCATACCGTCTTACATATTCGCCTTTATCATTGCATTGTACCAATTCAACAGATGACGTACGGTATGAACTGGGACTCATCCCGTATTTTTGTTTAAACGCTTTGGAAAAAGCCAGCGGATCCGGATATCCGACGTTAATTCCTATATTCTGGACAGATTCGTCTGTTTCTTTTAATTCCTGCGCGGCTTTTTCCATTCTAAAATTCATCAGGAAATTCTGCGGTGATATCCCCAGCTCCTGCTTAAAAAGATCCGTCAAATAGTTCCTGCTGATTCCGATCGTTGTCGCCATATCCGATATCTTCAGCTTCTCAGAATAAGACTGTACCATAATTTCAATCGCCTTATTAACGTAAGCCATGTTAGATGAATTTTCTGCCGTTTTGCAATCTTGTTCTTCATCAATCAACATACTGACCAGGGCATACAAAGCGCTTGAACGTTTCAACATATTAGCGAGTGTCGGCTGTCTGGCATCCAGCATCTTCTCTACTTCTTCCCGCATTAATTTTACATTTTTAACATGTATCAAAGGGTATTTTTCTGTAAATCCCATTGAATTCACAATCTTTTTTGCCATATATCCATGAAAACCTATCCACATATATTCCCATGGTTCCGAACAATCTGCCTGGTAGACAACTTCCTCTCCCGGATAAATCACAAAAGCTGATTCCTTTAACAATTTATAACTCTGCTCTCCAATCTTCAAGATTCCCCGTCCATTCAGAATAATATGCACAACATAATTCTCACGCACATATGGGCCAAAGATATGTCCAGATTCACATTGTTCTATCCCACAATAGTCCAGATTCAAAGGACTTATGATACTCATGGTATTTAGCTGCTGATGATCCTCCATACATCTGTAATTAGCATTCTCCGTATATCCTATTGTTTTATTATTTTTTTCTCTCAATATTTTCCTCCCCTGTCTGACTATTCTGATTTTATGATATTTTATGATGTTGGGCTTAAAAGGCATTTTATCCCCATGATACTACAGATCATTCCGCGCTTTGTGCCCGTGCATATATAACCTTGGCTTATCCGTCTTTACATAACGCGATAAATATATTAAAATAACATGACAATATGTTTTCAAATTCTATATTTGTAAATTGGAAACTATAATATATAAGCGGAGGCGCACATCATGGAAAACAAGCAAGTCATGATTTATCAGACAAGCTCCGAAGAACTGCATCTGACAACTTGCGGATTTGAAAAGTGTTCTTCAGACCACTCCTATGGACCTATTGTCTGTCATTACTATATTCTTCACTTTGTCCTTGACGGGCAGGGGCACTTTTACGATAATAAGACACATTATGTAATCAATAAGAACCAGTATTTCCTAATCACTCCCGGCACACTCGTATTCTACAGGGCAAGTGAAGAAAATCCCTGGACCTATACCTGGATCTGCTTTAATGGGAAAGCTGTCCCTGATATGCTCAGGCACTGTCATATCAGCGCAGAATCTCCAGTCCAGAACTACTCGCACCCTGACGATATTAGAAATATCATCTTTGAAATGATGAATTATCCTGATGAAACGCCGGCTAACGAATGCCATATTCAGAGTGGGCTTTACGCTATTTTCGCCAAATTATATGAATCATCACATGCTTCCTATAATGCCCTGGAATCCAATGATAACTTCTATGTTTCCCAGGCTACGAATTATATTCTTGGCAATTTCGACCCTCATATAACCGTAGAAGATATTGCCAATTATCTGCACATAAGCAGAAGCTATCTATTTACTCTATTTAAAAAGCACTTGAATACTTCCCCCCAGCGTTTTCTTGCTTTATCACGCATCCGAAACGCCTGTGAATTGTTGAGCAACACCGACCTGCCCGTCTCGACGATTGCAAATTCCTGCGGATATCAGGATCCTTTTGCTTTCTCCAGGGCATTTAAAAAAGAAATGAAAATCGCACCCAGCGACTATCGCCAGCAATACAATAATATAAGAAAACAATCAACTATTCACACATGATAGTGCATTTTCACTCATAATTCTATGGTTTGATGATTTTTTTACCTTGCAGGATGTTAACTCTTGCATACTTCTGATAATATAAAAACACCCCTGCAGAGAATCGCCGTTTGGTGTTTCTCTGTAAGGGGTATTTCCGTTTCTATCTTATAAAATAACTCAATCCAACAATCCATAATACTGGCAATAGTTGAACAAATATTACAGTCCAAGCAGATAGTCTATCGCTCCAAGCAGTTCTCCCTTCTGTCCGGGAAGTACTCCCTGAATCGTAAACTGGTCGAGAACAGTAGTATCTTCAAACAAGCAGTCCGAAACCGTAAGATTCTCAATCAGAAGCCTTTCTTCTCTCAGAATCTCTGCAGGCGTCATCTCCTCAAAACCTCCTGCCTTCGCCTCTCTGTAGAGAGGTGTATCTTCCCATAATTTTAACTTCAGGCACCAGATATTACGCGGATGTACCTGATTCAGCATTCTTGCCGTCTCTATCGCGTGCAGACGCGAGAAATTGCGTCCTCCAAGTCCCGGGATAACCGTCAGATAATAATCTATGCCGACTTTATCAAGACGCAATAATGCCTGGATGATCTGAGATGAAGTAACCCCTTTCTTACATGCTTCAAGTATCGGGTCACTCCCGCTCTCTACTCCGATATGGAGCGCCTGAATCCCCTTCCCTGCAAGACACTCAAGATCTTCTTCTGTCTTTCTTAAGATATCATCAATGCGGGAATACATTGCATATTCCCGAACCTTCGACATATATTTCTGAGTAAGCTCTATGATCTTAAGAAGCTGCTCCGTACTTAAGCAGAATGCGTTCTCCCCTAAGAAGAATAACCGCGTATCATCCGGACGCAGCTGCGCCAGAATCTTAAGATCATGCTCAATCCTTTCCACCGGATGAATCCGGAACGTATCCTTTGCAAAATCACAAAAAGTACATTTGTGCCAGCTGCATCCAAGCGACACCTCCAAAGCTGCCGTTGCCTGCTCATGAGGCGGCAGATAGATCGTATCATGGGTGTAGATGGACTGATATAATTCTTCACGTGTCATGTTACTTACCTTCTCTTTCTCTTTTTGCCATCGTGGATACTTCTCTTTCTTATTTTTCGCGGGCAGCAAGCCCACTCTGTTATTGACAGTATATCAATTTTATACCTCTGCTTCAATCCTAATTTTAAATAAACATTTATTATTTTATCAACACTTTATTCGTATATTGTGTTGACATTTTACGAATATTATAATACGATGTAAAGAAAAAGGAGGTTGATTATTTTGGCAAATCTCAATATACGTGTTGATGATACACTCAAAAAACAGGCGGAAATGATCTTTTCAGATCTCGGTCTCAGCCTTTCAACAGCTACTACTATGTTTCTTAAACAAGTAGTCCGTCATAATGGTATTCCCTTTGAATTGCGCGCCGATCCTTTCTATTCTGTAGAAAATCAGGCACGCCTGCTGATTGCCAGGGAACGTATGGAAAAAACAGGCGGAACTATCCACGAATTAATAGAGGTAGATGATGATTAAATGCTGGGATGATTTTGCATGGGAAGATTATCTTTATTGGCAAACTCAAGATAAAAAAACATTAAAACGCATCAATCAATTATTACAAGATATTGACCGCAACGGATATACCGGCATTGGTAAGCCTGAACCGCTAAAGGGAAATCTACAAGGCTATTGGAGCCGGAGAATAGATCAGGACAATCGTCTTATTTACCGGCTATATGATAATAGAATTGAAATCCTGCAGTGCCGTTCCCATTATAGCGATAAATGAGAATAAACTAATGGGAAGCCCTGAATATACTCTTACCGGCTTCCCATTTATCTTGATACTTTTCTCTTCCTTTTTCTTACTCATCGATGTTATCCGACCAGGCCATATCCCCAGGTTCTTCCTGTCCGCCCACCTTATCAAGCGCACTGGCGATCAGTTTGATCATCTCCCACACTGAACGGAAATATATCGTCTCATCCTTATCCATCCAAGTGATCCGTCCCTGCCAGCTGCTGTTCTGCCTCTGCTGCACACGGATGATAAATGTCCCAAGATCCCCATGCTTCTTCAACAATTCCTCGTCACTCATGATCTTCTCCTTCTTTCCTGTATTATCTGCCATACGATCCGCCCTTTTCTCCGCCTGTTCCCCTGTCTGCGCATGATTCCGGAAACTCCTTCCATTCGTCGATGCATACGGGAAATTGATGGAATCAAAAAATCTCTCCAGTTCGAACAGCAGCTGCCCGATTCCCTCAACCTCAAGCGTCTCCTGGCTGTATGCATGGTACATCCGTCCGGCAAACTCGTTCTCCCCCAGCCTGTCAACACATAGCACGACTCCATTCGGCGCTCCTATGTACCATTGAGATCTGTCCATAATGTTTCTTCCTCTCTATGATCAAATTTTATACATCACTCTGTTTTACAACATCTTTCAGCTCAACAGCCTTCTCCTGCCAGCCGTTTACAGCCGCTCTCCATGCGGCGTGCATGCCACGCTGTTCACATGGTATTGCACCCCGGTCCGCTGCCGTCTTACTACAAAGTGCTCATTGATCCTCCGCTGCAGAATCTTGCAGTTTTCCCGGGTCGTGTTGATCAGGAGAACCAGATACTGACCTTTCCCATACCGGGTAAATGCATCCCCTCTCCGGATCGACTGCCCGATAGATTCCTGAAGCCGCTCTGACAGTTCCGCCAGCACCGCCCCGTCTTTCATGGGATTCCCTTTGCTGTCCACCACCGTGCACAGCATCAGATAGACCGACTGGCCTCCCCGCTCCATCATCCGTTCCACCATGCGGTAGACTCCCTGGAAGATCGGATAAGAGCACAGGTAGCCCCTTGCTTCCGGCTCTCCCGTGCCTTTTTTCTCTTCCCCGTCTTCCGTCAGCTGCATCTGGATCAGGTCCAGCACCTCATACTGGTGCTCAATCTTGCTGCCTAACCGGTTCAGCAGTTCTAACAACCGGTCCGAAGGACGCAGCCCCTGTTCCTGCAGGTACATCTCCACCGTATCATCATAGAACCGGACCGCTTCCTCATCTTTCTCCATTCCTACCAGCGCTTCCATCGTCACTGCCTCCCAGTCCGCCAGCGGGTGCACCTTCGCCGCATACAGCCCGAGCTTCTCCATGCGGAAATAGTCCTCCTGCTCCCTCAGAAGACAGACAGCTCCTTCCATGCAGGTACAGAAGATCTTCCGGTAACGCCTCGATTCCCGCGCCGCCCAGATGCTGCTGGACTGGAATCCCAGGAATTCTCCTGTATAACAATGGCATGCCTCTATATAAAGTTCCAGTTTCTGTCTGGAATCCTGCGCCGCTTCCGCTTCCTGCCACAGGCGCTCCATCTCCGATGCATCCTCCTTCACCGGAATCTCTTCCGTCCAGAAATAAACGCCCTTTTTCTGCTCTATATAATTCACCTCTGGAAGCCCTGCCGCTCTCAGCTTTTTCCTGGCATTATAGATTACAGTGCGCAGAGCGTGCTTCAGATCCGATACATCCCTATCCCCGAACAGGATATTCCCCAGCTGCTCCCGGCTTACCCCCTTCTCCCTGTGATGCAGGATCTGCTGCATCAGATAGGCGAACTGGGTCTCGCTGGACTTCGTTGTCCCAAGCAGAGACTTACCGTTCCAGGTCAGAGAAAAATTCCCGAACATCTGCACATATAATATATGATTCTCCTCATGATTTCCCATTTTCTGCCACTCTCTTCCTTCTCCTCTGTCATTTCCCGGCCCGTAAATCCCTCATGTATGAAAAGTAACTTTTCTACAGCTTCTATTCTTCTATGTTCTCTGCATCATCCGCACTTCCCGCATCTTCTGTGCCCTCTGCATCTTCTGCACTTCCTGCATCTTCTGCGCTCTCTGCAGAAAGCGGAACTCCTCCCGCGCTGTCCACCGGAACCAGTTTCCCATGAAGGACCGATCTGGCGTTGTCAAATACATATGCACAAGTGGATAGAAGGACATAATGGGCCTCTCCATCCAGTTCTATCCCTTCTAACGGCTGGAAATCCGACTGTTCTGCCGCACGCTTAAGATAGGCGTCTACTTCCGCACTTGGTTCCGGGAACATCGTATAGGTCTCTGCATATGCCGACGTCGTATAACCGCTGAATAACTCAATCTTATAATCTCTCTCCGGAGTCAGAAGCCACATGACAGGATGTTCTTCATAATACTGCTGCTCTGACCATTTGGACAGGGATGCAAACATGGAACCATTCTTCATATGATGCCCATAGATAATCGTGTTCGAATCTACGAACCCCTCCCTGTTTCCGCTGTCTACAAATATAGAACCAGAGACGCTGTAAGCGCCGTCATAAGCATGGTGGAGATACAGATCGTTATCCTCTCCCTGAAGGACCGGATAATCAATCACAGTGCCTTCACAGTAGATCCAGCCTATCACGTCCTCATTGACCTGCTTAAGAGCATCAAAATCCACCTCGATCGGCGCTGTCTCACCGGTATCATTTCCTGTCTTTGTGAAATCCTCTGCCGCCTGGGCATACAGCCTGTCATTATCCTTATACTGCTTAAGGATGAACAGAATCCCTCCTATGGATCCGATAAACAGGATCAGCAGAATTGCAAATATTACCCGGAATATCTTTTTCTTCATAATCATCAAGCTCCAATAGTACTCTCCAAATATTCATGTATTAACCTCATTAATTCCAAGGCGCTCCGAAACATCACTCTTTTTTCTCTCTTCCCGCCATGATCCTCTGTGACAGCCGCAATCATCTCTCCCTGCATGCTGCCATGCTGGCGGTAGTAGATCCGCAATGCAAAAGAAGCCTTCCCGTGCGGAAGCCTGGGCATGTCTTCCGGGCGGCATCGTACGCCGGACATCCTCTGCCCGGGTTCTGTCTCCTGGAAGATATACGGCTTTCCATAGAAAGACCTGTGTTCATATGCAGGGCAAGACGCAGACACAGAGTCCATGATGTCCTCCATCTGAAGCAGCATCTGGTCCAGTCCCTGGAATTCATATCTCTGGTTATAGTCAAAACTTATGAAAGCACCCTTAGGAACGCTTTCTTCATAAGAACATATGCTCACCAGCACCGCACAATCCCTGACATGATCCTGCCGTCCATCCGATGGCTGGTCCATCACAAGCGTACCACGCTCCTGGCACGTCTCCTGTCCCATACTTCTCCATCCCATCTACTTATCCCCCATATTCATCTATCATTCGTATCATCGGCAGATCATTTCCCACCTGTCATCATCTGCTCCGGCTATCTCTCAACCTTCACCTGCTGCTCCTGGAATGCCCTTCTCTCCCGCAGTCTTCCTGCAAGCAGATTCAGCATCGCTCCGCATGCCGCAAAGCAGACCGCATATACTTTCCCTACATTACTCGTATAAAGCACCAGCATCCCGCCAAGCATCGGGTAATGTGCCATTACCTTTCCAATCAGGGCTCCATAGGGCACGTCGTTCATGTCTTCCTTCTCATTGGCGTCTCCCTTGGTGGTAAATGCTCCTTCTACCGTCTTATTCCTCACAACGC
>CANSLW010000022.1 GCA_947647815.1 uncultured Dorea sp. | reverse complement strand
GCCTCCTGTCAATGATCCGTCTCCAATTACCGAAATCACACTGTAATCTTCTCCCTTAAGATCTCTGGCATGTACATATCCGAGCCCGGCAGATATCGAAGTAGAACTATGGCCGGTATCAAACGCATCACAGGCGCTTTCTTTGCGCTTCGGGAATCCGCTCATGCCGCCATATTTACGCAGACCATCAAAACCATCCTTCCTGCCGGTTAAAAGCTTATGCGTATAAGACTGGTGCCCCACATCCCATATAATCTTGTCTTCCGGCATCTGAAAAACCATATGCATCGCCATCGTCAGCTCCACAACTCCGAGATTGGATGCAAGATGTCCCCCGCTCTTGCTGATTTTTTCTATCAAAAACGCTCTAATCTCCTCTGCAAGCTGATCTAGTTCCTCCGGATTCAGTTCTTTAATATCATTCTCTTTCTGTATCCTCTCTAACATCTTAAAGACCCCTCTCTACCTGTCTCTGTGAACCAGCCACATAAGCAGATGTTCCAGATATTCATTCTCTCCGGATAATTGGTGCAGTAAAGTGATTGCATCAGATGACAACCTCTCCACTTCTTTTTCTGCCTCCGCAATTCCCAGGAGCGTTACATAGGTTGTCTTCTCATTCTTCTCATCGCTGTGAATTGGTTTGCCCAATACTTCTTCGGTACTGGTCACATCCAGAATATCATCCTGAATCTGAAATGCTTTTCCTACATATTCTGCAATTTTCTCTACCTTCTTTACCTCTTCTTCCGAAGCGCCGCCAAGAATTGCCCCTGTCATCATAGCGGCCTCTATCAGTGCGGAAGTCTTAAGCTTATAGATTGTATCAAGTATATTCTTCGAAATGCTGTTGCCTGTTTCTTTGACGTCGATAACCTGTCCGCCAATCATACCATAGATTCCTGCCTTCTCTCCAAGCACCGTTAATGCCCTTCCAATCAACAGGCTGTCTTCGGGATCCGTCACAAATGCTTTAAAAGCAGTCTCAAAGGCATAGTTAAGCAATGCATCCCCCGCCAGTATTCCCATATCTTCCCCATAGACGACGTGCGTGGTCTTCCTTCCCCTCCGGTACTCATCATTATCCATAGCCGGCAGATCGTCATGAACGAGAGAATAAGTATGTATCATCTCAATTGCCGCCATAAATGGGTTTAATGCTTTTGATGTCCCGCCATACAGCCGGAACATCTCTTTCATCAGCATCGGCCGAAGCCTCTTTCCTCCTGCCAGAAGACTGTAACTCATCGCTTCCATAATGACGCTTTGATATCCTCTTTGTCTTGGCAGATACTCCATAAGAATACCTTCAATCTCCTCTACTCTCTTCTTCATCTGAGTCTTAAAATCATCGTTAGAATTCATGAACGCCACCCTCTTCATCCAATATCAGCATCTTTTTCTCTACTTCATCTATCCTGTCATTACATTTCTTAAGTACATCCATTCCCTTATGGTACAATCGGAACGAATCCTCCAGAGACACATTCTCTTCTTCCATTCTATGGATTGTTGTCTCCAACTGTTCAAAAAGCTCCTCAAGACGAGTCTCCTGATCCTCTGCTTTATCCTTTATCTTCTCTGTCATGCCGCACCTCCCTTACTCCTTCTACAGATGCATGGATCATTCCATCCGTAACATATATAGACAAGCCTGACTTCTGCTTTACCTGCCGGATACTCCTGATTACTGTTCCTTCTGCGCTCTCTACATAAGAATATCCATGATTCAGCTTCTCTATCGGTGATAATCCTTTCATCGCCTCCATATAGATTGCAAGCTTATGTCTTGCCTCTCTGATTCTGCCCTCCATCAGAGTACGCAGATCATCTTCCAGTTCTGCTAATCTCTGCTGCTGTTCCTGCAGCCGATACCTCGGATGCAGGTATTTCAGACGGGTACGGTATTCCTTAAGTCTCATTCTCGCTACCTGTACCTCCTGCGCCAGAAGACGGTTCAACCGAAGCTCGTATTCCTTAAGGCGCATCTTTGTCTGCTGATAGTCACTGACGGCAAGCTCCGCTGCTGCAGAAGGAGTAGGCGCCCTAAGGTCTGCAACATAGTCAGCAATCGTAGTATCTGTCTCGTGTCCGACAGCTGAGATAACCGGAATCTGGCATTCAAAAATAGCCCTCGCCACTTCCTCTTCATTAAATGCCCACAGATCCTCTATTGAACCGCCGCCTCTTCCCACAATCATCACATCTATGTTCTCCTCCTGAAGCTTCCTGATTCCGCGGACAATGCTCTCCTTAGCGCCCTCTCCCTGCACCTGTGCCGGATATAAGATCAACTGAACATAAGGATTCCTGCGTGCTGCAATATTCATGATATCCCTGATTGCTGCGCCTGTGGGCGCCGTCACAATCCCAATCCGTCTTGCATACGTGGGAATCTCTTTCTTATACTCCGCCGCAAACATTCCCATCTCTTCCAGCTCTTTTTTCAGCATCTGGAACCGCTCATAGAGAACACCGTCGCCATCCAGACGGATTTCCTTCGCATAGAGCTGATACGATCCGCTTCTCTCATACACATTCACCGAACCTAAGACTACAATCTGCTGACCTTCTCTCATACGAAAAGAGAGTCCGCCCCGCTGCCCGGCAAACATAACACAGGCAATCGTTCCGGACTCATCCTTTAATGAAAAATATATATGTCCCGATGTATGATACTTACAGTTCGATACCTCGCCTTTTACATAGATACGGTTCAGCATATAATCCTGAGTAAACATATTCTTAATATAAGCATTCACTTGTTTGACCGTATACACATTTCGAGTCATATATTACCCCCAAAAACAGTAATAATCAGTCTGCCAGTTTCGCAAGCACGGCATTAACAAAGGCAGGTCCTTCATCACTGCTGTATCTCTTCGCCAACTCTACCGCTTCATCAATCGCTACACCTGTCGGGACATCTTCATCCCACTTCATCTCATACACAGCAAGGCGCAGAATTGCAAGATCTACCTTATTCATACGCGTGGTTTTCCATCCTGTCGTATGTGTATTAAGCAGAGAGTCGATTTCTTCAACCTTCTGTGCAGCCTTCTGTGTTTTAACTCGGATATATTCCTGGTCTTTCTCTCTGGCATCCTCAAGTTGTTCAAAATAAAGCTCCACTTGTTCCGGCAGTTCATCTGCATCATGGAACTCTATCTCGAACACCATCTTGAAGATATGTTCCCTCAACTCTGTTCTCTTCACTTATGCTTCCTCCGGCATGTCTACTCCGGCAACACGGATATTGACATCGGCAACTTCAAGCCCGGTCATATTCTCGATTGCTGCCTTCACCTTCTCCTGCACTTTCTGTGTAGTATCTTTAATGCTGTAACCATATTTCAGATTCAACACCAGAGAAACTGTAACAATCCCATCCAGTACATCTACTTTTACACCTTTTGACAGAGACTTCATGCCAAGCTTGCTGACCAGTTCTCTTGTCGCATTTCCAGTCATAGAAGATACTCCCTCTACTTCCGTTGCAGCAAGTCCGGCAATAATTGCTACTACCTCATCGGCAATCTTAATCTCCCCAAGATTCTCTTCTGACTGTATTGTATACGCATTTTTTTCTTCTTTGCTCATTTTAGAAACCTCCATCTTTATTCCATATCTTTACCATTACAAGTTCTGCACTTCTTGTCATTATAACAAATTAAAATGCATTTGCAAAGACTCTATCTGGCAAATTCACTCAATTCCAATCCCTTATTACGGTCAATTGTCATACGGATACTCCATTCATTCACAAATAACAAAAGCGGACGGCCTTTCAGATCCTTCACCTTCTTCATATCCGATGTTCCGGTCAGTTTATCTAAGTCAGTCTCAGCATGCTCAATCCAGCGGATATATTCATATGGAAGATTATCCAATCGTATCTCTACATTGTACTCGTTCTCCAACCGATATTTTAATACATCAAACTGGAGGACGCCTACAACGCCTACAATTATTTCCTCCATTCCGGTATTGAATTCCTGGAATATCTGGATCGCGCCCTCCTGGGCAATCTGGTTAATCCCTTTGATAAACTGCTTACGCTTCATGGTATCAACCTGGCGGACTCTTGCAAAATGTTCCGGGGCAAATGTCGGGATACCCTCGTATGCATATTTCTTCCCTGAAGTCGTCAGCGTATCTCCAATCGAAAAAATCCCCGGATCAAATACACCTATGATATCTCCGCCATAAGCTTTCTCAATCATCTTACGTTCACTCGCCATCATCTGCTGTGGCTGGGAAAGTCTTACTTTCTTTCCGCCCTGAATATGATGAACGTCCATTCCGGCTTCAAATTCTCCGGAACAGATACGCATAAAGGCAATCCGATCTCTGTGCGCTTTATTCATGTTTGCCTGGATTTTGAATACGAATGCAGAAAAATCCTTTTCTTCCATCGGGTCAATGCTTCCTTTGTCGGACATTCTCGGAAGCGGTGAAGTCGTCATACCAAGAAAATGCTGCAAGAAAGTCTCCACACCAAAATTCGTAAGGGCAGATCCAAAGAATACCGGTGAAAGTTCTCCTTTACTCACCAGTTCCTGGTCAAACTCTGCTCCCGCTCCATCCTGCAGTTCAATCTCTTCTTCTAACTGTGAAAGCTGCGCTTCTGTAACCCATTCTCTGATCTCGGGAGAATCCAGAGGAATTTTCCGCACTTCGCCCTGGGTAGTTCCCTTATGGGTATCTGAGAAGAGCTCTACCGCTTTTGTCTCCCGGTCATAAACTCCTTTGAACTCCTTTCCTGAACCAATCGGCCAGTTGATGGGGCAGGTCGCTATCCCCAATTCATTCTCAATATCGTCAAGAAGTTCAAACGTATCCAATGCTTCCCTGTCCATCTTATTAATAAATGTAAAGATTGGGATATGACGCATGGTACATACCTTAAATAATTTCCTGGTCTGTGCTTCTACACCTTTTGAAGCATCAATAACCATCACGGCAGAATCTGCCGCCATCAGAGTCCGGTACGTATCTTCTGAGAAATCCTGATGTCCCGGTGTATCCAGAATGTTGATACAGTATCCTCCATAATTAAATTGCAATACTGAAGATGTAACCGAGATTCCTCTTTCCTTCTCAATCTCCATCCAGTCAGATACCGCATGCCTTGCAGTTGCCTTTCCCTTAACACTTCCTGCCAGATTAATTGCTCCTCCATATAAAAGAAACTTTTCTGTCAGCGTCGTCTTACCAGCATCCGGATGGGAGATAATTGCAAATGTCCTGCGCTTTCTGATCTGTTCTTTTATTTCATTCGTTGTCTGTGACATAGATAGAAACACTCCTGAGTTTAAATTATAGTATAATCATTTTTACACAACGGTAATCAGTATAACATGCCCTTATATATTCATCAATCATGAATTTATATATTCATCGGACATATAACCAGATTACCGCTCTTTTTCCTCAATCCAAATAACATCCCCATCAGTAAGCGGCTGTTGGAACATTCCGGATTTTCCGTTTACAAGCAGTTCAATCTGCCCTTTCGGTTTATTTAAATTTATATCAGAATACTGAAGCATGTCCATCAGATAATAAGGATTCCCGTCTTCTTTCTCCGGCAGCCTAAGAGGCGAACCATTTAGCTGGAATATAAGATTTCTTCTCTCAGGTACAGATACCTGTTCAGTCTCGGGGGCTTCCCTTTCATATATTGACGCCAGAACTTCCTCTGGTTCATCTGCCGGATCCCCGGCATCCAAACGAATCTCTTCTTCTGTATCTGCATCAAGATAATCCTCATCAGGATAGTTCTCTGCAGGCTTTGCAGATTCTTCTTTTTCCTCCTGATGGATTGATACAGTTTTTTCTATATCAAAATTCAGCATAAGCTGACCGTCTTCTGCCAATTCTTCTTCGGGCAGTTCTTCTTCCAGCACTTCCTCCGGCTCATTTTCTACAGTCTCTGCAGCCGCCACAGCCTCTGCTTTAGGCATACGTACCCGGATAATATCCCCAATCTTCAGAGGTGTCTCCAGCGGCATAACCTTTCCATTCAATGTAATCTCAACACACTCAGAAGCCCCCTCGATATCTCCTAAGCAGGCTTTTGCCGGAATTCCGGAAATCGCCGGATCGAAATTAATACAGTCCCCTGCATGAATAATTGCAGAAAGCTTCCCCTCTTTCTTATTAATGAAGAGAGAAGCCGGCTGTGCCGCAGTACCGTAGAAAACCTTGCGCTTTCCATTCACCGTAACCGAAAGGCTTGTTCCTGGGCGTCCAAGAATATCCTGGAAATTATAACCATTCATCATCAGGAGATTCAGCGCTGTAAAACTGCCGCTTCGAAACAGCTTAGCCGGTCTTCCGTTCAATGTCACCCGGAAACTGTCATTAATCAGGTTCAATCCAGAAGATACCACGATACCAAGCGGAGTCGCATACTCCGGATTATTCAGGTCATATTCATCTGAGAACGCACTGAGACGGAAATTATTTCCGGCAATCGCCACACGTTTTTCATCCATCTGAAGCTCAGCGATAAGTCCCTCTCTAAGTCCGGCAAGCTTGCTGCCTCCTCCTGCCAGAAACAGCGCTGACGGCGCGTTCCCATTTACCTCCAGAATCTTCTCTGCTATCTCCTTACACAACATCTCAGATGCACTCTGGATACACAACAGGATTTCTTTTTTGGACACTTCACGTTCAAAACCTAATATATCGGTAAATACAACTACTTCATCCTGTTCAAGCTGTGCTTTCACAGTCTCTGCCGTACAAAAATCAACCAGATATTCTCTCATGATAGTTTCTGTAATCTCATCGCCTGCCACAGTAGCCATAGTATAACCTGTCACACTTCCGTCTGTACATGCGGCAATATCAGATGTACCCGCGCCGATATCCACCAGAACCAGATTCAGAAGACGCAAATTCTCTGGTATCGCCGCATTGATTGCTGCAATCGGCTCCAGTGTCACACTGACTACTTCAAGTCCAATCTTATTCATAGTCATATACAGGCTCTCTACCACTTCGCTTGGGAGAAATGTCGCAATCAAATCTACTTTGACTTTCTGTCCCCGATGATCCTTAAGACTTGACATCTTATACTGGTCCAGATAATACTGGCATACCGTATACCCAACCAGATAAAACCGGCGCGCCTCATCCTCCGCGCTGTTCTCAGCATCAAACGCTTCTTCAATCTTTCCGACAGCGCCTGCCTCAAGCCTGCTGATAATCTCTTCATCTATCAGCTGTTTTCTCGGCAGGTCAATCTCGTACTCCGTACGTCTCGTCCGCAGTGCACGCCCGGCAGCAGCTACACATACCCGTTTTAATTTACAATGAAGCTTATTCTCCAGACGCTTTTTAACCTTACCTGCCAGTACTGATACCTTATCGATATTCTCAATCTGGCCGTCTATCATTGCACGCTCGTTATGTTCTTCTTTCTCAATTGCAATAATCTTCACTTTATCATCTTCAACGACACCGACCATTCCGATTACACTCCGTGTCCCGATATCCAGAGCAAATATCATCTGGTCTGCCTGAATCTGTGCTTTCTTAACTTGTCCTTTTGCCATGCCGCCCTCCTGCGTGATATGAACGCTTATTACCGCACTCATTTTTTCATTTCTATGTTATTATAGTAAAAATCGATTTCAATGTAAATACGTTTCTATCATGATTTTACCATATGGCTAACAATTTTAACTGCAAAGAAAGCCCTGCAAGCTGACTTGTCAGAGCTTCCTTTTCATACTATCGTATTCGAACACAGCCATATGTATTCTTATTTACCTTCCGTATTCACTGGTGTTATAACGATATTCTGTGCTGCCACTCCAGTTTTTCTTGCAACAATATCTTCAATCTGTGCCCGGCTGGCATCGCTTAAGTCCGCAGCATTCACCACTACGTCTGCAGTATCAGCAGTCAGACTGATGACCACTTCATCAAATCCTTTGGATGCGAGAAGAGTCTCAGCCGCTGCTTCTCTTTCTGCCAGATCTGTCATGGCAACCATCTGGTTGACTGCATCCTGCTTCTGTTCATCGCTTAAGTTCTCATTATCAATGATTTCCAGCAAAGATTCCTTATTCTTGGCTCTCACCTGTTCTCTTGATACTTTCGCCTCTGCAACAACAGCGCTTGCTTCGCCGTTTGTCAGCACTGCTTCACCTGGCGTACCGTCTACACTTCCGTCGTCTTCACCATCCTGGCTTGCAATCTCTGTAGATGCGCTGGCAAGATCTTCTTCTGATATATCCAGCAATTCCTGGTTAGCAAGATCAGCGTTTGCTGTTTCTGCTTCTTTCTTGTCACCAAAAATCTTACCAGAATAATTCAAGTATCCTGCCGCCGCGATCATAACAGCCAATGCCGCGATGATAATCTGGTTTTTCTTCACTATCTGTTTCACTGTTCTTCCTCCTGTTTTTTCACATTATTTTGAACTCTTCTTCATTATCCTTATTTTATGCGTGTCTATCCCAAATAATGCCTGAACTGCTTCAGTTATATTCTGTTTTACCAATGGTTCATTCCCTCCTTCGGCTATAATAATTACTCCTTCGACCTCAGGAGACAATTCTTTGCTGATATAAGGCACTCCTTCCGTATCTCCATTACTGTATATGGTCGTCTCACCACGGCTGTTATTCTCTGTAGTCCTTGTCCCGCCCTGACTGTCTGATTCCATAACAGCTTCCTCTGTAATTTCCAGGTCTTTCTCAACAACCCTTTCTGCCGAAGATTTTAATGTAATCATAACTGTAACATCCCCGACACCGGACATCTGGGACAGCGTATTCTCCAGACGGCTTTCCAGACGGTATAGGTATGTATCCGCATCATCCACTGACATTACTCCTGCTGTATCTTCCATTTCCCTTTCTCCTGACAAAAATCCTCTCTGGTTTTGATCATCAGTTTCTTCCTTGTGGCTGGATGGCAGAGATATAACAAGCAGCAGGATTCCAACAAGAAAAAGAATCAATAACTGATCTTTTTTTATGTTTTTTATATTCTTAAAAGCGAATTTACCGGAAAACCACCTCCATTTTTCTCTTCTATCATCTTCCAATCTTAATCTCCTCCACATCAATCTTATTACTTTCTTCCGTCTTTTCGGAATTAGATTTCGAATCTCCTGACAAAGCGTCTCTCTGCTCCTCTTCCCAGATATCATAATAATTCGTATCTGCTTCCTCAAGGGTCTGTATTGCCTGTTCCATCTTCTTTACCTGCTCCTGATATGCCTTGCTGGCATATAGATTCTGCCATGAATCCCCCAGCCCCAGAAACTTAAGAAAGGGCGAAGCCAGCATAACCACCAGTATCAAACCTGTAAAAAAGTGGATATAGCGTTTATAATCTGAATTAGGGATGATGTGCATCACCGCTGTAACCATCACCATATAAAATGCAATATTCTGCATCCATAGATACAACTTGTCAAACATATACAAGTCCTCCTCCGCTGTTCCTTAAGATTTCCCTGTAACCGCAGACACTACAACGATGGTAAGAAGGAACAGAAGTCCTGCCGTAAATATGACATTCAGCAAGAGCTGACACCCTTCCCCTACTGTCTCAATGCAGCCTGCAATCCGCTTATCAGAAACCGGCTGGATAACTGCTGCAGACAATTTATAGATTACCACGATGCCTGCAACCTGTACCAAAGGGATAATACAGAGTGAAATACAGATTATCGCCCCGGTCATACCAATTCCATTTTTAACCAAAACGGCAGTGCCGATGGCAACTTCCGCCATACCTCCGATAATATCACCAACTCCTGGTATTGCTTCTGCACCTTGTGTTACCACGCTTCTTTTTACACTGTCTACAGCCGGACTAATCAGTCCCTGGATTACATTTAAACCTACAATACCTGCAATCAATGTTTTTAATATCCATCTCACTGCCATCTCGATTAACTCTGCAAATTTGTCCAGATAATCTTCTTCAGACAAATAGTTCAAAACTTTCATCATCATGTAGATATGGATGAGCGGCATTAAAAAGTTCAAGATCAAAAACTCAACCAGTAAAATTAAGAAGAGAACCAGATTATAAAATGCCACTGATGTAACACTTCCTCTGGCAATCGCAACTGCCAGAAAATACAGGGGACAAAATACTCCCATGAAAGATGTAAGGTTTTCAATTCCTTCGCTGACCCATTCTACCACTATCTGAAAAGAATTTAATGTCAAGGCAATAAGAAGGAGATACATTGCGTAAAAACTAATGTCCGATATCTGACGGCTTTTGAACACCCTGGAGAAATTGCTGAATACTGCTGCAATAACTGCAATCATCAACATATGAACCAGATTATCCCGGCTGCTTCTGAATGCATACCCTAACTGGTCAGCCACAAGTTGTGAAAGCAGCCTGCCTGAAAATGTTAAGTCTCCTGAGATAACTCCTGTCAATACATCCTGGAATCTCAAACGCTCTCCAGGAAACAGATTCTTAAGAGAATCATCTATATCGTCAAAAGAAAATTGTCCTATCAGTTCTTCTTCCAATCCTGACATCTCAATCTGTGCATCTTCTTTCTGCCTGTCTTCAGATATCTCCGACGCCTGCACATATGATAAAGGGATAAAATATATTGACATAATAACGAATCCCAGAAATAACCATATTCCTCCACTTCGTCTCTTTTTTCTCACATCATCTACTCCTTCATGCCAGGAAATCTTTAATAGTATTTAACAGTGTCATCAAAATCGGTATACTAAGTGCCATCACTGCAATTTTTCCAAATATCTCTATCTGGACTGCAATGGTCTGATATCCCGCATCTTTACAGATTCCCGAAGCAAATTCTGCAACATATGTAATTCCGAGCATTTTGATTAACGTGCCGATGTATGCCCTGTCCATCCGGATAAATGTTCCAATCTCTCTCATTGCATCTATCATGATTTCCAGGCGCCCAAGGATACTGAAGAATATAACCAGACTTATTACGACACCAATATAGATGCCATATTCTGACTTCCCACTTTTGAACTGTATCGCCAGAAGTGTGCCTGCCACCCCGAGAATACTAATCTGCAGCATGTCCAAACAATCATCCCTTCTTTCTCTATAGGAATCCTACAATGCAAATAACCGCTGAATCGACTCAAACAACTCATAGATATATGGCACAATCCAGAACAATACCAGCAAAAGTCCGGCAAGGCTTGTCAAAAATGCCTGCTCTTCTCTCCCGCTGTGTTTTAAGACCTGGCTTAACACGGATACCAGTATCCCTACTGCCGCAATTTTGAATATTAGATTTACACTCATATACACCTCCTCTATAACAGCAGGATTATAACAAATATCCCACTCATTATCCCCAGACAATGACATAGCCTCATTTTTGTCCGCATTTCTTCCCGTATCTCTTCCATAGAAAGTTCTATCTCCTCCTGGTAAAGCTCTAACGCTTTGACCTGCATCTCCACGTCTGTGCCCCCCAATTGTCCGCCAAAATCCATTAGTCTTACAAGCGTTTCCTTGGAAAGTCCCGAATTATGCAGATTTTTTTTCGTCTGTTCTTCCCATATTTCAAGAAATCTGCCACCTTTTTTCTCCTCCATCTGCTCACTCATACCAAGAAGCCACTCTCTATAAGGACTTTTTTCCGCCATTCCAATCTGGTAAAATGCCTCGCCAAGATAAGATTTTGCATATCTGATTTCACTCCTAAGACGGCAGATTAATTTCTGCAGATATTTAAGCTGCTCATATTGAACCTTAATCTTGTCGGCAGCCATACCGCCTCCCAAAAAAGTAGTGCACATAATTAACGATATGCCTATCATCTTAAGGAACATCTCATCATCACCCTGCTTTCACAACTTCTCTGCCAATCCCGCTATCGACATTTGCCATCAGGATTCATAACAGCCGGCAGGTGTATGGCAACTGTAAAGAAGGCTTCCACTGCTGTCAAAAATCCCCTCCACCTGCCCTACACGGCTCTGATTTCCCAGTAGAATATATCTCTCAAACTGTTTTCTGGCAATCATATGGTCAAAGCATGGTCTCCTTCTTAATTCTTCCATAGACTCGGCATGGACAGTTGCAATCAGCCGGCACCCACAATGCATGGCATATTCAACAGCATGTACATCTTCCGTCGTTCCAATCTCATCAACGGCAATCACTTCTGGTCCCATAGACCTGATCAGCATCATCATTCCTTCCACCTTCGGGCAGCAGTCCAGAATATCCGTCCGGATTCCCAGTTGATTCTGCGGTACTCCTTTGTAACAACCACCGATTTCTGAGCGTTCATCCACAACTCCCACTACCATCCCGTCTATCCATTGATTCCCGTCAGAGACCTGTCTTACAATATCCCGCAAAAGAGTCGTCTTGCCGCATCTGGGTGGAGATATAATCAATGTATGATGTACCTGCCGTTTCACAGTAATATATGGAAAAACTTCATCCGCACATCCTAAAACTTCATGAGACATTCGCAGATTAATGGATGAAATGTAACGAAGATTCTTGATTTTCCCATTCTCTAAGATTACCTGCCCGGTCATCCCTACTCTGTGTCCTCCCTCGATCGTAATAAATCCTTGTCTCATCTCCTGTTCATATGCATAGAGTGAATAATTGCTGACATACTCCAACATCTCCCTCACATCCTCTTTTGACACAATATAAGGTCCATCCCGCCGATTCCTAAGCATCCGCTCTCGTCCGTCATAAATAAGCAATAACGGCTTATCTACACGCAGGCGCATTTCCTGAAGACAGGCATATCTAAGCTGTTCCTGTTCAAGTAATACACGGATACTTTGGGGCAGGACATCCAGAATTCTCTCTCTTTTCATCTTTGTCCACCTCTTTATTTCAATATATGTACCAAGATTCTTTTTATGAAAACTTTTCTATCTGTGCAGCTAATTTTCTTAATACAGACAGCAATTTGATGTCATTTAGCTCGTTGACCGCAGGAATAAAAAAACATCCTTGCAGGAATGAAATACTACACGATTCCCATAAGGATGTTTTTATACTCTGTTTTTTATTTTCTTATTCTGCTACGTCCTTCATGCTGAATGAAAGCCGTCCCATCTTATCTTTTCCAAGGCATACTACCTTCACGACATCTCCAAGAGTCAGTACATCTTCTACCTGTCTGATTCTCTCTTTTGAAATCTTGGATATATGCACCATTCCTTCTTTTCCAGGCGCAAATTCTACGAATGCGCCGAATTCTTTGATGCTTACAACCTTACCTTCCAGAACTTGTCCTGCTTCCAAATCTGTAACAATAATGTAGATCAACTTCTGAGCCTCTTCCATGCTCTTCGCATCTGTTCCACAGATAGATACGGAACCATCGTCTGTGATATCAATCTTAACTCCGGTCTGCTCGATGATTGCATTAATCGTCTTACCACGCTGTCCTACTACATCTCCAATCTTCTGCGGATCGATCTGCATCTGGATAATCTTCGGTGCATACTGGCCTACCTCCGGTCTTGGCTCTGAGATTGCTTTAGCCATAACTTCATCCAGAATATAGGTTCTTGCCTTCTTTGTTGCGGCGATTGCTTCTTCGATAATCGGTCTTGTCAGTCCATGAATCTTAATATCCATCTGGATAGCTGTAATTCCTTTATGTGTTCCGGCAACCTTGAAGTCCATATCACCAAAGAAATCTTCCAACCCTTGAATATCTGTCAATACCAGATAATCGTCATCCGTATCGCCTGTTACCAGCCCTGCCGAGATTCCGGCAACAGCCGCCTTAATCGGCACACCAGCTGTCATCAGTGACATCGAGGATGCGCAGATACTTGCCTGGGATGTCGAACCATTAGACTCAAAAGTCTCTGATACTGTACGGATTGCATACGGGAATTCCGTCTCTGTCGGAAGAACCGGAACAAGTGCGCGCTCTGCTAACGCTCCATGTCCAATCTCACGGCGTCCAGGTCCTCTGGACGGTCTGGTCTCGCCTACAGAGTAAGACGGGAAATTATAGTGATGCATGTAACGCTTGGAAGTCTCTGCCTCATCTAATCCGTCCAGTCTCTGAGCCTCTGCAAGAGGCGCCAGTGTCGTAACCGTACAGATCTGTGTCTGTCCACGGGTAAACATTGCCGAACCATGTACTCTCGGAATCAGATCAATCTCTGCAGCCAGTGGTCTGATCTGGTCGATTGCTCTTCCGTCCGGACGCTTATGATCCTTTAAAATCATCTTGCGGACTGTCTTTTTCTGATACTGATATACGGCTTCGCCGAGCACGGCAAGCCACTCTTCCTTCTCGGCAAATGCATCTTCTAATTTCTCAGTAATCTGACGGATGTTCTCTTCCCTTACCTGCTTCTCATCTGTAAATACAGCCTCTTCCATTGCTTCAGGCGGTACAATCTCTTTAATCGCTGCAAACAGCTCTTCTGGTACTGCACAACTCTCATACTCATGCTTTGCCTTCCCACACTCTGCAACAATTGTATCAATAAATGCGATGACTTTCTGGTTCACTTCATGAGCTGCAAAGATAGCATCAATCATCTGAGCCTCTGGAACTTCATTGGCTCCTGCCTCAATCATGATAACCTTCTCTTTTGTAGATGCCACCGTCAATGCAAGGTCAGACACTTCTTTCTGCGCCGCCGTAGGATTAAACACAAACTCACCGTCAACCAGCCCCACCTGTGTTGTAGAAATAGGTCCGTCAAACGGAATGTCAGAGATACTGGTAGCAATTGCAGCGCCCAGCATAGCCGTAAGTTCTGGCGAACAGTCCTGATCTACTGACAATACCAGATTCTCGAGAGTAACATCATTCCTATAATCCTTCGGAAATAACGGACGCATCGGACGGTCAATAACCCGGCAGGTCAGAATCGCATTCTCAGATGCCTTTCCTTCCCTTTTATTAAAGCCTCCCGGAATCTTTCCCACAGAATACAGACGTTCGTTATATTCCACACTGAGCGGGAAGAAATCAATCCCGTCTCTCGGCTTGTCCGAAGCCGTTGCCGTACACAGCACGGTTGTCTCTCCATAATGCATCAGCACGGCGCCGTTCGCCTGCTTCGCCACTCTGTCAACATCTATGACAAGTGGTCTCCCTGCCAGTTCCATTTCAAATTTTTTGTACATAATATTCTCCTTTTTATTCAGACATTTTCTGTGGGCAGGAGTTGCCGAAACTACTGAAAAACACATTTTCAATCATACAGCCGGACACAAATGTGCTTTTCAGTGGTCTCGGGCAGTACAAACCTACCCACAATCTTATATATTATAACATATGTTCCTGGAAACTGCCACTATTAAATTCTTACATTATACATAAAAAAGTGACTGTTCAGCCCACACCATACAAAATGCTTGCATTGGCTGCCATTTTGCATATGATGGTATTCAAAAAGCGCAGCGAACATAGATTTCACTGCGCCCTTTAATATTATTTTCTTAATCCTAATCTCTCAATCAAAGTACGATATCTCTCAATATCTACTTTCTTAAGATATGCCAGAAGACCTCTTCTCTGACCTACCATCTTAAGAAGACCTCTTCTGGAATGATGATCCTTCGGATTGCTCTTAAAATGTTCTGTCAGATCATTAATCCTTGCTGTCAGGATTGCAATCTGTACTTCTGGTGAACCTGTGTCCCCAGGTGTTCTGCCATAATCTGCTACAATCTGTTCTTTCTGTTCTTTTGAAATCATTGGTTGTATCCTCCTTAATCTTATTAATAACGCCTGATATTAAGTAATGGTTGGAGCATCCATTTACCGAACACCGGCTTTTACACTTGGACAGTATAGCACAATCCTTCTCCTGTGTAAAGGCAAAAATAACAATATCTATTCATCATCGTCATCTTCGTAGGAAATCGCAGGTTCGAGAATCGCGAACGCAATATTTGTTGCATGGTCTCCTACACGCTCCAATCCGGATGCTGTATCTGAAAACATCATTCCCGCTTCAGGTGTACATTTATTCTTGGTAAGCCGTTTCACGTGAGTATTCTGCAGCTTCCGTTCCATCTCATCAATCTCATCTTCTAACTGAAGAATCTCCTGCATATGTTCATAATTACGGTTTTTGAACATTTCCAGAGAATATTCTAATATCTTTAATGCCTTTTCATTCATCTCCTGAAGCTGGCGTTTCGCCTTATCGCTGAACTCAACTCCACGCTCAAGCCTGCTCTTTGCTGAATCAGCAAAATTTTCCGCATGATCCCCGATCCGTTCAATATCATTTACCACATGGAACAATCCGCCAATCAGCCTTTCATCTGCCAAAGGAAGTGCAAGTTCATTAGCTTCAACCAGATAATCTGTTATCTTACGGTTCATAAAATCAATATATTTCTCCCGCTTATAAACTTCCTGAATCTTTTCCTCATCTGGTTCACACAATGCCTCCATGGCAACCTCAAGATTCTTCATCGCTACCCTGCCCATGTGTACAATCTCACGGATTCCGTCCAATACTGCTGTCGTTGCCGATAAAATCTTTCCTTTTCCGATGAACAGAAGCTCATATTCATCTTCAACTTCATCCTCACCCGGTACAATCTTATAAGTTGCTTTTACAATCCAACCCATGAACGGGAACAACATCGCAACTTCTACAACTTTCATCAGAGTATGCACATTTGCCACAGCCCTTGCAAGATCCCCGCCGGATATGGTAAGCATCATATCCGTAAATGGATCAATCGCAATTATCAAGACAACGAACATAATGACCGATCCAATCACATTGAACAGAAAATGTATCAGCGATGCCCGCTTCGCATCTTTATTGCCGCTTAAGCCTGCCACTAATGCAGACACGCAGGATCCAATATTACATCCAAGAATCATGAATGGACATATCGCAAATTCCAGAAGCCCTTGAGATACCATTAACAAGATAATACCTACCGTTGCAGACGAGCTCTGCAGTACCGCCGTAATCACAAGCCCTGTCAGGATTGCTGCAAATGGGTTTGTAAGTGATGCAAGAAAATCTAAAATACGCGGAGATTCCCTGACTGCCTCCATGCTGTCACCCATGATGCTAAGTCCCATGAATAAAATACCAAATCCCAGAATAACTTCGCCAATCTTCTTAATGCTCTGTTTCTTACAGAACATAACCATGACAACACCGATAATAACTACCAGCGGGGCAATATCCGACAGATTGAACGCAATCAGCTGTCCTGTGACTGTCGTACCGATATTGGCACCTAATATAACTCCTGATGCCTGCATCAGATTCATAAGTCCCGAATTAACAAAACTGACCACCATCACTGTTGTTGCATTGGAGGACTGAATAATCGCTGTAAATATAATACCTACAATCATACCGATGAATCTGTTCTTGGTAAAAAACTCCAATATACTTCTCATCTTGGCTCCTGCCGCTTTTTCAAGGCCCTCGCTCATCAGCTTCATTCCATATAGAAAAAAGCCTAATCCCCCCAGCAACATAAAAAATGTCGTAATTCTCATTCGTATTCTCCTCTATTCATCACATACACGTAAAAAAATGTTTCCCATATGCAATGTCCTTGTCAATACATACTTTCAATTCTTCCACGCTTCCAAACCGCCTCTCAGGACGACAAAATTCCAGGAACTCCACGGACACTGTTTTTCCATACGCATCCTGTGAATAATCAAACAGAAAACTTTCCGCCAGCACCTTTCCTTCATTGCTCACCGTAGGTTTTACACCCACATTAGAAATGCCATGAAACCATTGTTCATCCACCAGAATATTGGTAAGATATACACCCCTTGCCGGAATAAGTTTTTCCGCTGGCCACGCTATATTTAGCGTCGGGAATCCCAGCGTTCTTCCAAGCTGTTTCCCATGCTCTACTTTTCCTGTAATTCCATAAGAATATCCCAGCAAATTACCGGCAAGTTTTACATCACCCTTTTCCAGGAGTTCCTTGATATAAGTACTGCTGATCACCCGGTCTTCATAGCGTTCTTTCTCGATAACAATTAACTCATAACCATATTCTTTGGCATACTGTTCAAGCATTTTGATATCCCCACGCTTTCCATAGCCGAACTGGAAATCTGTCCCGACTACGACATATCTGGCATGAAATATCCCTTTTATAATATCCCTGATAAAATCTTCTGCATGGATCTGGCTGAATTCTCGGGTAAACGGACACTCTGCCAGCACATCTACAATGTCTTCCAGATGACGGCATCTCTCCTTGCTATTCATCAGAATCTGGGGTATCTTCCCGGCGCATTCCCACATAGGATGCATATCAAACGCACATACGATACTGCGGATACCATCTTTTTCTGCCAACTCCCGTACCTTTTGGGTTAATATCTGATGCCCTCTATGCAGACCATCAAATTTGCCAAATGTCACTGCTGATTCCATGTTGTCCTTATAATCAGACAATCTGTTGATGTATTGCATACTTGTTCCTCTTTACTTTTTTATATCCTCGTAAAACATCTTAGCAGCACGATACTCTTTTCTTTCCTCATGCCACTGATAAACTGCGATAAACTGTCCTGCCTTATCATATATTCTTACAAATCCATTTGCCTCTGTCAGGTCACTCCCATAAGATCCAAGCATCCCCGGACGCAGCGGATTCCCATTCTTTGCAAGGGAATCCCCACTGTCTTTTACCGTCATTTTCGGATAATCCTCAAACATTGCATCAATGGGGATAAGCACTTCTTTAAGCCTTCCCTCCCTCTGCCATTTATTGATCTCTTCAAGGGTAAAGCTCTCTTCCAAACGAAATCTCCCGGTCTGAGTGCGAACCAACTCTTCCATACATCCGCCACATCCCAGAAGCGCTCCAATATCATTGCACAGGGTACGGATATATGTACCTTTGGAACATCTGACTTCCATCCATACCCTTGGCAGCTCAATCTTCCGAATCCTAATCTCGTGAATTTGTACGATTCTCGCTTTGCGTTCAATCTCTTTTCCTTCCCTCGCAAGCTCATACAACTTTTTTCCATTCACCTTCAATGCAGAGTACATAGGTGGAATCTGTGCATATTCTCCGGTGAAGCTCTGTACGGCATCTGCCACAGTATCTTCCGTAATTCCTGATATCTCCTGTTTCTTTAGCACTTTCCCACTGATATCCTGTGTGTCTGTCGTACAGCCAAGCAAAAGCACCGCTTCATAAGTTTTATCTCTGTCCGTCAGCATATCACACAGTTTCGTCGCTCTTCCCAGGCACACTGGCAATACTCCTGTTGCATCAGGGTCTAATGTTCCCGTATGCCCAATTTTCTTCTGCCCGACAATCCCCCTAAGCTTTGCCACCACATCATGGGATGTGAAGCCCTTTTCTTTATGCACATTCAGAATGCCGTGAATCATATGTATCTCTTTTCCTGCCTTCCTGCCAGACTTTCCATCTGCACTTCAATCCGTTCTGACAGATTATTAATCACATCGTAATATGTCCCTGCCATGGTAAGTCCTGCCGCCCGCTTATGTCCGCCGCCGCCGAAGTATTTCGCAATCCGGCTTACGTCAATCTGATCTTTGGAACGCAGGCTTACTTTATAGATATTCGTATCTGTCTCGTACATGAAGATTGCCACCTCGACTCCTTTCGTAACTCTGAGCTGACTGACAATCCCCTCTAAGTCTTTGACGCCGACTCCATAGAAATCCATCGTCTTCTTTGTAATATACGATGCGATACAGGTCTTATCCATGAAAAGAATACTCTCCAAAAGCGCCCTTCCCAATATCTGGTTCTGCGCATAAGTCTTCTCATAAAAAGTATCCTGGATAATCTTCGGCCCGTCTACACCTTTTTCCAACAACTTTGCCGCTATCCTAAACGTAGAGGGCGCCGCGCAGGAATACTGGAACACGCCTGTATCATGCACGATTCCCAGATACAGCGCCGTTGCTGTATCCAGTGATACCTTCTCCTCCTCAAGCAGGTTATAGACTAATTCCGAAGTAGAACTTGCATCAGGAACGATGTAATCCTCCTGAGCAAATCCCGCATTGCTGATATGATGATCAATGCAATAAGTTCTCCGTGCCGTATCAAATAAATGTCCTGAAAACCCAAGACGCTCTTTATCTCCACAGTCCAGACAAATAAACAAATCATAGTTCACTCCATCCGGAATCTCATGGTGGATTTCTTCTGCAGCTTTAAGACATCTAAATGATTCCGGAAATTCTTCCAGATATACGTCTGCCTTTTTATCTTTGTAGTTATCCTTGATATACTGGTACAATCCTATGCACGAACCTACACAGTCTCCATCCGGACGTATATGTCCTCCGATAGCGATTGTATTTGCATCTTTCAGAATCTTATTCAGCATCTGCATCCCCTTCTATTTTGATATTTTTTGTTACTTCATCAATCTTTTTTGACATATTGACACCATACTCAATGGACTGGTCCAGCACAAACTGAATCTGCGGTGTATTCCGCATATTCAGTGTATGTGCCAGCTCACGCCGGATATATCCTTCGGCACTCTGCAGCCCTTTAATAGTTTCTTCCTGTGTTTTTTCATCCCCAAGCACACTGATATAAACTTTACAGGTCTTAAGATCCGGCGCTACCTCCGCCGCTACCACAGAAGTCCACGGCGCAACCCTTGGATCTTTCATATTTCTCACAATATTACTCAATTCCCGCTGCACCTCTGTATTGACTCTGGTATTCTTTATACTTCTTTTCTTCACCTTTTACTCCTCTTCTTACCTTGGTATTTCTACCATCTTGAATGCTTCAACCAAGTCGCCTTCTTTAATATCATTAAAGTTGGCAAATACAAATCCACATTCATATCCTGCTCTTACTTCCTTTACGTCATCTTTGAATCGTCTCAGAGATGCAAGAGGCCCTTCGAAGATTACTATGCCATCTCGTGTCAGGCGCACAGAGCAGTCTCTCTCAAAGATACCATCCTGTACATATGAACCCGCAATAGTTCCCACGCCAGATGCCTTAAAGGTCTGGCGGACTTCTGCATGGCCAAGTACTTTTTCTTCAAATACAGGATCCAGCATACCCTTCATAGCCGCTTCTACATCTTCGATAGCATTGTAGATGACACGATACAGACGGATATCCACGCCTTCGCGGTCCGCAGTTTCTTTTGCTGTTGCATCTGGACGTACATTAAAGCCAATGATAATCGCATTGGATGCTGATGCAAGACTGACATCAGATTCGTTGATTGCTCCAACTCCACCATGGATAATCTTAACAACCACCTCTTCATTCGTCAGCTTCAGCAGACTCTGTTTCATCGCCTCCACTGATCCCTGGACATCTGCCTTAACAACAATTCCAAGTTCTTTTAAGTTTCCTTCCTGAATCTGGTTAAACAGATCATCCAGAGACAGTTTTGATTTGGTATCCTCCAAAAGTTTCACTTTACTCTGGGAGATAAATGTCTCGGCAAAGCTTCTAGCTTCTTTATCATTCGCACATCCTACAAATACTTCTCCTGCATTTGGCACGTCATTAAGTCCAAGAATCTCAACTGGCATAGAAGGACCTGCCTCTTTCACACGTCTTCCTTTATCATCCATCATTGCACGGACCTTACCATGCGCTGAACCTGCCGCAATAGAATCACCCACACGCAGAGTTCCCTTCTGTACCAGGACAGTCGCAACAGAACCTCTTCCTTTATCCAGCTGTGCTTCCAATACCAAGCCTCTCGCACGGCGGTTGGCATTTGCTTTAAGCTCCAGAACCTCTGCAGTGAGAACAATCATCTCCATCAGATCTTCCAGTCCTTCACCTGTCTTAGCTGATACCGGTACGAAGACAGTGCTTCCGCCCCAATCCTCCGCAATCAGCTCATACTCGGTAAGCTCTTGCTTTACACGCTCAATGTTCGCGCTTGGTTTATCAATTTTATTCACCGCTACGACTATCTCTACACCCGCAGCTTTCGCATGATTGATTGCTTCTACGGTCTGCGGCATTACACCATCATCTGCAGCAACTACCAGGATTGCAATATCCGTAGAACTTGCTCCACGCATACGCATCGCCGTGAATGCTTCATGGCCAGGTGTATCCAGGAATGTAATCTTCTCTCCATTTACATCTACCACATATGCTCCTATATGCTGGGTAATACCACCTGCTTCTTTATCAATTACATTCGTATGACGAATTGCATCCAGAAGAGACGTCTTACCATGATCGACATGACCCATGACACAGACTACCGGCGGACGCTTCTTCATCTTACTTTCGTCCTCTTCATCCTCTTTCAGCAGCTCCTCAATTACATCAACTACTTCTTCTTTTTCACAAAGTACATCAAATTCCAACGCAATGCCTTCTGCTGTCTCATAATCAACCTCCTGGTTTACAGTTGCAATCTTACCCTGCATGAACAGCTTCTTGATAATGACTGAAGGCACAATCTTCATCTTATCTGCAAGTTCTTTAATCGTCAGAACCTCTGGAATAATGATGGACTTAATCTCTTCTACTACCTTCTGCTCTCTTTGCTGCGGTTTCTGGAACTGCTGCTTTGGCTCGTTCTTTTTCTTGCCCTTTGTTACTCTGTCTTCCTCATCCTGACGGCGGTAATCTTTCTTCTTGTGATCGTCCTTGCCTTTTCCTTTGCTGCGTTGTGGTTTCTGTGTTTCCACTGCCGGCGCCGGGATACTGGAACTACTGCTGTTCCTCCTGTCATTGCGGCGATCCGGTCTTTCTCCTGGTTTTCTTCCCTGTGCGCGGTCTCTGTCACGGTCGCCTCCGAAACGGTCTCTTCCTCTATTGTCTCTGTTGTCTCTGTTATCTCTGTTGTCACGGCTTCTGTCACGATCGCCGAAACGGTCACGGTTTCTGTCACGGTCGCCCTGCGGTCTGTCTTTGTCACGATCCCCTCCAAAGCGGTCTCGATTCCTGTCACGGTCACCTCCGAAACGGTCGCGGCTTCTGTCACGGTCGCCCTGTGGCCTGTCAGAACGTGCTCCCTGCAGCCGGTCTGAACGTGTTCCCTGTGGTCTGTCTCCACGCGGCGCTCTTGTTCCTCTGAAGTCCTTATAATCCCGCTGTCTCTCGCCGCCTCTGTCAGAACCCCTGTCAGAACGTTCCGGACGATCCTTTCCCCGCTGCGTCTGGCTTCTATCAGAAGTTTCCGGTCTGTCCGTCTTTCTCTCTGCCGGGCGTTCCTGTGCCTGCACATTCTGCTGTCTTTCTATAGCCACAGCAGCCTCCGGTTTTTTCTCCGGTTCTAAAGCCTTCGGCGGCTCTGCTGCAGGCCGCTTAACTACTTCTTCTGTCTTTGGCGCAGCTGCCGGACGTTTCGCCGTCTCTTCTGCCTTCGGCACAGCTGTTGCCGGACGTCTGACTGGCTTTGGAGCTTCTGTTCTGACAGATGTTTCCGGACGGGCTGCCGCCTTTGCCGGACGTCCGTTATTCACCTGTACCGGTTTTCCCGGCGCCTGGGCTGGACGTCCGCCTGCCGGCTGTCCGGCGTTTGCCCTGACTCCGGGCCTTCTGCCCTGCTTTGCGCCATTCTGCGTATTCTGCGGACGGAACACATGGACAATATTTTTCTTCTTCGGCGCATCTGCTTCTGCTTTTACTTCCGTTTTTGCCTCTTTTGTGGTCTCTTTCTTAGAAAAACTTTTACGCACGACATCGGCATCCGCTTCCTCGAGCACACTCATATGGTTCTTTACTTCTATATTCTTTCCGCTAAGAAATCCGAGTACTTCCTTACTTGGGACGTTCAATTCCTTCGCTAACTCATATATTTTGATTTTTGACATATTCACTACCTCCTCTATGCAATTGTATGATCCTCTGTATCTATATGCTTTCTGATTCCTTTTGCAAACCCCTCATCTAATATGGCAAGAGATGCCCGGAACTGTTTCCCCATTGCATGCCCCAAGGTATCTTTATCCTCATAGAAACAAATCGGCACGTGATAATAATCACACATATTCCTGAATTTCTTCTTCGTATTCTCAGACGCATCATCCGCCACGATCACAAGCGCCGCATGGCCGGATTTTACTTCCTTTTCCGTGCAGAACTCTCCGCTGGCAGTCTTCCCGGCCTTCGTGGCCAGGCCAATGAGCGACAACACTTTACTCTGTCCCAATCAATCCCATCTCCTTCTCTAATGCTTCATATACCTCTGCGGGAATGGACTGCTTGAAAGAACGTTCAAGGCCTTTATTCTTCACAGCCTTTTGAAGACATTCCTTCGACGGACAGATATACGCGCCGCGTCCATTCTTCTTTCCGGTAGCATCCAGAGAAAACTCGCCTTCTTTTGTCCGTATGACACGAATCATCTCTTTTTTATTCTTCATCTCCTGACAGCCTACGCACCGCCGTACAGGTATCTTTTTATTTGCACCCAAACAATCACCTATTCCTCTACTTCTTCAAATATGATCTCGTCTTCTTCCTCATAACTGTCTTCCGGGTATTCTTCGGTCTCTTCCTCCACAAATACCTCTTCGGTATATGCGTCTTCGCCGTCATAGCCTTCTTCATATCCCTCGGCATACTCTTCTTCGTAAGGCGCTTCATATTCTTCCTCGTACACACCCTCACTCAATTCAAGATAATTCTCAGGCAGATCACCGGACTCGATTGCCTGTGTCTCGCTCTTAATATCAATCTTATATCCGGTAAGCCTTGCCGCAAGCCTTGCGTTCTGTCCTTCCTTGCCAATTGCCAGGGACAACTGGTAGTCCGGTACGATGACGCCGGCTGTCTTATCATCTGGATCTGCCATAACAGAGATTACCTTA
>CANSLW010000021.1 GCA_947647815.1 uncultured Dorea sp. | reverse complement strand
CTGACAGAGCCAGGATTTGACGGAACAATTTCCGCGGAAATGTTTGATTTCTTTTAACGCCTTGAAGAAAGTATCTTGTGTAATCTCTTCTGCAATGTGCGGATCCTTACTCATTGCCAGAACGAATAGATACACGTCTCTGAAAAATTGTTTATAAAGAAATCAAACATTTCCGCGGAAATTGTTCCGTCAAATCCTGGCTCTGTCAGATTGCCAAGAATCTCTATATTTCTGACATGCGTAAGAAAAAACCAGTACCTTCGAATGAGATTGGCAAAGCCTCAGACGATGATACCCCGGATGACATCTGTATCCGCAAGGATGAAGCGCTTTCTATCTATAAAGTTCTTCATTGTCTGGAGGAACCTTATAAGGAAGTTTTCACCTTACGTGTACTCGGTGACTTAAGCTTCAAAGAAATCGCCGAGATATTCGACAGACAAGAGAACTGGGCAAGAGTAACCTACCACAGAGCACGCCTGAAAATACAAGCACATATTCATAAAGGAGGTCAACAAACATGAATAAAATATCCTGTGATATCATAAAAGACCTGCTGCCTCTATACAAAGACGAGGTCTGCAGTCAGAAAAGCAGAGACATGGTAGAGGAACATCTGCCAGAATGTGAGGAATGCCGGACTTATCTTGAGGCAATGTATCAGGAACTTCCTCCGGTTACCTCTTCCTGGAAGGACAACACCGGAGAAAACAACTCTTCCGACAATATAGATATCGATATCGAAACAGCCTTCCTCAAGAAGATTTCCAGACAAATAAACTGGTGGAAAACCATATTCTGCTCTTTCATCCTTCTGATTGCTGTAATGACCTTTGCCATACTAAAGGACGCCTTGTTTCTTTCGGTTACTTCTCTGCAGCAAACACTGGGCTTTGACAAACGTGTTTCTCTTGAAGATATTCACATCGCAGACCTGTACCAGTTAAAAGACGGAAGTCTGTATTTCACACTGGAAAGTGACACGCTGCTTCAGATACCTTCCTGTACAGTCACTTCTCCCGATCAGCTTCCCGAGACTGAATCTTACGACAACGGCGAGACCACATTAACACTTGAAAAGGTATCGTTCTTAGAGAAACATATTCTCTCCCGGTACTGTAATAACAAGTTTGCGTTCGTAATCCCCCTGCAGGAAGAGTATAGAAATGACGAAGATGATCCAGGAACCACCATTCATAAAAGCACGGGCATTTATCTTGAAGGTAAGGATAACGAACGCCTCACCATATGGCAGGAAGGACAAAAGACGACATCCGCCCCTGACGAAATAGAAAAAAACGTCTCCGTTGAACGCCAGGTTCTTGAGTCAGAAATCGGCGATCAGGAGATACCGTCCTCTACTGAAGATAAAGCAATGATACCTCAGGAGTATCCGCTTATTATCTACTAGACGGCTGCGACATTCATACTAATATACTGATCTGATACCCTTTTGAGAGTACAGGGCACTAATGCCGGCATAGCGGGATTTTTGTCTTGTGCTGTCAAAAACATCAATCAAATAGCTTGCTATGTATTTAAACTCAATTTTATCTATATTTTTATCTATAATTCCATCTCTTTCCCATCCAGCACTGCAGATACCAGACCGTCATTTCCATCATAAACAAGTTTAAGAGAAAAAAACTCCTCCCGTTCTTCTAACAACCGGAAGAAAATCTTATCTCCCTCCCAGATATTCAGTTGATACACTTCCTCCACAGGCACCCATTCCAAATCACCTTCATCACAGGGAATCGGTTCTCCTTCAAATCCATCTGCCGTAAACAGAGACATATATTCTGTGATCCCATTTCCCGACACAAAAGTCACGATTCCTCTGTATCGATAAGACGTTAAAGTATATCCCGTCTCTTCTTTGACTTCACGAAGCAGGCATTCTTCCGGACTCTCATCCTCTTCAAAATGACCTCCTACTCCAATCCATTTATCCTTATTCACATCATTCTTCTTAACCGTCCTGTGCAGCATCAGGTATCTGCCATTATTCCTGATGTAACAAAGAGTACTTAATCTTGTCATTGCTTTCCTCCTCTGTTCTGTGTTACGATATATCCCGTCCATTATTTTACTAAATCTAAAGGAGAATTGCAATGAATCGTACCATCGATTATATAATAGATTCCGCAAGCGGCGGCCTGCGGGTGGAACAATATCTCAGACGCCGCGGCTATTCCGGCCAGAATCTCTCAGAAATCAAGCGAATGCCCGAGAGTGTACTTGTCAACGGCATTCATTATTATATGCGCCAACAGCTTTCGGCAGGAGACCATCTCTCTATCCGCATCAGTGAAACAAAATGTTCAGAGAAGATCCCGCCAGTCCGGCTTCCCCTTGATATCGTATACGAAGATGAAGACATTATCGTCATCAACAAGCCTGCAGGCATGCCCATCCATCCTTCCCTGAACAATTACACGAATTCCATGGCAAATGCCCTTGCCTGGTACTATCAGGAACAAGGAAAACCCTTTATTTTCCGCTGCTGCAACCGCTTAGACCGGGATACTTCCGGTCTTACTGTCGTTGCCAAGCATCTCGTCAGCGGTAATATTCTGTCAGATATGGTCCGCCGCCGGAAAATCCATCGGGAATACCAGGCTATTGTACGTGGAGCTGTCACTCCATCCTCTGGAACAATTAACGCGCCTCTCGCCCGCAAACCTGGCACCATCATTGAGCGTACCGTAGACTTCGAACACGGTGAAACAGCCGTCACCCACTATACTGTTACAGATATGCAAAACGGGCACAGCCTCGTCTCACTTTGCCTGGAGACCGGCCGTACCCATCAAATCCGCATACATATGAAATATCTCGGATATCCACTGATTGGAGATTATCTGTATAATCCAGATATGGAATATATACACAGGCAGGCTCTGCATTCACACCGTCTCTGCTTCACACATCCAATCACTGGAAAACCACTGGAATTTACCGCTTTGCTTCCCGAAGATATGCGCCGGGTTCTTAGCCCTTCATCTCCTGCATAGCTGCCCCGCCGGCAGTTTCCTCCTGATACATAGCAACATAAAGTTCATGAAGGGCCCGGGTGGCACAAATATATTGAAACTGCCGTGAAAACGGGTGGGGTTTTTCTCTGCCAATGATAAATACCTGGTCAAACTCCAACCCCTTCGCCATATAAAAAGTCGTAACCGTAATCCCTTTCCGGAAATTTGTACTGTCTCTGTCAATGTAGAACACATCCCCTCTGACTTCACGTGCTATTCTAAAAACCTCTTGTGCTTCACCTTCTGTCATAACCAGCAACGCAGCTGTCTCGTATCCTTTTTTCCCAGTATTCACCCTTTCAAGCGTGCTTTTCACCGCATCCACAAGGGATATACAACACATCTCCTCCACTTCTCTGCCATGTCTTTCAACATATTCTATTCCTTCTAATCCCGCAATCTTATCAGCATATTTTGCAATCTCATAAGTGTTGCGGTAGCTTCGGTTCATCACAATCTTCCGTGCTCTCTTTCCCAATATTATGGGCAAGAACTCTGTAACATCCTGCACATTATCATCTAACGTCTGGGCACGGTCTCCCAGTATCGTCATACTACACGAAAACATACGTTCTAGAATCACGTATTGAAGATACGAATAGTCCTGCATCTCATCAATAACCAGATGGCGGATATTCTTATGGCCTGCCACCGCAAAAATTCTCTGTTTCAGATATAGCAACGGATAGACATCTTCATACGCCAGAACTCTCTCTTCTTGCTGCAGCTCCTCAAGCTTCGGCCATCCGTATTCTTCCAGAAGCCAGTTATAAATCACACACAAATCCGTAGTCACATACATACTGCGGAACATATCTCGGATATATTCCATCTCCTCTTCTGGAATATCTTTGCCGCATAATGTCTCGTATTCATCTACGCAATACTCCATCACCGCATCCATCCGGGACAAGATTGGAACATTCTGGAACTTGAAATAAAACATCCGCAGAAGTTCATCTGCTTTCTTTTCCATTCTCCTGTACTGCACGTCTTTAAAATCCACCAGACGGTCTTCTAATTCCACCAGAAATCCCTCTACCGCCTTCACATATTCCTCAGACTGCTTCCACCGGTATCTTCTGTCATCTGATGATATGCCTCTCTCTAAAACAGCCCCCTCCTGAATCTGTCGTTCAATCTGGTGCCACCGATCTTCACAGTCCACTGCAATGTCTTTTAATTCTTTATATGCGAAAAGGTCAAAACTCATCTCCCGTATATTCTCTTCCCCAAGTTCTGGAAGTATATGAGAAATATAGTCTGAAAACACACTGTTTGGTGATAAGATCAAAATATTAGAAGAATTCAAACGTCCTCTGTCATGATACAGAAGATATGCAATCCGGTGTAATGCAATGGATGTCTTCCCGCTTCCTGCCGCCCCCTGGATAATCAGAATCTTATCTTTTGTATTGCGGATAATGGCATTTTGTTCCTTCTGGATAGTCCGGACAATGTTCTTAAGTTGTATATCACTACTGGCCCCCAATTCCTGCTTCAGGATATCATCATCAATCTTTATATCACTTTCAAACTCATAAAGCATCTGTCCATTGCGAATCTTGTACTGCCATTTTGACAGAATCTCTCCTTCCATTATACCGCCCGGAGCTTCATAAGATGCCATCCCTTTATCATAATCGTAAAATAATCCGCTGACAGGGGCTCGCCAGTCATAGATCAGCGGGACAGTCCCTCTCTTCTCGGCAAAATTACCAATCCCTATATAGAAAATCTCTGCCTCTTCTTCTCCCTCATATACAAAGTCTACACTTCCAAAAAAGGGTGAATCCAGCATTCTCTTTACTCTGTGTCTTTGTTTCTGATATTCCTGACTTGCATTCACCTGACTAATCAGCGCCTGTTGGTTATCATAGTCCTCATAACCATACTCATCCATCTCCGTATAATTTTCCCAATAATATTCATTCATGCCCTCAATATCTTTTCGGACATCCCGAATCGTCTCATCTATCTCATGAAGCCTCTGCGTCAGCCGCACTGTCACATATTCTAAATACCCCGTTCCTCTGCTCATGCTGATTCTGCCTTTCTTAATGTCACTTTATACATCATAATATCACCCTGATAATGGATTTGCCCTTACACAATACAAACATCTGCAATTACATCAATATCCTCTAGTTCATGTTCATCTGGAATTTGGAAAAAAAGCACCTCTTCCTGATGTGCTTTCAGAACCTTCCTTCCTCCCTGATCACCTTCCAGAGCCTCCAATTCCAAAAAATATTTCCTGGAAAACCAGCCCGGATTCCCTCTATGACTCCCGCACACTACACACCCTAAGTCCGCCTGTTTTCTCTCCATCTCTTCCAGAAACCCTTCTGCTGCCGCCTCTGTCAGATACGGCTGATCCGCCACAAAAAAAACGCAGTATTCTGCCCCTTCTGCCTCAGCAAGCCCCGCCCGTATAGAGTATGACGCCCCTTTATAACTTTCAGGGGAAAACACAACATGCACTCCCATCTCTGCCGCCCTGTCATAAACAATCTGATATTGAGTTACTACAATGACTTCCCATTCATCATGGCGCTCACAGATCCGGGTCAGTCTTTCCAGAAGATGTTGAAACAAAGGCTTGCCATTCAACTCATGTAAAAGTTTATTCGAACCAAACCGACGGCTGTTTCCAGCCGCCAGATAGATTAATCTCACTTTCATTATCTTGCTCCCATTGCAATCTTCTCACTGGTAATCGGCAGTTCACGGAACTTACTTCCGGTTGCATTTGCAATGGCATGGGCAATCGCCGGAGCCGGCGTATTGATGACAATCTCACCGATGGACTTTGCGCCAAAAGGACCTGTGGGTTCATAGCTGCTCTCAAATTCCACACGCAGCCTGCCTACATCCAGGCGGGATGGTATCTTGTACTGCATCAGGGAATTATTCAATAACTTCCCCTTATCCGTATACTGTACATTCTCATACAAGGCCATTCCGATGCCCTGCGCCAGCGCTCCTTCTGTCTGTACTCTGGCAAGATTCGGATTAACAACGGTTCCGCAGTCTACAACCGCTGCATAATCCAATATCTCTACCTGTCCGGTCTCTTTATCCAATTCAATCTCCACAGCGCCGGCCATGAATGGCGGCGGCGATACCGGAGAACTATAACTCTCCGTAACCTGAAGCGCCTGAACATTATTACACATAGAAGCAACACCGATTTCTTCTAATGTCACTGTCTTCCCACTCTTCACATCTTTTGCCACGTTTCCGTCATATTCCAGCTCTTCTGCCCCACATTCCAACATTCTCGCCGCCTGGCTGCAAATCTTCTCTCGCAGTTGTTCACATGCATGCCTCACTGCCGTACCTGTAATGTATGTTGTACTTGACGCATAGGAACCTGAATCATAAGGAGAAGTATCTGTATCTGCTCCGCTCACAGCAATATTCCCCACCGGGCATTCCAGACTCTCTGCCGCTATCTGAGCAAGAATAGTATCACATCCAGTTCCCATATCCGCTGCCGCAATAGACATCATATAGCTCCCATCTTCGTTCAGTTTTACCGTTGCCGATCCCACATCTACGCTCGAAATGCATGATCCCTGCATAGCCATGGCAATACCTACACTGCGAATCTTCCCGTCCCCCATGTCTCTGCATGGATATTTCTCTTTCCAGCCTATCATCTCAGCCGCCCGCATAAGACACCTGTCCAGAGCGCAGCTGTTTGCAGTCTCACCATAATATGCAGGCATGACCTGTCCTTCTCTCACCATATTTTTCATACGCAGCTCTACCGGGTCCATGTGGAGCCTTTCTGCCAGCTCATTTACGGCGCTCTCCAATGCAAAGATTCCCTGGGTTGCCCCATAACCGCGATAAGCACCTGCAGACATCTGGTTCGTGTAGACAACATCATAGGAAAAACGGTGTGCCTTCAAAGAGCCATACAATGGAATCGATTTGTGGCCGGACAGCCCTACGGTCGTTGGGCCATGCTCACCGTAGGCGCCGGTATTAGACAAAGTATACATATTTATTGCCTGGATATTCCCTTCTGAATCTGCCCCAAGCTTCACCGTAATTTCCATCTCATGCCGTGGCGAGGATGCCGTCTGTGTCTCTTCCCTTGTAAAAATAATCTTAGACGGTTTTCCCGTCATCCAGGTTACAAACGCCGGGTAGATCTCAGATACAGCCGTCTGCTTTGCTCCAAATCCTCCACCAATCCTTGGCTTAAATACGCGGATTTTTGACTTGGATATCCCCAATGCATTAGAAAGGATTCGTCTCACATGATATACAATCTGAGAAGAACTCATAACATTCAGCCGCCCATAAGCATCTTTATAACATACGGTACGGAAGGTCTCCATCATTGTCTGCTGTGCCGCCCGCACATGATAAGTTTCTTCTAGGATTACATCACATCCCGCAAGGACAGCATCTACATCCCCTGCATGACTTTCCTCTTCCGCGCATAAGTTTCTCTGGTTGTCCGCCCCTACCGGACAGAGTGCCTTCCAGTTATCTTCCGGATGTACTAATACCTCATTATCCTTTGCCGTATGAAAATCAAGAACTGCCGGAAGTACTTCGTATTCTGCCTTAATCATCTTGAGAGCACGATCCACACATTCCTCATTCTCTCCTGCAACAATTGCTACCGGATCTCCCACATATCTTACATGCCTGTCAAGAATCAGCCTGTCATAGGGACTAGGTTCCGGATATGTCTGGCCTGCCAGGGTAAATCTATGTTTCGGCACATCTTCCCATGTATAAATTGCTTCTATCCCCGGCACCAGCTTTGCTGTATCAGTCTTTATCTTTTTAAGCATTGCATTAGCATGGGGACTTCTCAACAACTTCACTATCAAGCAGTCCTTCATTGCAAGATCATCTGTAAAAACAGGTTTGCCTGTCACCAGTGCCTCTGCATCTTTCTTTCGTATGGGTTGCCCTACTGTCTGCATGATGCGCCTCCTTGTCTTTTATATTCCAGAAATGCCCGGATTCCCCGAAGCTGTCCCTCATAACCGGAACAGCGACAGAGATTCCCTGCTAGGTACTCCTTAATCTCCTCGTCTGTCGGGTCTGCATTTTCCCGAAATAATGCAATCGCATTCATAATCATCCCTGGATTGCAGAATCCACACTGTTCTGCCCCCTGGTCTGCAATAAATGCCCCAAATTCCTTCGCTTCATCCTGTAAGCCTTCCAATGTGTCTATAGCATGTCCATCGGTCCTTGCTGTCAGAACAGAGCAGGACAGGACAGGCTTTTTATCGAGAAACACTGTACAGAGCCCGCAGTTTGATGTCTCACACCCACGTTTTACACTATAGCATCCATGATTTCTCAAAAAATCTATCAGAAGAAGATCCGGTGTTATCTCCTCTGTAATCTTCTTTCCATTTAATACAAGGCTAATCTGCATGTCTGTCACCTCCTATGCCTTGAATATCGCCGTAAATCTTAAGAAGTCCTCTCTTAATCAGCACCTCTGCCAGATGGCTCCGATATGCCGCGCCAGCGCGCATATTAGTACCTGTCTGTACTTGCTCCGCCAGTTCTCTGGCAAGCTTTTCAATCTCTGCAGTCTGACAAACTCTATTTTCCAGCTTATCCGACCATTCTTCCGAAACTCTGAGACAGATGGCTTTTGCCGGTCTTGCACCGACAACTACCTTAATATCATATCCCATTTTTTGCTTATCTTTGCACTCAAAATCTGCCGACTTATGATTTCTTTGCTTACACGGCTCCTGCCCGCCGTTCTTATATACACAGGATACCGCTGCTGTCAGAACCGGAAAATCTGTCTTGGTATTTCTATGAGATAGATAGACATACTTTCCTGGTGTTTTCTTCACAATAACTTTTACAAGGATATCGTTATCTCGTTTCCTTTCAGCAAATTCCTCAAGCGGAATGATGCCTCCCTGGTACAATTCCACATATGTATCCATCGCAAGGAAACATGTCAGCACATCCGAAAATCCGAATCTTCCAAACAAACTTCCGCCAACAGTTGCAAGATTCCTAAACTGTACCCCTACGATATTCTTCACACTTTCCCGGACTATGCCGCCGCTTAATCGTTCCAGAGACTGATTCATTTCCAGCTCTCTTAACGTGACCATACATCCAATTCTGCATTCTTCCTCCGTCTCCTCGATTCTGTCAAGCCCCAGCCCTGACAGATCAATCGCTGTCTGGACCTGCGCATTGCTCATCTTAAGCCAGAGCATCCCACCGATAATCCGGTTATTACGCTTCTGATTCAGTTCGTATGCCTGTGCAAGGCTCTCTGCTTTTATATATTGCTTTATCTTCAGCATATTTTTTACATGTCCCTCCTGTCCTTTTACATATAATTATTATGACATACTTCCCTTCTTTTAACAATTAAAATACCATGTAAATAAGCGAAAAAGGGAGAAAGCTTCTCTTCTTTCAAAGCTCTCTCCCTCACACTCCATATGTAAATTTCCTATTCTGCTTTCAACGCAACTACTTCAATCTCTACCAGTGCTCCCTGTGGAAGTGCTGCCACCTGGAATGCAGATCTTGCAGGATAATTTCCCTCGCTGAAGAATCCTTTATATACTTCATTCATCTTTCCAAAATTAGCAATATCACTCAGAAGAACCGTCGTCTTTACTACATTATCCATCGTGCATCCTGCAGACTCAAGAATAGACTTTACATTCTCTAATGACTGCTTTGTCTGCCCTTCAATATCTGTTGCCACAATTTTTCCTTCTGCCGGGTCAATCGGAAGCTGCCCAGATAAGAACATCAGGTTTCCTGTGTTAATTCCCTGTGAATAAGGTCCGATTGCTGCTGGTGCTTTGTCTGTGTTTAATATTGTTTTCATAAATTAATTCCTTCCTTCTTTAACTTTAATATTTTATTATTATAATAATAATATTATCACCTCTTATAAAATCTGTCAATATCTGAATAGCAGGAAAGTTTGTCAATATGTAAATAGTGACCAAAATTGCAACAAAATTATATATTGAATGAATTATATGTTGAATTTTGCCAGATACCGTGCCATAATGAATATAGTCAGATAATTGTTAAGTGTATTTATTTTTGAAATGGGGAATTACTATGAAATCCGAAATCCTTCAGCAGTATTCCATTATTGTTGAATTTCTTGGAAAGACTCTTGGTCCTGATTATGAAGTTGTATTGCAGGATCTCGATCCGGACAACCAGGCCATTATCGCGATTGCAAATGGACATATCAGCGGCCGTACGGTCGGAAGCCCTCTGACCGATGCTGCACTCCAGATGCTCTCATCTAAGTCCTACAAGAAAGACAATTTTTTATGTAATTATACGGGTATTGCCGAGAATGGACATCTCTTACGTTCATCTACTATGTTCATCAAAGATTCTGATGGGACTCCCATTGGACTCTTATGTATTAATTTTGATGACAGCCGTTTTCAGGAATTACAGAATAACCTGCTGTCTGCCATACATCCTGCAGCTTTTCTGCAAAACAGCACGGAATCAGATACTTCTGCGCCACCTGTATCAAAAGCATTGCCGGTATCCGCTTCACCTCCGACAATAACAGAGAATTTCCCAATGGATATTCCTTCTTTGATGCAAAAGATTTTCGATGATGCTACTGTATCTCTTCCCACATCTATTGATCGCCTGAACCAGTATGAACGCAAAGATATTATCGAGAAATTAAACGAACAGGGACTTTTCCAGTTGAAAGGCGCTATTTCATTTGTCGCTAAAAAGTTCTCCTGTTCAACCGCAACAATCTACCGTTATCTCAGTGAAATCGGAGATTAATGCATACAAAATATAAAATTTTTAATACCAGGAAACAAAGACATTGTTTCCTGGTATTTTCTTTCCTCACCAAACTTTTCCTGCAAAAATTCGACCTCTGGTTATTCTCACTCTTTTGAGAAACCACATGCCTCGCAGCCTTTTATCGCTTCTAACACACCTTGTCCGATACACCTTGCCTTATCTGATATCTGATAACAGTATTTCTCTAATGTCCTTGCATCGATATCTCCTATCTTCAATCCTTCCGATACCTCTACACCTTCCTGAAGCATCCCCCTTACAATTCCTGTCATTTGTGCATATACAGGAACTCCCCCTGTTACGGCAACTACCTGTCCTTTATTCACAATATCCCCAATTGATGCTTTGGGTTCCATCCGTCCATCCGCTGATGCTTTAATCAGCCGCTCGATGGTATATCCTCCCACTTCTCCTGGAACACCCGTATTGGGCAGTGCACTTCCTGATCTGATAACCTTTCCCAGTTCTGGCCCTCGCACAGTCTCAATCACACAATGGCAATCTACACAAGCTGTAAATCCTGGACCAATCCCAATCACCAACGGTGCATCCTCTATCGTTGTTCCCATATTCTTTTTCGCCATAATGCAGTCTACAAGAACATCTGGACAATACTGCTCTCGAATCCTTGCCTCTTCATCTACAATCACCGCTATATCACCGGATGATATTACACGCAGAGCTTCTGGATAATCATGGACAAGAACTCCTCTTGCGTCCTCAACCTGTGCCACACCTTCATAAACTGCACGCGAAAAAGAAACAGCTCTCCTGACAGCCAATGGAATCTCAATATCTGTCATCAAAATCTCGTGTCCGGCTAACCAAAGTTCATATGCAATCCCTGTAGCAAGATCCCCAGCTCCTCGAATTAGTATTTTCACTTTTTCATCCTCCTATCTTGCAGTAACGATTACCCTCATTTCCTGCAATCCATATTCTTCCTTCATACCATCCAGCATTTTCCAGACTCTTAATGCCAGTCTGCGTCTCTCCATTGTATCCGCCTTATTCAACATGACCACATATCTCATATGTCCTAACACGCCTTTTCTTCCTGCATAACGACTTAACGCCAACAGTGCAATATCTTTTGCTTCAAGCTTATCTTCCACACTTTTATGCAGGAAATTTGCTGCTCGTTCTGCACGAAAACAGACATCCTGAAGCTTCTCTTCCAACGCATCCAGTCCATATACTGACAGGACACAATTTACCTGCGGCAACAGCACTGGCTCATGCTCCGCCGGCATCTTCACAGGAAGCCGTCTGGCGCCGTCCGCCTCTATTAATACAGGACATGGCAGTTCCATCACATTGTTAAGTATCTCCTGAGGTAATATCTTAATCTTCCCATTCGGCGCTTCTGCTCCTGCAAATACATACCCCTCCTGCTCTTGTATCTTAAGAATCTCCTGAATCGACGGATTCACAAGAAACTGCCGGGTATTCTCATTCTTCATGTGTGTCGTCGTAATTACGACAGACTCCTGCCCTGATATCTTATATTCTGCCGCCAATTCCTTTAACAGTGTAGTCTTTCCGCCTGCACCCACTGCTGCAATCCTCGGGCTTTTAAATCCAATGAGGGACAGCGCCTCAAGAAGCGTATCCCGCTCCACTAACTGTCCCTCTATAATCTCTGCAAACATATACATTCCCTTTTTAAGCCGCACTGTCAGTATCAGCTTTAATTCTGCTTTAATATCTGATTCAAGGTCTCAAACAAAATCCCAATATTAATCGGCTTTGCGATATGTCCGTTCATTCCGCTCTTTAATGCTTCTTTTTTATCTTCTTCAAATGCATTTGCCGTCATTGCAATGATTGGTATCGATGCCAATTTTCGGTTCTTAAGCCCCCGGATCTCTCGGGTTGCCTCATATCCGTTCATCACCGGCATCTGGACATCCATCAGCACTGCCTGATAATATCCAGGTTCTGACTTTTTCAACATCTCTACCGCAGCCTGCCCATCTCCGGCAACCTCCACATGGAACCCTGCATCACCCAGAAGCTCTACCGCAATCTCCTGATTCAGTTCATTATCTTCTGCCAGAAGGACACACCCCGCCTCAAACTGCACTTCTTCACCATCTATTTTCTTGTCTTTCTTAGCCTTAACATTCACAACAGAATACAGACAGCTCCTTAACTCAGACAAGAACAACGGTTTACTACAGAATGCCGTAACACCTGCTTCTCTGGCTTCATCCTCTATTTCTTCCCAGTCATATGCCGTCATAACAATAATCGGCACCTCTTCGCCAACTTCTTTTCTGATTCTCCTTGTAACCTCGACTCCATTCATATCAGGCAACAGCCAGTCAATCACATATACTCTGTAGTTATCTCCTCTTGATACGGCCTGACGGGTACGCAGGACTGCTTCTTTTCCTGACAGAGTCCATTCAGCACGCATTCCAACCTGTCCCAGCATATATGTAACACTGTCACAGGCATTAAAATCATCATCCACAACCAATGCTCTTAAGTTCCACAACTCCGGAATCTCCATGAGCTCTCTCTCCTCTGCCTGAAGCTTGAATGTGAAGGATACACTAACCTCCGTACCGACACCCTGTTCACTTTTTACATCGATAGAACCACTCATCATATCCACAATATTCTTCGTAATTGCCATCCCAAGGCCTGTTCCCTGAATGCCGCTGATAGTAGTATTCTTCTCTCTCTCAAATGGTTCAAATATATGCGATACAAACTCTTCGCTCATGCCAATGCCAGAATCTTTGATACAGAACTCATAATTTCCGTATCCTGCCGGCGCTCCCGCCCGCTCTGCAATCCGGAGGCTGACAGTTCCACCGGCGCTGGTATATTTTACCGCGTTGCTCAGCAAGTTCAAAAGTACTTGGTTCAACCGAAGTTTATCACAATAGATGTCTTCATCTACAACATCTACCGTATCAATGCATAATTCCAGCTGCTTCGCATGGACATCAGCCTGTAGAATACTGCGCAGCCCATGCAGAATCTCCGGAAGGCTGCATTCATTCTCATCAAGATGCATCCTTCCGCTTTCAATACGGCTCATATCAAGAACATCATTAATCAGGCTCAGCAGATGATTTCCTGAAGTCATAATCTTTCTCAGATATTCTTCCACCCTCTCTTCCTGATCAATATGAGTCAGCGCCAGATTCGTAAACCCGACAATCGCATTCATAGGCGTCCGGATATCATGCGACATATTAGAAAGGAATACACTCTTAGCTTTACTTGCACGATTTGCCTGTGAAAGCGCGTCCTCAAGTATTCCCTTTTTCTCCATCTCCTCACGAATCTCCGCATCTACGCTGCGGAATCCCATAACAATCCCCTGACCGTTCTTCCATGCTCCTGTACGGACTACTTTCATCTGAAAATACTTTATCTCATCATCCAGACATGCACGATAATTCATATAATACATATCCTTCTGGGCCAGCTCTTTTTTCAGATTGTCTCCAGATGCCGCCTGCCTGAGAATATCCTGGTCTTCTTCATAGACAAATCTTTGAATATAAAGTTCCATACTCTCTTCCAGTAATATCTCATTCTTAAAAATAGTATCAAACATATGCAAGTCATCATCAACCTGGATAGGCATTCCTCTCCCCGTATCCAAATCAAAAAAGCATACCAGATTATAATCGATACTAAGTGCTTTAAGCAGCTCTTCCTGATGCCTTTCTTTCTTCTTCTCCTGCAATTTCTGAGCCGTACAATCCAGAAGAAACCTCTGATAGAACAACTCCCCGTTCTCCTTCAGCAACTTGATATTGCCCATTACATGAAGAATACTGCTGTCTTTATGTTTTACACGGTATTCTACACTAACACTGTCTCCCTCTTTTTTCAGCTTTGTAATGCATTCCCGCAGTTTTCCCTTATCCTCATCTAATACAGACTTGGCGACCATATTAAAGCCTTCTGATTCTAACTCATCCCGAGACTTATATCCCAGTATCTCTAATGCCGCTCTGTTTACACTAATAATCTGTGAACCATCTAATGTATGACAGAGCACACCACAATCCATAGTAGTAAAAACCGTCTCCAGAGTCTGGTTTTTCTTCATAATCTCCTGTTCATATGCCCGTTCCTGTGTCACATCAATTGCAACACCAACAGTTCCCATAACGCTTCCATCCAGATCATACAATGGTGATTTATAAGTCGTAAGCAGTCTTGTGCCTTCGCCGGTCTGAATCATCTCTTCAGAAACAAGGGTCTGTCTCTTACTCATCACCTCATTCTCCGATTCGATACAAGCCGGGTCATCCTGCTCTACGTCCCAAATATAGGCATGCCCACGGCCTTCTACCTGCTGTTTTGTCTTGTTTACCGTCTTACAGAAACTGTCGTTCACCTTCTCATGTATGCCTTCTTTATCTTTATACCATATAAGACTCGGAATATTATTGATTGTGGCCTCAAAAAACTGGCTAGTCTGCCAGTTATCCTTCCTCTCCTTACAGATTCGCTGCCACTTAAGGAAACGGAAACGTATCTCCATATCTGACATCGGTATCAGCCAGATATCTTCAAGTTCTTCAAGATATTTATCCAAAACTGGAATCTGCTCCTTAGCTGCCAGCAAAATAAGCTCCGGCCGCGCCTCCCTTTCCTCATCCAGCAGATGCAACGCTTTCTCCACATCCATATCCTGCAGATTAAGCAGAATCACATCTGCCTGTGCCGCTAAGATCCCTTCCATGCTCTCACTTTCTATAAACTCATGTGTAAAATGTTCGAATGGCTCCATTTCTTTTATAAGCTCAAAAACTCTGCACTGACGACCGGATAAATAGAAACGAATGTGGCAATTATACATGTCGATTTCCTCCCTGTATTACTGTATGCTTTCCGACATAAATATTTTAACAATTGTGGTATTCCCTGTCAATATAGGGTTTCATTACCTTTGTATATAATGGCAACTTTTCTGGTCTAGTATCTCAATCTGTACAACCGCATCCTGCATCTTGTCAATCACCGTTTCATTGATAATCGTTTCATAGGAATATCCTGTCAGTGACATGCCGTGTTCTTTTGCATACTCAAATATCTTCCGATAACACAGATGAATCTTCTCCCATTCCCCCCTGTAAAACGCCCGTACATATTTCCCCTGAGGCTGTATATGCAGTCCAGACTTTTTAACTGGAAACGGTATCTCAATAAACAATCTGGAATAGTCCTCGTAATTTCCCGCATACAGGCTCTTGACAGAAATCATAGTCCCATAGGAAGCATCGTGCAGGCGGCGCAGCTGATACTTCTTCGTCTCGGCAGTAATCATCTCCACCTGCCTGTCAAAGGAAGTTTCCTTATTGATATCAACCGTAACCAGACAGCGTTCTTCTCTCTCAACCACACAGATCTCTGATAGATCCATGGTCAAAAGGGTCTGCATATTCTGCCGCTGATTCTCCAGTGTTTTGCGGACTGCCTGCAGATGCGCCATATTACGGTCCAATTCCCCGATCTTCTCCCCCAGAAGCCGCTCCATACTGGCGGCGGAACGGTCCCGCATGAATGACTGTATCTCATCAATGGATACATCCAGCTCCCGCAGCAGCAGAATTGTCTCCAGAATAGAGCTCTGGTAATAGCTGTAATAACGGTATCCATTCTCCGGGTTGACTGCTGCCGGTTTGAACAAGCCAATCTCATCATACCACATCAGAGTCTTCTTATTAATGCCATGCAGGGCGGCAAACTGCCCTATCGTAAGTAATCTGCTTTTGTTATCCATCTTTCACGCTTCCTTTTCCGATATACGATTGAAATTCCCTCTTGACCATCCAGTTACTGTACGGTTTATGATAAAGCATATCCCGAAGAAATACAAGAAAAGAAGGAGATAATTAATGGAAACAACAAAGAACCAAAACGCATACGACAAACCTGTTACGCTAAACAATATTCTGAAATTCGCAGTTCCAACAATAGCCATGTCCGTCTTTATGTCATTCTATACAATGGTAGACGGATTGTTTGTATCCAACTTAATCGGCACAAGCGCACTGTCAGCAATCAATCTGACTGCTCCAGTCATCCAGCTGGTAACTGCGGTTTCCACCATGCTTGCAACAGGCGGCAGCGCAGTTATTATGAAAAAAATGGGAGAACATAAACCCAAAGAAGCAAGGGAAGATTTTACGTTTCTGATTCTGGTAAATGCCGCCGTAGGCGTGATTATGTGTATACTGGGATATCTTGTCATGGATGTGATTTTTGAAAATATGGGGTTATCACCAGAGGTCGCCGGCTATTGTACCAAATATCTGAGCCGCTATCTCTTATTTACCGTTCCTATCCTGCTGATGAATAACTTTACCCTCTATATGATTGCTTCCGAAAAAGCAACGCTTTCCCTTGTCTGCTCGGTAACGGGCGGCATCCTCAATATAATACTGGACTATATTTTCATCGCCGTCTTCGATATGGGCATCAGCGGCGCGGCGATTGCCACAGGGTTAGGTTATTCCGTTACCGCAGTAGTTGGATTGTTTATCTTTGGCAGTTCAAAAAGCCTGCTGCATTTTACCAGGCCCGCCTTCCGGATGAAAGTTCTGAAAAACGCTGCTGCCAACGGATGTTCTGAGATGGCAACAGCCCTGGTCACTGGTATCATCACGATGATGTTCAACTGGACCATGCTGCGTTATGTAGGAGAAGACGGTGTTGCCGCCGTGACCATCATCATGTATGTCCTGATGTTTGCCAGCTCGCTTTACACCGGATATTCCTACGGCGTTGCGCCGATGCTCAGCTACTACTACGGCGAAAAAAATAAGGAAAAACTGAAAAAACTGGTGGCAGCAAGCCTGAAAGTCATTGCCGTAATCTCTATGGTAACGGCAGCCGCCTCCCTTGCCGCCACCAAACCGCTGGTATCCATCTTCGCCCGGCCGGATAACCCTGTATATGAACTGGCGGTGACCGGAAACCGGATCTGTACACTGGCGCTGATCTTTATTGGATTCAATATTTTTACAAGCGGCATGTTCACGGCGCTGTCCAACGGTATTGTGTCGGCAGTCCTTGCCTTCTCCCGCTCTTTCGTGTTCATGCTGGCCGCCATGCTTGTGCTTCCTGCCATTCTCGGGGTAACCGGCATCTGGCTGGCTACTCCGGCGGCAGAACTGATGGCGCTTGTCCTATCTGTATACATGTTTGTGAAACATCGAAAGCGCTACTATTATTAATTCTATTATTAATTTCTAATGTTAGTTCTGTACAGGTGTATTCGTGTACTGTACGATTGATACAGTACACGAATCTCATCTGACTGCTCTGCGATACTCCTCTTATTCTACAGATCAGTTCTCCCTTAGCTGTTCTACGATACTCCCTTTATTCCATACCTTATCCGTCATCGCAGATATTCCTGCCGATAACAGCAGGCAGATTCCTGACACGATAACTGCCGGAAGCACTGTAAACTGGTATTTCAGATACCAAATATTCGCAGACAGATTTTTCACTAATGTGACGGACAAGACTGCGCCCAACAGAATCCCGATGACTCCTGCCAGCACGGCATATATCATTCCTTCGTAAATCATCAGTTTCTGAAGCTGTTTTTTCGTCATGCCGATGCTCCTCATAGAGGCAAATTCCCGCTGTCTTGCAATCACGCCGGTTAAGATCACATTAATCAGATTCAGAATCCCGATTACGCCTAAGATTACTGAGACGACAATCCCTACCGCATTGTAGGAGTTCTGTGTTTCCTTAAATTCCTCCTCAGCGGTCAGCCTGCTTTGAACAGACAGATTGTTTGCCTGCGCGGTTCTGTTCACTTCTTCATTTACATCGTCAAACCTTCCTTCTCTGGCATTGAACAGACAGTGAATCGGAGTCTGCATATCGAGAAACATGTCTAAAAACACAGATTCTGCAAAGACCATAGCTTCATAACCGCCGTTACTGTAGCTCATACACAGAGACTCCTTCATCCCCACTACAGCCATAACCGTATAATCCTTCTCCTTTCCTTCTACTTCTGCCTTAATCACATCTCCCGCATGAAATTCCTGAGCTTCATAATCATATGTTTCGTCGTTACTAAGATTACCTGCCATAACCACATAATCTCCTGTACAAAGCTTTTCATAATCAATACTTCCTTCTATGATATCTGTCCTTAAAAGGACGTTTTCATCCATGCCATACAGCATTCGGTACTCATCAAAATCCTCAAAAACTTCTCCTGCATCTTTTCCATTAATCCTGGTGATTTTTCCACAGTCTTCATCACCCGTTTTCCGGTTCTCATCCGGAAGCATCTGACAGTATACCTTTCCAAAATCTGTCACTCCGTCAATCTGTTCCAATACGCCCATCATATATTCCGATACTACTTTCTGATAATCCTCTTCGCCGTATTTTTCAAATGAGGCGCTTCTCACATCAAAATCAGTGATCATTCCATGTCTTACATAGGTCTCTTCATCCATGCTTCCGGTATAATTAAGCACACAGTTTAAGAGTACCGCGCTGAAAGAAACCGAAAGTACCACTAATACTGTCTTCCCTTTGTCCCTGCCGAGATTCGCGGCTGCCATGGACATAATCCTGTGGTCGGATTCTTTCCCTTTCTTCTGTGCCTTTCTGACATCCTGTGCGCCGTGATAGTTCAGCGCTTCAACCGGGGATATCTTTCCGGCGGCCTTCCCCGGCCTGTTACAGCTGACTCTTACGGTTATCAGCGTAAAAAACCCGGATAACAGCCAGATCCACCAGGACGGAACGATGAATGACGCCTCACCCGCCAGAGTATTCGCCATAACTGCCGGAAGAAGGGCGTTCCCCACAAGCCATCCGAGAACCAGGCCTGCTGGTATTCCCGCCACTGATAAGACCATCCCCTGTCTCATCACCATATACCGGATCTGTTTCGGGGACATCCCGATGGTTTTCAACTGTCCGTACATCCGGATATCCTTCTCAATAGAAATCTTAAAAATATTATAGATAATCAGATAGCCTGCCAGTAAGATCAACAGTACTCCCATCCCCGCATATGCGTACATCTGCGGCGAATCCATAGACGCTGACTCATATACCGGATTAATATGGTGTATCAGAAAACCTTCTTCTCCCCTCTCAGCGTCCGGGTCGTATCCCAGCTTTTCCACCAGTTCTGCTAACTTTTCTTCTATATCGTTCTCATCAGCAAAGCTTCCTCTCACATCGTAACTGGCTTCTTTCATGAATGCATACTCTCCCGTCAGTCCTTCGAGGACCTGGTCCACAAAAGCCTGGGAAACCAACAGAGATGTACTCTGTTCATGTTTCATTCCTTTGAAGATTCCGCAGACGATCATCTGCTTCTTAAGGCTCGCTTCTCCTGTCGAATATCGAAGGTTAAAGGTACTGCCCGTCTCATAAGGCAGCCCCAGAAGCGCCAGAATCTCTGAATCACAGACAATTTCATTCTCTTTTTCAGGATAATGTCCGTCTTCAAGCTCCATAAAGCTGTTTTTTGCCGTAGCCTCATCGACCCATCCAATTGCCGCATTTATATTATCAAGCTCCTTATTCATGGCATAGCCCACATACCGCGCCATCCCTGCTTCCATGAATGCCGGATCCGAAGCAAGCTCTTCAGCCTCTTCCCGGGTCAGCCCCTTTACAGACACCATGAACTTCGTACCTGCCTGACGCAGCATCTGGATTCTGAAAGACTCCTGCGCTCCCTGAAATACGGTTGTCAACGCCATGAACAGGACTGCCGTCAGCATAATCGCTAAAATCGCTATTCCATTTCTTCCTTTATTCGCCTTCAGGCAATTTCCCGATAAGGTTTTTATAAATTTCCGGTTATTATTCTCTAATATCTTCATATCCTTTGACTCCTTATCCCATACTCTTCTTAAATATCCTGCAGCAGGCTGACGATTACTTTCCCATACTCTTTACAGATTTCGTCAAACGTTTTACAATTTTGCCGTCCTCGATACGAATCATCCTATCCGCAATCTGTGCAATCTCCGGATTATGGGTAATCATCACCAGCGTCTGGCCGAATTCCGTGCTCGTCATCCGAAGAAGCTGCATCACCTCGAGGGACGTCCGGGAGTCTAAGTTCCCGGTCGGCTCATCAGCTAACAATAGCGCCGGCTTGCTGGCGAGCGCCCTTGCAATCGCCACCCGCTGCTGCTGTCCGCCGGAAAGATTGTTGGGAAGATTCGAAAGTTTTTCTTCCAGATGGAGAATACGGATAATCTTTTCCACATATTCCTTGTCAATCTTGTTGCCGTCCAGTTCGATAGGCAGCACGATATTCTGGTATACATTCAAAATCGGTACAAGATTATAATTCTGGAATACAAACCCGATATTCCTCCTGCGGAATATCGTGAGCTGTTCGTCGTTCATCCTGGCGATTTCTTTATCACGGATCTTCACGCTTCCCGACGTCGGCACATCCAGGCCGCCTAACATGTTAAGGAGCGTTGATTTCCCGCTTCCGCTTGTTCCTATGATGGATACGAATTCCCCCTGCTTAACCGACATGCTGACACCGTCTAATGCCTTCGTGATATTGGGTTCCTTCCCATAATATTTCTTCAGATCTGTCGCTTCTAAAATGTTGCTCATATATTTTTCCTGCCTTTCTTTTATGTTCTAAAGAACTGTAAAAAATATCTCCGTATAAAAAGATGATATCCCGCGTTCTATACAAAGTCAGTTCTTAATTCTTTTTAAGCATACAAAAAGATTATCTCAAACTGTTCTCAAAAAAGTAACAGTTTTGAGATAATCTCCAAATATCTACAAGCAGCCGCTCGACTCGCTGCTCGCAGGAATAACCTGCATATTCCCTACTGTCTCTCCACAGGAAGATTCACATAGACTTCCGTTCCCTCTCCTGCTTCAGAGCGGACCTCGATAAATCCTTTCTGCTTCATAACAATCTCCCGCGCAAGATAAAGCCCGATTCCTACGCCCTCGATTTCTGCCGACTCCGGTTCCCGGTAAAACCTCTTGAAAATCTTCGGAATCCGGTCTTCGGCGATTCCCCTTCCGTTGTCCGCTATCTTGATCCGCACAAAGAAGTCTGTCTGCCCGGCAGATATCTCAATCCTGCCCCCGTCTTCCGTATATTTCACCCCGTTATCCAGGAGATTAAACACTGCCTCCACCGTCCATTTCCTGTCAAAATATGCCCGCAGTTCTTCCTCACAGGACACCTCAATCTCGATTCTCTTCTCTTCGGCTTTCAACGCAACATCGCAGACCGCCTGTGCGATTAATTCATATACCGAATTTTCCTCCGGATGAACCTTTACAATGCCTGTCTCCAAACGCGACATGCGGATCATACTCTTCATGAAGAACTCTAGCTTATCCACCTGATGTTCTGCAGCATACAAGAATTCTTCTCGTTTCTTCTCACTCATCCCCTTCCTCTCCAGAAGGTTATGATACATCCGGATACTGGCAATCGGAGTCTTCACCTGATGAGAAATGTCGGAAATCATGGATTCCAGCTGTTCTCTCTGGCGAAGGTTTTCCTCTGACTTTCTCTCCATGGCCTCGGTAAGCTGACGCATCCTCATCTGGATCTTGGCGGGCAGCGTCTCCTGATTCTCGTGGAAATGAGATTCCTTCTTTCCGGCAAGCATCTCGTCAAAACTGTCCATCAAAAGATCTGTATATCTCACCAGGCTCCTTCTCACATAAATTGCAATCCCAATGCTTGCAAGAAAAAGCAGCAGGGATATTCCAAGAATAATCCGATCCATTATGCCTTATTCCTGCCTTTCCACTGATAACCCATGCCATACAGCGTCTTTATGTATTCGTGTCCCGTGTCTTCTATCTTTTTGCGCAGCCGGTTGATATTGACCGCTACTGCATGTTCATCTACAAAGTTTCCGCTGTTATCCCATATCTTCTCCAGTAAGACACACTTTGTCATAACCTTGTCGGAATTGGCAATCAGAAGCCGCAGTATCTTATACTCCGTAGGCGTCATGGAAAGCGTCTCTTCTCCTCTCACCGCAGTTAGCTTGTCAAAATCTATTTTTAAATACCCGTCGTCGTATCCCGTGTGCTCCTCTTTTGCCCCTGATTTCCGAAACGCCGCCAGAATCCTTCTGTGAAGAATCGGCATCTTAAATGGCTTCGTAATATAATCGTCCGCCCCGCAGTCGAATCCCCGCATCTCGTCCTGATCCATGTCCCTTGCCGTTAAAAATATGATCGGAATATCTCTTTCTGATTTAACAGCCCTGCAGAAATCAAACCCGTCTCCGTCCGGAAGATTGCCGTCCAGAAGAATCAGGTCGATCTGTTCTTTCTCTAAAAGGCCGATCCCCTCTCCCAGTGTGAACGCCGGATATACTTTGTAATTTTCAATCTCCAGGTCATAGGTTAGCCCGGAGTTTAAGGCTCTGTCATCTTCTATCAGTAATATGCTTCTCATTTACTTTCTCCATTTTAAGCATCATAATTTCATCTAATATCTGCATTGTACAATCAGATTCTTTTTCATATGGCCTGTTTATTGTATCACAAAATCCTCTTCCCGGCTATCGCAAACTCGACATGAATTGTGTAGGACGAGGGCTTTTTCCGTCATCCTACACAATTATAATTACGTATTTTTTTTACGCCATTTGGAAATCAACAAATACAGCAGAAACCAAACAATGCAATGCGCCATAAGAATAAGCATATCTTTTGCAATCATCGGCTCGATGTTGTTTGCCAAATTCATAACCCCTTCAAAAGTTGCATTGGACGGCACAAAATAGCAAAGCGTTAAAACCAAACCTTTTGCCCCCAGCAGGTAGGACAATAATGGTACTGCCATAAATACAATCATTACAACCTTAACATAGACCACACCTACCATAAGGTTCTCAGAAAATTTGCCGATAAACAAGCCAATCAATGCAGCGACGAAAGCGGAAAGAATAATCAGCGCCAACATAAGAAGTGTACTTGTGGGGGAAAGCCGGAAACAGATAAAGGCAGTCATGACAGCAGACAGGCATCCACAGACAAAACCAACAAAGATTTTTTGAATGACATATTGGCTGTGTGTCATAGGCAATATCTGATTGATAAGATCAACTCCATTTTCTTTTTCGGATATTATATTCATAGCGTTAAAAGTACACCCCATAAACATAGCAACAATCAACGTCATCGCAATAAATATATTCTGCATTCCAGCCAATACATCCGAACGCTCTAAAATACTGACATTTATCTTCCTGGCCTTTTCCCGCTCCGTATATAATCCCGGAAGCGTGTCAGCTGCATGGTGGTATATATCCAGCTCATCGCCAGCTACCATTGTCTTGATGCTATTGCCATCATTTTCTACTCCAATCAAGTCTGTAGAAGGTTCATTGATTGAAGCCGTTAATTCTTCCGTCGTTTCATATACGGTTACAGAACCATACCGTTCTAACCACGATATTGTCCCCGCAGACAAATTATTTTCTACTGCTCCAAAATGAAATTCGCCCAGTGAAGAAAGGTCAATCGTCTGGGCAAAATTCAAAGCGGCAGCAACTATGATTGGCAGAAGAAAAGACATGATACAAAATTTGTCTTTCCAGATACTTTTGAGCTGGTAAATCAATCCACACATAATCATCCCTCCTTTCCCATTTCTTTGCGGAATGCCATTTGAACAATCACAAACAGGACTGCAATTCCACAAGCGGAGCAAACATAATAGACCGGGTTTGTGACAGACGTCCCGAAATAAGCATTTTTAAGCCCCATATAAACCTGATAGAAAGGATGCCAGTTTATCCATGCCATTTTTATAGAAGTATTTGCTGACAAAAAAATGGGCGTTGCTGCAAAAAGAGCAATTACCAAATAGGCAAGTGAAAACTGTTTGAAGTCATTTAACAACATAGTGCATCCAAATCCCACCAGTGCCATAACCAGTGACAGGATTGCGGTCTGCACCAATACGGCGGGCAAAATGTGAACTGCATCAAAAAAGCCTACATTGAACAACGTCAATAACACCGCAAAAACCAAATCTGCCAATAGGAAAACGGCTAACTTTGACAGAATAAATAAACTCCTCATAAGCGGCAGAACTGCATGGACACGGATAACCCCCATCTGCTTTTCTTTGAACAGTACCGAAGCAATCCCCAAAAAGCCAACGGCGACAATTTCGATAAACAAGAATTCACAAGACATTTCTTTCCTTTGCTTTAGCTCTGTTGTATTTGTTCCCACTATTTGCGCAGCGTACTCGTCACCGGGACTAAGCAGCGACAACGCATAGTCAGCCCTATGATTATCAACCTTTTCGCTTCCGAAATACAAAAGAATGTTTGGCGTACCGGAACTGGCATCTATTCCGACACCGTTTGTATCAGCAGAAAGAATGGTATCCAATTCTTCTAACGACGTCACCGGACAAATCAGTTCGGACGCATCCTGCCATATCCCCTGTGGGTCATAGATGTATACATTATATAATTGCATATCCATAAAATTGATATAGCCAAAATTAATAAACAACGTATAGATAAGAAGTGATCCAAAAGCAACAAAAAAGACTGCCAGATGATGATAGCCGGAAAATTCTTCTTTGTTGCTTTTGGA
>CANSLW010000020.1 GCA_947647815.1 uncultured Dorea sp. | reverse complement strand
TAAAGGTACGAATAAGAGAAGCTATAGACGATACTCAGAAGATATTAGAGGAGATAAAGGCAGAGATTAAAAAAAACCAGAAGGAAGCAGAAGTTTTTGGGCAGGCAGTCAAGGCAGAACAGAGGCTCCGCACAGAGATTGAGAAACTGGAACAGGATTATGAGAAGACAAGTTCTGAATATGAAGAAATGTTGGTTAAGGGAAAGAGTCTGGAATCAGAGCTTTGGATGATGGAAGGGAAACTTCCGTTCCCGTCCGTCAGACAGGCAAAGGAACGAATGGATGAACTGAGGGATATTCTGGATATAGCAAGGACAGCTTATGAACAGGCGGAGAAGAAGGAACATCAGGCAAACGAAGATATGCATAAACTGGAAGGACAGAAAACCAGTAGTGAAAAACTGCTAAGGCAGCAGGAAGACGAGGAGATGGCCTGTCAGGCGGATTTTGAAACAGCTTTTAAAGAGCATGGATTTGCAGATGAAGCAGATTATCAGGCTGGAAAACTACCGTCTGGCGATATGGCAGAACTGGAAGAGAGAATCAGAGATTTTCACACTCAGGTCAATGAAGTAACCGGAAGGAAAAAGTCACTTCATGAACAGTTGGAGGGAAAGGAAAGAGTCAATCTGGATCAAATACAGGCAGAGCTTCAGGAAATGACGCAGAATCAGAAAAAGGAACAGAAAGAGTATATCCGCTTATACAGTGCCAATCAGAAGAACCGAGAGGTAAGGAACCATTTAAAGAGCTTTCTGGAAAAGAACGGAGAACTGCAGAAACAGTATGAAATGGTAAGTAATCTAAGCAAAACTGCCAATGGGAATCTGAGCGGAACCGTGAAACTGGATTTTGAGACATATGTGCAGAGACAGTATTTCAAACAGATTATCCGCGCCGCTAATAAGAGATTGATCTTGATGACTTCGGGGGAATTCATCTTACAGTGCCGGGAAGTGAAGAATCTGGGAAGCCAGGGTCAGGCGGGACTGGACTTGGATATTTATCATATGGCAAGTGATTCTGTGCGGGATGTGAAAACCCTGTCAGGCGGCGAATCCTTCATGGCGTCTCTGTCTATGGCGCTGGGGCTTGCAGATATTGTCCAGAATACGGCAGGCGCTATTCGTCTGGATACCATGTTCGTGGATGAAGGATTTGGTTCACTGGATGATGCCGCGAGAGGACAGGCAATCCGGATATTGACAGATCTTGCTGATGAGAAGAGGCTGGTGGGAATCATTTCCCATGTAAATGAATTGAAAGAGCAGATAGATTGTAAACTACTGGTTACAAGAAACGATAAAGGAAGTTCGGCGAAGTGGGCATAATCAGCAAAATTTGACTTTCATTCCGTTATATTTCAGCTTTTTGTATCAGAATTGTAATAGCAGTTCCTTTACCGGGCTGGCTTTTTATATCGAATGAAGCCAGCTTTTTAAATGTCAGATGAAATCTGTGATAGCAGTTATAGAGACCGACGTGTTGTGCATGTCCTTTCGAGGGCTCCGGGCTTTTCAGTGTGCAGAGGAGTTCTTGCAGCTGTGCGGTGGGGATTCCAACACCGTTATCCCTGATTTCAATTTTGATAATATTTTCAGAGTAAAGACATTGAAGCAGCAATTTTCCCCCGCAGGGCTTGTGTAGGATACCATGTTCGATTGCATTTTCAACGAGCGGCTGTATGGAAAAAAACGGAATAAACATATTTTCCAGCTGCTCGCTGCAGTTAATCGTATAGTCAATTCGGCTGCCGAATCTTATTTTCTGTATAGCAAGATAATTTTCGATATAATCCAGCTCCTGGCGGAGAGTAACACAACTTTTGACGTTCGCCAGGCTGTAGCGCATCATTTGCGCAAATGAATCCAGCATTTCTTTTGCTGTATCATATTCTTCCAGAGACATTAACCGGGAAATGGAGTTAATTACATTAAAAATAAAGTGCGGTGTCACCTGTTTTTGCAGGGCATCAAGCTGGGCTACTTTCAGTTGCTGTTCTAATTGACTGCGCCGGATTTCCGTATCTAACAGTTCTTCGGATCTTTCGGCTAACAGTTTTTGAATCTGTGCATATGCGGCAGTTTGTATAATATAGTTGGTAATATTGGAAAGAGCTGTTGCAGTCCCTTCAATCTGTTTCGGGGTTACGACGGGGATTTCCTTGTAATACAAAGCAAGTTCAGGGTCGTCCAGCCAGTTGATATCTGCCGGAGCCGGTTCGCGGGGATAAAGATTATCCTCGGAACACAATACATTTCCAGCAGTGATGGCACCAATACATTCGTTTTCATAAATTAACGGTATTTCAATATTTACCAGTCCTGCATGACAGATATAGATGCAGGGCTTCTTTGTTTTCAGAGCGATGGTAATTGCATTCTTATTTGTGCAGGAGCAGTAAAAGGCACCTATTTCTGTTTCATTTATTTTTGTACAAAATCTGCAGAAATTACTTTTGGATCCAATATGGTTTCCGCATTCATCTGTAAAAATGACACCGAATCCAGTAGCCAGGGAAAAGGAATCCTGTATTTCATTTTGAGATTCTTCTGTGATAACATCGTTGAGCTTTAATTTTCTTATCATCAATAACTTCTCCTCTTTTCGCTTTGTATAAATTGCCTGTATTGCAGAGGCGTCATATCGGTCATCTGTTTGAATACTCTGTTAAAATGGGAAATATTGTTAAACCCGGAATTCTCTGCAATTTCCTGTATGCTGCGTCTTGTGTTTGCAAGCAGATATTTTGCATATTCGAGTTTTTTCTGATTTATAAAGGATTTTATTGTCTGGCCGGTTTCCTTATGAAATTGTTTGGAGATATATGAAGGAGCAAAATGAGTCAGCTCAGCCAGATCGCTTAAAGTGATATTGCGCTGGAAATTCTGCTCGATATATTTGATTAAGATGTCAACGGTATTTTCAGCAGATTCCTGAGTATCTCCGGAAAAGTATGGACTGTTCTGCCAGACAGGCGGCGCTGGATTTTGAACTGCCAGGCGGGCGATGCAGGACTGAATTGTCTGGATAATCTGCTGCTCGGAGGCCGGCTTTAACAGATATGCATCCAGTCGGTAATCCAAAGCTTTTTTAGCAAATTCAAAATCTGCATAGGCCGTATTTAAAATAATAATAGTATTTGGAAATTTTTCCTTGATTTTGTGTGCAGATTCAAGACCATTCATTAAAGGCATGTTAATATCCATAATGATAACATCCGGGTGTGTTTTGGAGGCGAGCTCCATGATTTCAATGCCATTTTGTGCCTCTCCGGAAACCTGGTATCCTGGATGGCGGTGGAGCAGATTTCTAAAATATTTTCGTTCAACAGTCTCATCATCTGCTAATAATACAGTTATCATAGATATCGCCTCCTGGTTTTGCTTCTATATACTAAGTATATCACAATAATTTGGAAAATTCAGTTTGATTGTGAAATAGAGAAAAAGAAAACAAAAAATGCAAAATGCTAGTCAAAAAACGCAAAAAAATTTGCAGATTATCAGGTGTTGACTATAAAGAATAGACATGGAGATATGTAATATATAAAATGTCAATAAAACAAATATCATAGCAAAAGGAGAAGAAGAACATGAGAGTAAATGACAGGTATGTATCGTTCTATTATGAGAACGACCATGACATGGGGAAGGTTGTGATTGATAAGGAAAAGACGGCATTGCTTATCATCGATATGCAGCATGTGTTTATCACACGGCCAAAGTATGAGAATCCAACAGAGGAGGAGAAGCGGGAGGCCGAAAGATGGGAGCAGTTTTATAAGGCGATTGATGAAGTAGTTGTTCCGAATAACCAGAAACTGCTTGCGGCGTTCAGGGAAAGAGGAATGGAGGTGTGCTTCGCGAAGATTCAGTGTCAGAAGAAAAATGGATCGGATCGTTCTTTAGACCAGAAAGCAACCGGATATAATGAACTCTGTCTGCCGCCGGGAACTCCGTCTGCAGAGATTGTTCCAGAGCTTGCACCCATGGAAGATGAAATTGTTGTAACGAAGACAACAGACAGCGCGCTTACCGGAACCCCGCTTAGGTTGTGGCTGCATAATATGGGAATTGACACGGTGGTATGTACAGGTGTGCTTACAGACCAATGTGTTTCAGGTACTGTGCGGAGCCTGGCTGATGAAAGCTTTAAGGTGTGGCTGATTGAGGATGCATGCAGGGCTTCGACACAGAAAATACAGGATAATGAGCTGGAGATTTTGAATAATATTTATTGTCATGTAATTAACACGGAAGAACTGCTTGAAGCACTTGATAGAGAGTAGAAAGGAGATTTGCGATGGCTGAACAAAAGTTAAAAAGGAATTTGAGTTTTATATCTATGATTGCACTTGCATCAGGAGCTGTAATTGGGGGATGGCTTGCAGAAGCACCATATTGGTTTTCAGTGACAGGTGCCGGAGCTGCGATTATTTTTCCGATACTGGCTGTTTTGCTGATACCAATTGGCTTGACTTTTTCAGAGTTGACAGCTATGCTGCCGTTTGCTTCGTCAGTGGATATCTGGACGACAAGTGCATTTGGGCATAAGGCAGGATTTGCAGCTCAGTGGATGATGTTTTTAGTACAGGTAGTAGAACCGCCGATGATGGCATTCATTTTTATTACGGCAATCGGTTATTTTGTTCCGATACCGTCCAGCATGAATCTTCCGATTGCGGTTGGAATTGTAGTGCTCTGGTATATTATGTCGAATTTTAATGTGGGACTTACCGGAATGCTGGCGAATGTATTTTTCTTTGCTATGATCATCATGTCTCTGATTGTAAGCGGAACATTGCTTTTTAGCGGACACTGGGAGGCGGCAAACCTGACGGCGAACGGCGGTATGTTTCCGCAGGGATTCAAGGGGATTTTTATTGCGATGGCAGTGTTCTCTTTGAAATTTATCGGATTTGAGATGACGCCGACTATGATTGAGGAAACCAATTTTCCGCCTTCAAAGATGTGGAAAATTATCTTGTCAGCGCTGTTTGTACCCGCAGTTCTTTATTTTATCGTTGTAATCGCAATCGGCGGTATGGGTTCATGGGATATTGTGGCAGGCATGGGAATGCCGGAGCCAGAATTCATTACGCAGTTTTCTCTGCCTAAGATTATTGCAATAATGGCACTTACTGCGGGAATTCTTCATGCATTGACTACATTAATGGGCTTTTGGACATCGTCTGCACGTGTGCTTTACGGAGCAGCCCAGCTGAATCAGCTTCCTAAAGTTATCGGCAGATTGAATCAAAAAGGACAGCCGGTGGTTGCAAATACACTTGTACTTGTATTTACGATTTTCTTCTGTATCTTCAGTGGAGATAACTGGGTTCAGTATATTTATGCAGTGTCATGTATCGCGGCAGGACTGGTATATTTTATGTGCTGTTTAGATGCAATGGTACTGAGGAAGAAGCATCCGGAATGGGAACGTCCGTACAAGGTTCCGTGCGGAAATGTAATCTTCGTGCTTGGTATGATTATCTCGGTGTGGGTCATCATCGGTTCCTGCCTGGAGCTTGCAGTCGGCGGATATGTGTCGTTGATTATCTACTGTCTGCTTGGAGCTTTGATGTATATTGTGATGGGACAGTATCGTAAAAAGAATCCGGAGGAGCACGCGCTTGTAACGCTGACTCCGGAAGATGTGGATAAAGGGTATTAGGTTACAATTCACACATACGCCAGTGTACGCAGTTTGAAGCGACAGGACATCTCACGCAGACGAGGCAACATTCCGGTGAACTAACTGTTAACTACGACTAAGGCACTCAGGAAGAGCCGTCGTGCCTAAGTCTTCGTAAGCAGTGGATTTCATCTCCATTAAAAGCACCTCTGAATTGTCTGCTTAGAGACATTCTGTCGATTCAAATTGCTGTTTACTGGTTAATGCGTGAAAAGTAATGGTATTAGAAAAAGATGGCTGACAGCGCCTGGATTTCTTTCTGTTATATGTTATAATCGGAAATAGAGAATTACAGCATATATAATATAATGAATAGAAAGAAGGAAGAAGACATGAGATATGATTATCTAATTGTAGGAGCAGGCCTGTTTGGCTCTATCTTCGCATATGAGGCAAATAAAGCAGGGAAGAAAGTACTTGTGATTGATCGCCGGAATCACATAGGAGGCAACATATACACTAAGGAAGTGGAAGGAATCCAGGTGCATGAGTATGGCGCACATATCTTCCATACATCAAATAAAGAGGTGTGGGATTATGTGCAGCAGTTTGCAGAATTTAATCGTTATACCAACAGTCCGGTGGCAAGGTATCAGGATGAATTGTATAATCTTCCGTTTAATATGAACACATTCAGTAAGATGTGGAATGTTAAGACTCCTGAGGAAGCAAAAGAGATTATCGACAGGCAGATTCGGGAAGCGGGTATCACCGAACCGAAGAATCTGGAGGAGCAGGCTATTTCCCTGGTGGGAAAGGATATCTATGAAAAACTGGTGAAGGGTTACACTGAGAAACAATGGGGCAAACGGGCCACGGAGCTTCCAAGTTTTATTATCCGCCGGCTTCCGGTGCGTTTTGTGTATGACAATAATTACTTTAATGATAAATATCAGGGAATCCCGATTGGCGGTTATACGCAGATGGTCGAGAAGATGCTTGAGGGAATCGAGGTTCGGTTAGAGACAGATTTCTTCAAAGAGCGGGAAAATCTTAAGAGTCAGGCAGAAAAAATCGTATTCACCGGAATGATAGATGCATATTATGATTATTGCTACGGTGAACTGGAATACCGAAGCCTGCGGTTCGAGACGGAGACGCTTGATGTGGAAAACTATCAGGGAAATGCCGTGGTCAATTATACGGAGTATGAGATTCCATATACAAGAATCATCGAACATAAGCATTTTGAATATGGCTGTCAGGGCGGCTATGGCAATACGGATACGGAGATAAATCCGAAGACGGTTATTACCAGAGAATATCCTGCCACATGGAGTAAAGGGGATGAGCCATATTATCCGATGAACGATGAGAAAAATAATACTCTTTATGAGAAATATAGATTGCTGGCAGAGCAGGAGGAAGATGTAATCTTTGGAGGAAGGCTGGGTATGTATCGTTATTATGATATGCACCAGGTTGTGGCGGAAGCGCTGAAATGTGTGAGAATATATTTGTAGTCTGAGATGGATGCACAATATATGGAGTAAGTAATAACAACTTCAAACATATATTGTGCATCTATTTTTCTTTTTGGAATTTCTGTTATATTATTTCCGCAAACAACGAGCCGAGTGACTGCTTACAGGCAGATTGGGCGTTACTTTTCACACCCGAGCCACGCACTGGCTGCGTAGCTGCGGGAGAACATTATTCAGCAGGTAGTTTGGGCGATTGCCGCGGGTTTTTAATTATATGCCGGATCCATTAAAGAGTATGGAGTTTTTTTCATATTTTGCTTCGAAAGTAGCCTGAATTGATAATTTTTTAAACTGTTTCATATCAACGGAACCGACCATTACCGAGGTATGCGCCTGACAGCCTTTTAATTTAGGTAATTGATCTAAGGCGAGCTGTGCAGTCGGGTCGGTTGCGGCGCTGACAGACAGGGCGATTAGGACTTCGTCCGTATGCAGCCTTGGGTTCTTACTTCCTTGATACAATGTTTTTAGCTTCTGGATCGGTTCAATTGCCTCTGGGGAAATGACATGTAGTTTGTGGTCAATTCCAGCCAGTTCTTTCAATGCGTTTAGAAGAAGAGCCGCAGAGGCGCCCAGAAGATTCGATGTCTTTCCTGTAATGATACGGCCGTCATGGAGTTGAAGCGCTGCGGCAGGACTGCCGGTTTCTTTGGCGCGTGCCAGAGCAACGTCTACGACCGGGCGGTCATGAACGGTGATTTTTGCCTGATTCATAAGCATTTCAATCTTAACTACCTCTGAATCAGGGCAGGTACCAAAGAGCAGGCGTTTTAAGGAATCATAATATCTGCGGAGAATTTCCTGACAGGAGGCTTCCCGGCACACATCATCATCACAGATACAGTTTCCTGCCATATTGACGCCCATGTCGGTAGGTGACTTGTAAGGGCTTTCGCCGTAAATTCGTTGGAACATCGCGTTTAACACAGGGAAGATCTCTACGTCCCGGTTATAATTGACCGTAGTCTCTCCATATGCTTCCAGATGGAAAGGATCGATCATATTGATATCATTGAGGTCGGCGGTTGCGGCCTCATAAGCCAGGTTGACAGGATGCTTTAGTGGAATATTCCAGATAGGAAATGTCTCAAACTTGGCATATCCGGCTGAGATTCCGCGTCTGTGCTCTTGATACAGCTGGGATAAGCAGACTGCCATCTTTCCGCTTCCAGGGCCGGGGGCAGTTACAACAGCCAGAGGGCGGGAAGTTTCTATGTAATCATTCTTACCGTATCCTTCATCACTTACAATATAAGGAACATTCGACGGATAGCCGGGAATCACATAATGACGGTATACTTTGATTCCAAGTTTTTCCAGTCGGGTCTTAAAAAGAACGGCGCTTTCCTGTCCGCTGTACTTGGTGATTACAACGCTTCCTACATATAATCCTTGTTCCTGATAAGCAGACATCAGCCTAAGTACGTCGGAATCATAGGTGATGCCCAGATCTCCCCGCACTTTGTTTTTCTCTATATCTTCCGCGCTTATTGCGATGATAATCTCTGCCTGGTCAGAGAGCTGCTTGAGCATCCTGAGCTTACTGTCAGGCTGAAATCCCGGAAGTACACGGGAAGCATGAAAGTCATCGAATAATTTGCCGCCGAATTCCAAGTACAGTTTCTGGCCAAACTGTTCAATACGTTCCCGGATGTGGGAAGACTGCATCTGAAGATATTTTTCATTGTCAAATCCAATTTTCATAAATATGTACCCCTTGTATATAACTATTTTTTAGACAATATAGTATTTGAAAGGCTAAGATGTTATTTCCAGCATAACCATTACCATTCAAAGTATACTACAGAATATAGGGAATTTACAATCTTTTCATAATGTTTTTATGGAATTAAAAGAGAGTGGAATCCAAGAAACACGGCTTTCACTCTCTTTTATGATACTGTTTTGATACTAAGATTTGATTTTTTCTAATTTTTCTATAATTTCTTTCTGGTGGGACTTGAAGAGATGTGAATAAGTGTTCATTGTCATTTTCACGTCTTCATGTCCTAACCGTTCTGCGATCATTAAGGGATTCGCCCCCAGATCAATTAACATACTGGCGTGTGAATGCCTCAGATCATGCACCCTGATCGGCTTCAAGTCTATCCTGCTGCAGACATGTGTGATAGCTTCGCCGAGCCATACCCGGGACCGAAGAAACAAGCGGTGCTCCGGATCCGGCTTATACAGTCTGCCGATGTATGTCCGTATCTCGTCCAGAAGGAAGTCAGGCACATCTATCGTGCGATTGCTCTTCCTGGTCTTCGGCGGTTGGTTGACGTAGACACCATCGACATAAGCCAATGTCTTAGTGATGCTGATGGTCTTCTGGGCGAAGTCGATATCATTCAGGGTAAGGGCAAGAAGTTCGCCCTTGCGCATACCAGTATAAAATAGCATCTCGAATGCAGTGTATAATTCTATATTGTCCCGGATGTGGTCAGAGAAGATTTTATATTCTTCTGGTGTCCAGAAGTCTATATTGCCCTTCTCAGGCTTGCATATCTGCGATTTAACGGGACTTTGGGACAATCCCAGATAATCAATAGCATATTTGAAAATCATCTTTAAATAGGCGTTTATTTGCCTGGTGTGGGATGCTGAGAATTTCTTGTTCAGTATTGCGTTCTGCCACTCCACAATATCTGCTGGTGTGATCTCAGATACTACCATGTCTTTGAAATAGGGCAGTATATGCAGTTCTACGGCGTTCTTCTGGCTTTCCAGGGTGGAAGCCCTGATGCGGTTCTCTTTGAACTTTACATACTTGTTATAGAGCGTCTCAAAGGTAATATCCGGATTCTTTGCAAATTGTTCCAGAAAGAGTCGTTCCCACTCCTTCGCCTCCCGTTGCAGCTTAAAGCCCCGCTTGAGTTTCTGGCGTCTCGTGCCTGTCCAGTCCACGTAATAAAATTTGCAGTACCAGGTACCGCGCTGATCGTCTTTATAGCATGCCATTCTATCATCTTCCTTTCATCCGGCCGGGCAGCGTGGAATGACTGGAAAATTATTTGACATATTTTAAAAGATTGGCTATAATATGCTTAACAGACTAGCCGAAGGGTGAGCGCACATCACCCGACCCGGCGAATTAATTAACAGTTACATAAAAAGTAAGCCGTTTCTTGAACTTGCCAGAGTACAGACGGCTTATTTTTTATTTTTCAAATTCAGAATCGCAACAACCAGTAACGCAAAGGTCAGCAAGGTCATAAATTCCTCATATGTACTCATAAATACCACTCCTTTCTACAGACCGGGAAAGGGTGGGAGCACGTCCGTCGGCTAGTCGGGTAAGCATATTATATTGTTAATGTACGAGGGCATTCTTCTGGAAAGAAGAATTGCGCCGGCGCAAATACTGGGGGACAAATGGCCCTCAGTACTCACCCGTCAAAACGATGGGATAGGCTGCCCTGGATCCAGTCCAGGTATCTCCGTCCTGGAGAGTCCTAAGGTGTTGCCAGATTGGATACAACTGTACCGATCGGGAATTGACAGCGTGTTTGTTTTGTCGTATTATGAACCAGAAGATAATACCTGATCCCCGCTTTTAGGGTTGGGCCATTATCTTATAATTTAGGGTGGGCTTCTGCTTTTTTTTCAGCAGAGGAACGCCTTTTTTTGCCGATCGGGGCGGTATTCGCTTTCTAGAGCGAATACTATTCGTCTTTCTTCTGGTATTCTGGTATCTTGGTTAAATCTTCGGCGTAATCAGTTAGTTTGTTCTTGCCTTTATCGTTCAATTCATCAAATTGTTTTTATCTTCTTTTTTTAATTTTTCAAAAATAAATTTGTCTATAGTATATTCGCAAGAGTTCACCATATCACGATATATTTGTTCAATATCATCAAGGGTTATATATACGGCGATATGTCTTTTTTGGTCGGATATGGTGTATACATTATTTTCATGCAAATTTATTTTGTAAGGGGACTCATAAAACCATTTGTTGATTAATGAAATTTTATGTTCGACGGCAGGTATTTCCAGTGGCGTTCTATCGGGAATACCTAAAATATAATTTGGACTAACATTTAGTATATTACAGATTTTTAACAATGATTCTGGTTTTATACTATCATTGTCGCGCTTTAGTATCGCATATATCGTATTTATAGATATTCCGGTTTGTTCTGATAATTCTTTTGCGGTCATTCCTTTATTGTTCAATAATTCTTTTAGAGTCTTGCCTACACCCAATTTTATCACGCTCCTTTGATTACTATTAAATCATAAATTAGTACATTTGTAAAATATTTTTTTTGAAAGTATTGACATTAGTGCAAATGCACTGTATTATAGAACGAGATTAGTACAAATGTACTATATATTTTAAAACGGAGGTGAGAAAATGAGAATTGACAGAATAAAGCTTGTTACAGAGCTTGCCAAGCAGGACATGACGCAGAAGCGTCTAGCAGAGCTGTCAGGAGTATCCAGGGCAACAATTAACTATATCCGTTCTGGAAAGTCCTGCACGGATGAAATAGGCTGCAAGATCGCTAAGGCTTTGAACGTATCAATTGAACAGTTATTAGAAAATTAACAGCACGCCGGGCAGCGTGGAATGATTGGAAGGAGGCTTTTATTATGTCACAGGAAGAATTTAAGACTATGTTAGATGAATTAGTAGCAGCAGAAGAGGAACGCCTGCAGGTGGGTAGTGAGGACTTCCTGAGACGCCACCAGGAGATCATGACGCTGATCGGGGAGGCAGAGCAGTACCAGGAGGAGAGGAGGCAGAAAGTGGAACGGCAGTTTATTGGAGCGAAGGAGGTAGCAGAGATTTTAGGAGTATCAGAAAGTAAGGCTTATTCTGTGATCAGAGGGCTGAATAAGGAATTGAAGGAGAAAGGATACATAACCGTTCAAGGTCGCGTTAGTCGGGCATTCTTCCAGGAACGGTGCTACGGTGTTAAAGTTGGATAGTGGAGGTATGAGCCTATGGCACAAAAATATCTACCTCCACCAGTTCCACAGGATGTGTTCCGGAAATTCTGCCGAGATGTAGAGGATGCTGAGCGAAGAGGCGAATTAAAGGGACTGTTTGAGAGAGGTTGCCAGAGAGTAGACCAAGACAGTCACAGTGTACCCGATCAGCCGAGCCGGGAGAGTTTTCTAAGCACATTCAGGACAAATATGAAGTTATACAGATCTACATTCATGAAAATCTACGGCTATGAATTGACATGGCCAGGATTCGCAGAAGAGGCAATAACCAGATTGGAGATATTAGGCTGCAGCAGGGCAAGAGAATACTACACCTGTATTGTAGCAGAATATGAGCATAATCACGAAAAGGAGATGATAAACGTTGCAGAATGGTATAGAAAGAGATTGGAAGGGAGTGAGGAACCACGGACGAGACAGCAAGAAACGGAGAGAGTGAAACTATCGAAAAAAGATGTGTCAACGCAGATTCTGAAATGGTAGGCAATGTATTCCATATGTTGGATATGCAGAAGGATAAAAATATCCCGATTCAGTCAAGAAAAAATTGTGTTACAGTGCTTGGAGTTGATCCGGCATTATGCGGAAAAATAAAGTTCAATACATTATCAAACAGAAAGAGCGTAGAAGGTGCGTTACCGTGGAACAAGTCCGAAGAATTAAGGGATTGGACAAACATAGACACTGAATATTTGCTTTACTATATGGAGACTTATTATCTTATTAATTCCGATAAGAAAATATTATCAGCTCTCGAGATGGTGGCAGATGTTAATAAATTCAATCCATTCATTGATATGCTTAACAGCATAACCTGGGACGGTGTGCCAAGAATTGAAAATCTATTGACGGATTATTTAGGAGTAGAGAAAACACGCTACACAACGGAATGTATGAAATTATTAATGCTTGCGGTGATAAGCAGGGCTTTCTGTCCTGGTACGAAATTCGACTATGTGATTGTGATTTCTGGACCACAGGGAATAGGTAAATCAACATTTTTCATGAAGTTATGCTGCAATGATGAATGGTATCTTGAAAATTTGAAAGATGTTGTAAGGGGAAAGGATTCCGGTGAATTGCTACAAGGCAAAATCATTGTAGAGTTTAATGAACTTCTGGCTTTTAAGAGTTCAGTAGAGAATATTAAATCTTTTGTTACGCTGACAGCCGATGAATATCGCGGATCATACGAAAGAGAGACGGAAAAAAGACGCAGAACGTGTGTATTTGTGGGAACGACAAATAATAGCCAGTTTCTCGTTGATAAAACCGGGAACAGGCGTTTTCTGCCTATGGACTGCGGTGTAGTGTCTCCGACAAAAAGTTTATTCGTTGATGATGAAATACTTATGTATGAATTTAAGCAGGCATGGGCAGAGGCGTACCAGATATATAAAAGTGGGAAATTCAGCTTAACAATGCCACGGGATCTGGACGAGTATATAGAGTCATTACAAGAGAATTTCAAGGAAGACGATCCATGGGTAGGTGTGATCCAGAACTGGTTAAATTCTCATGAAGATGATTATACCTGTAATATTCAGATTGCTGAAAAGGCATTAGATATACAAGAAAAACCAGATAGGAGAACAATAAACCGGATATCCGATATTATGAATAATTCTATATCTGGATGGAAAAAAGGAACAACACACAAGTTTGACGGATATGGACAACAAAAATGTTACGAGAGAGAACGAGATGAAGATGGTTTTCGTTATCTGGAACAGGATGAAGTTATACAAGAATCTCTTCCATTTACATAGTTCGTTATCTTCGTTATCATTCGTTATACAGTTTGTTATCGCTGAAAGCCCCTAATTATAAGGGCTGTAGCTATATATAACGTAGATAACGATATATATAGTAAAAAAACATTTTGCAATTAGCAGGGGAAAAACAGGCTAAAAATAACTCTATAGAAAATAGCGTTATTTTCGTTATTTTCGTTATCCTATTGGGTTAGTAGGTTAGTAGAAAGGAGAACAGAATGAGAAGATTATTTGTAGTTGATTACAGAGAAAACGGAGTAGCAAGACACCAGTGCATTGAGTTGAGAGGTCACGCAATTGTGACGGATGTAGCAGTAATTACAGCGTGCCATGCTCATGTGGGTATGGAGAATGATCTGGATGGTGTAATAGAGATTTATGCAGATATGAGCGCACACGAACTGGAAGAGATTGCACTGACACCGAAGATATTGTTTCTTCCAAGCCGTAATCTGTACATAAATGTTGAAGAAGTAAAGCGTTGTTCTCAGATACTGAGGGAGGCATAGAAGATTATGACAGAAGGACAAGCACAGGTTTTATTGAACGATATGAACCGGATCGCCGATGCCCTGGAACGGATCGCGGACAGTTCGGAGTCACTGACGGAATGCATTGGATATGCGCCGCCAATGCCGTACCAGATAGAGGGCTTTCACTTCATCCGGATCGGCGGAAGTGTAGACACGGAGTAACCAAAAACGCCCCATAGATAAAACCAGTATCTACAGGGCATCACACAGCCGGAGCCGTGTATCTCTATTTCCACTCGCCGGGCAGCGTGTTGGAGAAAAGAGATAGGAATAATATAGCACAGGATCCGGGGAAAGGACAAGGAGTTTATGAAGAAAAAGAAGACTATAGGAGCAGATATTTACATATTGACGCATGGTGAATGCGGATGTGATGTATCGTTTGATCAGATTAGAAACATTTCGCAAGCAGTAAAAGAATATTATCATCAGAGTTCGCCAGAAATTTGGATGTGGAAAATGTTTCAGTTTGGTTATGCTTACGGCAAACGTGAAGAGCGTGCCAGGAGAAAAGCGCATGAGCGTTAAGATCAGGATATCATATACCACCGATGAAGAGCTGGCTGGCGTGATCCGGCTGCTCTCTCCTGTGATTAAGTCTTATAAGGTGTCCAGGAAGAGGGAAGGGAAGTACCGGAACGCCTATGCCGATCTGGATGTTTTCAGCTTGATGAAACATAAGCTGAAAACGGAACGAACCAAGAGCGAAGCATGAGGAATTACGGAAAACGGTTGATGTATTTTAATTTAAATTTGGACTGAACCCGAGAGGAACCCCGAGAAATTACAAAAACGGTTGATATATTTTAAGCTGTGCTGAAATCGAACAACGGGCGAACAACGAGAGTGTGGAAAAATGCTTGATGTATTTTGAGCTATTTGTTATAATAGATTTAGACTAAATAGAGCAGAGTACCGCACCGGATATCGGTGTAAGCCTTGTGAGGGCGTGGGAATAATTACAGACGGATTGTCTGCAGTTGTTCCTACGCCTTTTTCTGTTTGGTCTGATAAGCCGACCAGGCGTAAAACGGGGAAAGGAAGGAAATGAAATGGAAGAACTTAACACCAACGGAACAATACAGCAGAATGAAGGCCAGGCACAACAGAAGAGCCAGGAGCCAAAGACATTCACCCAGGAGGAAGTTAACCGGATCGTGCAGGAACGGTTAGCCAGGGCGAAGGCTGTGACGGGACCAAGTGACCGAGAACTGGAACTACAGCAGAGGGAAACAGCAATCTATGTGAAAGAGCGTGTTTCAGAGATGGGACTGCCCAAAGATCTGTGTGATTCTCTCAGGGGGCTGGACAAAGAAACTGTAGACAAATGTATTCAGATTATAGCCCCGTTCGCCCAGAAAGCTGCAGAGCCAATTCTAAACGCGGTAGGCCCGACAGGCAGCGGAAAGGGCGGAGATGATGCCATTCGGCGCGCTATGGGGCTGAAATAGCGATAGGAGTGTAAGAAATGGCGATTGAATTAGTAACCAAGTATCTGCCTTATGTGGATGAATTGTTTACCACAGAGAGCAAAAGAGCGCTGATAACAAACCAGGACTTTTCCTGGACTGGCGCAAGAACAATCAAAGTGTATAAGATTAGTACATCTGAAATGCACAATTACGACAGAGACGGAACAACTGCAAAAGCGTCACGGTATGGCGATATCGGGAATCTGAACGCCGAGACTGAAAGCATGATGATCAAGAACGACCGTTCTTTTACATTCGTGATTGATAAACTGGACACTGATGAGACGGGGCGCACATTGGAGGCAGCTTCGGCGCTTGCCAGACAGCTACGTGAGGTGACAGTTCCTGAGGTTGATTCCTATGTGTACCGGGTTATGACTGTTAAGGCAGGAACGAAGCCGGAGCCGATCACGCTGACGCCGGATAATATTTACGGTGAGATCATCAAAGCTACAACGACTCTTGATAATGCAGAGGTTCCGGAGTCGGGGCGCGTGCTGTCTGTTATCCCGGAAGTGTACCAGATCATGAAGAAGAGTAGGGAGATCATCCTCAATTCGAATATAGGTGAAGATATGAGGCTGAAAGGTGTAATCTCCAACCTTGACGGAATGAATGTCGTGAAAGTACCATCCACCAGGATGCCGGAGAACTTCGGGTTTATGGTGTCACACCCACGGGCAACCGTGGCGCCTGTGAAGCTGGCAGATTACAAGACACATCAGGATCCACCTGGAATCAGTGGTAGCCTGGTAGAGGGTCGTATTGTGTATGATGCATTTGTCCTGGAGAATAAAGCGAAGGCAATCTATTACCAGGCAACTACGACAACAGCCTAAAAGAGCAGCAGTTAACTAATAATTTGATAGAAGTATCCCGGACTTTCTTTTCTTTCTCCTTTGGATTGTCCGGGGTATTTTGCATAAGGGAGGCGGTCAGAGTGGAAAATGAACAGTTGGTAGCCCGGATCAGGGCCGGTGAGGATGTGGCCAAGAACATGCTTAAGCTCTACGACCAGAACTGGGGATTTATAGCAAAGACGGCGAAGAAGTACCAGGGCGTCGCAGAGATGGAGGATCTGATGCAGGAGGGATATATCGGCTTATCTGAAGCTGTCAACCACTTTGACGCCGATCGGGGTGTGTCGTTCTTAAGCTATGCCTCCTTCTGGATCCGGCAGAGTATGAAGCGGTATATTGACAACTGCGGCAGTGTGATCCGTCTTCCGGTACATGCCAGGGAAGAAGTCTATGAGTATAACAAAGTCGTAAAGGAGTACCGCAGGCAGTTCGGGGAATGGCCCCCAGAATTCGCCCTGTGCCGTCTTCTGAATGTAGACCGGGATAAACTCCAGGAGATCAAGAAAGCGGTCCAGATCGGGCAGATGCGAAGCCTCAGCGAGGTCATAGGCGGGGAAGATGGGGATTTTACCCTTGAGGATACCATAGCATCAGACCAGGACTTGGAAGGGGACGCAATAGAGAGTGCGGATACTGCTGCCATGAAGCGGGAATTATGGATTGCAGTTGACCGTCTGCCTGGGAATCTTCCGGAAGTGATTAAGAGGCGTTTCCTTGATGGTCGGACGCTGAACGAGATTAGCCAGGAATGGGGAGTCACATATAATAAAGTCCGTGATATCCAGAGCAAGGCCCTGAGAACGCTCAGACAGCCGGGAATCTCACGCAAGTACCGCAGATACTACGAAGAATACATATCTGCCAATAGCTGCCGTCATGTGGGCGTGGAGTCCTTCATGCGGACAGGTTTAAGCGAGGTAGAATTAGAGGTGTTGGGATGGATAGATTGAAGAACCATGAAGGGTATCACGACCCGACTGCCTGCAGAGCGATCCGGAACGTTTCCAGGAAGAGAAGGAGAGGACAGGGCAAAACGTCCCGTCGTCTGGCCTACCGCCTGGAAGAGATCCAGGGCTTCGGGGAATGGTTAGATGGGTCTGCCGTGATACTAAAATGATACTAAAAATATGTGCTATATAGATAATAAGTAAATATAATTGTAAAAATTCCATAAAAAGCATTAAATAACACTGATGTAAGGGTAAAAAAATCGGTCTTTGGTAATGTTTTTATTGATTTCTAGAAAGGGTGTACTTATAATGGAAGGGTAATACAGGAGGAAGAAGATGGATAACCAGAATAATAACAATCAGAACAATAATAATCAGAATAACAGGAATCCCAATAATAGAAATAATAAGCAGGGATTGTCTTTTATCATACTGGTGACAATAATTACGTCAATCATGGTTATGGCTTTATTCCAGTTTCAGGGAGCGGGAAGCGATAATGAGATCAGTTATGATGAGTTCCTTGAGATGGTAGAAGATGATAAAGTAGAAGAAGTAGTTATTCAGAGCAGCAGAATCGTTATAACGGAGAAGAAGGAAAAGGATCAGAAGATTGCCAAAGAATATTACACAGGCGTGGTGCGTGATGATTCACTGGCAGAGCGGCTTGACAAAGCAGGCGTCAAGTTCAGTCAGCAGATTCCGGATACAACGTCGGCGATCGTAGTGCAGACTTTATTTTCATTGATTCCGGTAGTGATACTGGTAGGTGTCTTCGTCTGGATGACAAGAAAGATGTCAAAGGGCGGCGGCATGATGGGAATCGGAAAAAGCAATGCCAAGATGTACGTGGAGAAACAGACCGGTGTTACATTCAAAGATGTCGCAGGACAGGATGAGGCGAAAGAGTCTTTGCAGGAAGTGGTTGATTTTCTGCATAACCCTGGGAAATATACCAGTGTCGGCGCGAAACTCCCCAAGGGCGCGCTTCTTGTGGGACCTCCGGGAACAGGAAAAACGCTGCTCGCGAAGGCTGTGGCAGGGGAAGCGAATGTACCGTTCTTCTCGCTGAGCGGCTCTGCATTTGTAGAGATGTATGTAGGCGTCGGCGCATCCAGAGTCCGCGACTTGTTCAAGCAGGCTCAGCAGATGGCTCCATGTATTATTTTCATTGATGAGATTGATGCAATAGGTAAGAGTCGTGATAATCAATTAGGCAGCAATGATGAACGCGAGCAGACACTGAATCAGCTCCTTGCTGAGATGGATGGATTTGAGAGTAATAAGGGACTTGTACTTCTGGCGGCGACAAACCGTCCGGAGATTCTGGATCCGGCTCTCTTGCGTCCGGGACGTTTCGACCGTCGGATTGTAGTAGAAAAGCCTGATTTAAAAGGAAGGGTGGATGTCTTGAAGGTTCACTCTAAAGACGTCCGCATGGATGAGACCGTAGATCTGGAAGCCATTGCACTGGCTACCAGCGGCGCGGTAGGTTCTGATCTTGCAAATATGATTAATGAGGCAGCCATTACAGCTGTTAAAAACGGCAGGACAGCTGTGTCACAGTCTGATTTGTTCGAAGCGGTGGAAGTCGTATTGGTAGGAAAAGAAAAAAAAGACCGTATTATGAGTCAGGAAGAGAGAAAGATTGTATCTTATCATGAAGTCGGCCATGCCTTGGTAAGCGCGCTGCAGAAAGACGCAGAGCCGGTGCAGAAGATTACCATTGTACCAAGAACTATGGGAGCCTTGGGGTACGTTATGCAGACGCCGGAAGAAGAGAAGTTTCTGAATACTAAGAAAGAACTTCATGCAATGTTAGTCGGCATGCTGGCAGGGCGCGCAGCGGAAGAGATTGTATTTGATACGGTTACGACAGGGGCTTCTAATGATATAGAGAAGGCGACTAAGGTTGCAAGAGCCATGGTAACACAGTACGGAATGAGTGAAAAATTCGGCCTGATCGGTCTGGAATCTATTCAGAACCGCTATCTGGACGGAAGACCGGTAGCTAACTGTGGTCAGGAAACTGCTTCTGAGATTGACAAAGAAGTCATGAAGCTTCTGAAAGATTCTTATGAGGCTGCAAAGAAGCTCCTTGGAGAGCATCGTAAAGCACTGGATAAGATTGCAGAATTCCTGATTGAGAAAGAGACAATTACCGGTAAGGAATTTATGGAGATTTTCCATGAGGTAGAAGGAATTGATCCGGCAGAAAAGAAAGAAAAGGGTGAAGAACGGATTGCTATGAATCCGGTTAATCTTGAAAAGGATGAGGAAAAATAGTGCTCTATTATCCTTGTGAAGCAACGAGCCAGATGCATATGTCTGTATGTATATGGCTCGTTGTCAGGATTTCGTACTATATGTCGTATCAGAGAGTAAAGAGTATTGTTCAGTTGACACACTGGACTTTTTTTATAGTATAGAAACTTTGTTCTTAAGAAGATTTTTTCATTGGAGAGAAATTATGTTTGATATTCAAGAAGAACTGAAGAAGCTTCCGGGAAGGCCAGGAGTTTATATTATGCACGATGAGCGTGATGCGATTATCTATGTGGGTAAGGCAATCAGCCTGAAAAATCGTGTGCGTCAATATTTTCAGAGCAGCAGGAACAAAGGAGCTAAGATTGAGCAGATGGTGACGCATATTACACGTTTTGAATATATTGTCACGGATTCTGAATTGGAAGCTTTGGTACTGGAATGTAATCTGATCAAAGAACACAGACCGAAGTACAATACCATGCTGATGGATGATAAGACATATCCATTTATCAAGGTGACTGTAGATGAGCCATATCCAAGGGTCGTGATAGCAAGAAGGATGATGAAGGACAAGTCCAAATATTTTGGACCTTATACCAGCGCCGGTGCGGTAAAGGATACGATAGAGCTGATTCGGAAACTATACAGCATCAGAAGCTGCAACAGGAAACTGCCCAGAGATATCGGGAAAGAGAGGCCTTGTCTGAACTATCATATCCATCAGTGCAAAGCGCCTTGTCAAGGGTATATTTCTGAGGAGGATTATCGAAAATCCATACAGGAAGTGGTACATTTCCTGAACGGGAACTACGATTTGATACTGAAAGAACTAGAAGAGAAGATGCAGGAAGCATCGGAAGCTCTGGAATTTGAGAAAGCAATTGAATATCGAGAACTTCTTACCAGCGTTCGGAAGATTGCACAGAAGCAGAAGATTACAGATACGGCGGGAGATGACAGAGATATCCTTGCAGCAGCGGTCGAAGAAGAGGATGCGGTTGTCCAGGTATTCTTTATCCGGGGAGGAAGATTGATTGGAAGGGATCATTTTTATCTCAAGATTGTAAAGGGAGAGACGGAAAGCGAGATTTTATCTAGTTTTATTAAGCAATTTTATGCAGGAACGCCTTACATTCCTGCGGAATTGATGCTTCCAGGGGTGGTAGATGATATGGAAGTAATAGAAGAATGGCTGTCAAAAAGGCGGGGACACCGCGTGCACTTAAGAATTCCGAAAAAAGGAACGAAAGAAAAGCTGGTAGAACTGGCAAAGAAGAATGCGGCGTTAGTACTTAGCACAGATAAGGAACGATTGAAACGAGAAGAAGGCAGGACAATCGGCGCAGTAAAAGAATTGGAGAAGATGTTGGGAATCTCAGGAGTCATGCGGATGGAAGCTTTCGATATATCTAATACCAATGGCTTTGCTTCGGTTGGTTCTATGGTGGTATATGAGAAAGGAAAACCCAAACGCAATGATTACCGTAAATTTAAGATTAAGGGTGTAGAAGGGGCAGATGATTATGCCAGTATGGAGGAAGTACTAACGCGTCGGTTTGAGCATGGCATGCGGGAGCAGGAAGAGGGAAAAGAGCTGGGAGGTTTTACAGCATTTCCAGACTTGATTCTTATGGATGGAGGAAAAGGCCAGGTGAATGTAGCGTTAAAGGTATTGGAGAAACTTAGGCTGGATATTCCGGTATGTGGTATGGTCAAAGATGATAATCATCGTACCAGAGGGCTGTACTATCAGAATGAAGAGATTTCCATAGATAAGGACTCGGAGAGTTTTCGGCTGATTACACGGATACAGGATGAAGCACATCGGTTTGCGATTACATTTCATCGTCAGTTGAGAAGCAAAGGACAGGTACATTCGATTTTGGACGATATTCCAGGGGTTGGGCCGGCAAGAAGAAAAGACTTGATGCGTCATTTTGAGAATATCGATGCAATAAAAAGCGCAACAGTAGAACAACTGAAGGAACTTCCGTCGATGAATGAAAAATCCGCTCAGGATGTCTATAACTTTTTCCATTGATGTGATATAATATAGTATGAGACATGCCGATGTTTCTGGAGATAGAACCTAACAAGTGTAAAAAGGAGAGGACTATGGCAGGAAAAGTTGAGTTAAAGAAGGTCGTAGAGAAAATGAACCTCAAGAATCTCACGCCTAACGTAGATGTGACAGGGAAGAGGATTGAAGTTCCGGATATTAACAGGCCTGCCCTGCAGCTTACGGGATATTTTGAACATTTTGATTCAGATCGTGTACAGCTGATAGGGTATGTAGAATATACATTTCTTGAGACGATGGATGAAGAGCATAAGAGAGAGATCTATAAGCAATTGCTGTCTTATCAGATTCCGTGCATTGTATTTTCGAGGAGCATGAAACCAGAACAGATGTTTCTGGATATGGCAGAGGAGGCGAATATTCCGGTATTTAATACAGAGAAGAAGACAGCTCAGTTCACGGCAGAGATCATCAGATGGCTGAACGTGGAACTGGCGCCGTGCATATCTATTCATGGTGTATTAGTCGATGTATATGGTGTTGGCGTGCTGATTATGGGAGAGAGTGGTATTGGAAAGAGTGAAGCTGCGTTGGAGTTGATCAAGAGAGGGCATCGTCTGGTCAGTGATGATGTAGTGGAGATACGTAAAGTCAGTGACGAGACACTGGTTGGGACTGCGCCTGATATCACAAGACATTTTATCGAACTCAGAGGAATTGGAATTGTTGATGTGAAGACGCTGTATGGTGTACAAAGTGTAAGGGCAACCCAGAATATAGACCTGGTCATTACGCTGGAGGACTGGGATAAAGAGAAGAAGTATGACAGGCTTGGAATGGAAGAGGAATATACGGAGTTCCTGGGAAATAAAGTTGTCTGTCATCAGCTTCCAATCCGTCCGGGGCGTAATCTGGCGATTATTGTTGAGACGGCTGCGATTAATTATCGGCAGAAGAAGATGGGTTATAATGCGGCCCAAGAATTGTATAAGCGTGTACAGCAGAATCTTACGAAGAAATAGCAATAGGAGGACGAGACGGAAAATGGAATATTGTTTTGGAGTTGACATAGGAGGAACAACGGTAAAGATTGGTCTGTTTAAGACAGATGGTGAATTGATCGATAAATGGGAGATTCCAACACATACTGAGAATAAGGGGGAGGCAATCCTTCCGGATATTGCAGAAGCTTTGAAGAAAAAGATGGAGGAGAAGGGACTTGCAGTATCTCAGATGTCAGGAATAGGGATTGGTATTCCGGCGCCTGTGGATGAGGAAGGTGTTGTACAGAATACAGCGAATCTTGGCTGGGGATACAAAGAAGTAAGACGGGAGATGGAAGCTCTGACCGGTATGAAGGTTGCAGCAGGCAACGATGCGAATGTAGCGGCTCTTGGTGAGATGTGGCTTGGCGCTGGAAAGGGCCAGAAGAATATGATTATGGTGACTCTCGGAACAGGCGTAGGCGGCGGTGTTATTGTCAATGGGCAGGCTTTGGCAGGCGCGCATGGCGCTGGTGGGGAGATTGGTCATCTCTGTGTGAATCATGAAGAGACAGAGTGTTGCGGATGCGGCAATAAGGGATGTCTGGAACAGTATGCTTCGGCTACGGGAATTGTCAGACTTGCTAAGAAGAGACTTGCGGCAGATGAGACGGCATCTGTACTCAGGGAGAAGGAAGTTAGTGCAAAAGAAGTTTTTGATGCATTGAAAGCAGGGGATTCGGTTGCAGAAGAGATTGTAGAAGAATTTGGTTCTTATCTTGGATATGCGATGGCGAATCTTGCAGTAGTGACAGATCCTTCTGTAATTGTAATTGGGGGCGGCGTGTCAAAAGCGGGAGAGATTCTTCTTGGATATGTCGAGAAATATTTTAAAGAGAAGTCTTTCTTTGCCAATAAGGAAACGAAGTTTGTATTGGCACAGCTTGGAAATGATGCAGGAATCTGCGGGGCAGCCAAGTTAATATTATAGATTGCAAAGATGTACACCCGCATGGGTATAAGAGGATAGTAGAAAAGTAAAAGAGAAGGGGCTGTAACTCATGTGAGTTACAGCCCCCTTAAGTTTAAACAACTTTTTATACCATTGAATGCAAACATTCTACTCTGGTGATGGTTCCGGACTAGGCTCCGGCGATGGCTCTGGACTAGGCTCTGGGGTAGGATCAGGAGTAGGATCCGGTCGAATGGAAGGAATTAAGGTTCCTTGTGACGGATTATTGTTTGGATCGTTTGTTGCTCCTGTATTATTGTCATCTCCATTATCATTATTGGTGTTTCCGGTATCTGTTCCACCTGTTCCTCCATATGTGCCATAGTTGTATCCGCCATGACCAGTACAGCGATCGTTCTCAAGCATATCTGTGGCAAAAAGCTCTGTAATGGCCGGACAGCTGCCGGATACGGCGAGTAACCCGCTGATAGAGCACACGGACTTCTGTTCTACAGTTGAAGGAATCGTAAACTCCCGGGGTTCCAGATTTTCGTGGATACGGCTCATAATTCCTCGCCAGAGCCGGAAACGGAAATTCGTGTCATAGCTGCATTCTTTATTATCATCATATCCACCCCATACGGCACAAGTGTAATAAGGTGTGAAGCCACAGAACCACAAGTCTTTATTAGAAGTTGTAGTACCTGTTTTCCCGGCAACCGGCATGTTAGGCAATTTGCAGGCAGTACCAGTACCAGAATTTACAACATCTTCCATGGCGCTTGTAAGAAGAGCAGCGGTACTGTCTCGTATTACTGTCCGTGTCTCTCCGCTTCCTTCCAGAAGTACATTGCCGTCGTGGTCAAGAATCTTCGTATATAAGGTTGGAGTGTTATATACACCGCCATTAGCAATTGTTGCATATGCAGCACACATTTCAAAATTATACACGCCGTCAGTAATACCACCAAGGGAAAGAGTCTGGTTGTCAAGATCGCTGAAGACTCCTGCATCAGTAGTTTTGCTCTTAACGAGAGTGCTGATTCCAAATTTTTCACAGTATTCAAATCCTAACTGTTGGGTGATTTCATCACTTAATTTTACGGCACACACGTTGATTGACCAGGTGATAGCTCTTCGGATTGTAGTATCACCGCCATAACGACCATTGGCGTTACGAAGAACATTCCCATTTCTCAAAGTATAAGGCTCATCTCTGATAACAGTGGCCAATGATTTTCCACAGGAATCTAGGGCAGGAGCATAAGCAGCAAGAATCTTGAAGCAGGAACCAGGCTGTCGTTTAGAACCGGTATAAGCACGGTTCAATCCTAAACTGGTTGCCTTTGTGCCACGCCCGCCTACCATTGCCTTAATCTGTCCGGTTGACTGGTCTATAACAGTTACAGAAGCCTGAGGCTGGGGAGAAATATTGATGACCTCATCATAAGTGTCACCTTCCTGGGCAATGGTGGATTTCCATTCTTCTACCATTGCACGTGCTGCTTCTTCACTAGAATATAGAAGTCCTTGTTCATTTCCGTGGGCGTTTTTAACATATTGTTTGATATGGCCGGAGCCATAATTCTCTACACTGCCGTCTGCCCTTGTGACAGTAACGGCACAGTCCAGGCCATATTCTTTCAAACCAGGGTAATTAGCGTCGTTGTTCATCTCTTCATCACAGATCTGCTGCATGGCAAGATTTTGTGTAGAATAAATGCTTAATCCACCACTGTATACAGCATTGTATGCCTGGGTATCTGTATAGCCAAGCTGATCTCTGAGATCCCCGATTACCTGTTCTGCAAGAGCATCAACGAAATAACTGTAAGGGCTGTCATCAATTGCTGCACTGTTGACAGTCTGGATTCTTGAATATACATCATCAGCCATAGCCTCATCATAAGCAGCCTGATCGATATACTTCTGTTCCAGCATGTCCCCTAATACCTTCTTCCTGCGCTTTGCGTTTTCTTCAGGATTTGTAATAGGGTTATATCTTGTTGGATTCTGTGTAATTCCGGCAATTACAGTGCTTTCG
>CANSLW010000019.1 GCA_947647815.1 uncultured Dorea sp. | reverse complement strand
TAGCAGAGCAGAGCAGAGTTACCTTAGACAGCACTTGGCGTCCGTACTTTGGACGCTTACGTGCGAATGTACTCAGCGCAGCTTGGTGAGGTGTTTTCGAGCCTAGCAGAGCAGAGCAGAGTTACCTTAGACAGCACTTGGCGTCCGTACTTTGGACGTTTATGTGCGAATGTCTATATCTTACAACATTCCCGCCGCAATATCCTCTAAGAAGGATACAAGCGGCCGGGAACACAATCCAATTGCAATTACGGCAACAGCGAAGCAGACCAGAGGGAAACACATCTTCCAGCCGGGATCCGTCACACCTTCTATCGTCTGATAATCGAATTCTTTCCCTGGGAAAAAAGCCCGAATCACAATCGACATCATATAGATTGCGGTCAGCAGCGCAGAGATCAGCAGACAGCCGATTCCAAAGTATGCCATGACATTCTCACTCTCCACCGCTGCCTTTGCCAGGCTCCATTTGCTGATGAATCCTGCCAATCCCGGTACACCCATCAGGCCAAGCGCTGATATGGTAAAGCAGCCGAACACAATAGGCATCTTTCTGCCGAACCCGTTCAATTCATAGATATATTTCTTATCTGTTTGATGCATAATAGCGCCTGCGCATAAGAAAGAGCCGATCTTCATAAATGCATGGCAGACCATATGCGCCATTGCGCCTACCATTCCTGCCGGGGTCATAATTGAAGCGCCAAGAATGATATAAGATAAGTTACTGACGGTAGAATAAGCCAGCCGCCGTTTAATATGCTGTTCTTTCACGGCGCGGCTGCATCCATAGACAATCGTAAACATTGCGAATCCCATCATGACTGGCTGTACCCATGTTCCTCTTAAGAATTCCGTGCCAAAACTGTAATAGGTCAGGCGCAGGATGGCAAACACGCCGGATTTTACCACCGCCACCGCATGAAGCAGCGCCGTCACGGGAGTCGGAGCTACGCCTGCCTGGGGAAGCCAGGCGCTCATGGGAAAGATAGCCGCTTTCACGCCGAATCCCAGGAATGCCAGCAGGAATACGAATAACAGCAGATTGGCCTTGTCTCCGATGACTGCCGGGTTCAGGACGCCTCCCAGGGTAAATTCTATGGTATTGCCGTACACCATCAGAAAGATAATGGCAATCAGGGCAAATGCCGCTCCTCCAAGCGACATATACAGGTACTGGCGCACTGCAAGAACTGCTTCCCGCACCAGTGTATGCAGAATCAAAGGCACGGTCACCAGTGTCAGAAGCTCATAGAAAAGATACATACTAAGCATATCTGATGCAAACGCCACGCCAAGAGTCACACCGTAAGTCATGCTGTAGAACATGAAAAAAATCTTCTCATGGCCTTCATGTTCCATATACTCGAAAGCATACAACATGGCAAAGGGCCAGAGGACAGAGACCAGTCCGGCAAAGAGCATCGCAAGTCCGTCAATCCGAAACGATATAGAAAGTCCGCGCACAAAATAAACCAGATGCAGCGTCCCGGTTGTCCCATGCGCCAAAAGCGACAGGACAATGGCAGAGGTCGTAAGCATCAGTATTTCCAGGTAAACGAGCATCCATTTCCTTGACCGGAACGGAAGGACAGGCGTAAGAGCGCCGCCCAGTATCGGAAGCAGAATGGCCGCTACAATCCAATATTGACTCATCACACATTCTCCCTCCTAAAATAATGTCTGAATGATTTCATTCAGATACTGCGTCAACGGATTCGGGAACACGCCAAGGAAGACAGAGAGCCCTGCCAGTATGAGCAATGGAATCACCATCGTTTTTACCGGTTCCATTTTCTTAAGTCCGGCGTAATCATAATCCGCGCCGGGAAGAAAACCCCGGATTGTGATTGGAAGCAGATAGCCTGCTGTCAAAAGAGCGCTGATCAGAAGGATTACCGGGCCAAGCCAGGAAAATAACGGAATGCCGGAAGCAAGCGCGCCGCCTGCCAGATACCATTTGCTGATAAATCCACTTGCAGGAGGAATTCCTACCAGCGCCAGGGACGCGAAAGTATAACACCAGATTGTTACCGGCATCTCTTTGCCGATTCCGGTCAATTCGTCTACACGAGTCTTGCCGGTCTGATAGATGATTGCACCTGCACTGAGGAACAGACAGGACTTGATGCAGGCATGGAATACAACATGCAGCAGTGAACCGGTTATGGCTTCTGGATTCAGCAGGGCAAGCCCGAACAGGATATAGGAGATCTGGCTGACAGTAGAATAGGCAAGCCTTTTCTTTATCACTTTTTCCCGGTAGGCAAGCATAGAGCCCATGAATACAGTAATCAGTGTCAATGTGAGCCACGTGGTCTGCACCCAGGTTCCGCGGATTACATCAGAACCTGCCACATAGAAGATTACGCGGATGATTCCTAAGACACCCATCTTAACAACCAGGCCGGACAATACCGCACTGGCAGGGGCAGGCGCCACCGGATGAGCAGTCGGCAGCCATGCGTGCATCGGGAACATACCAGCCTTCACGCCGAATCCGAGAATCATCAGGAAGACCACCACGAGAATCAATGTAGTATGGCCGCCGGCGGTCTCGAAACCGTTGCCGCCTGGGGTAAAGTTAAGCGTACCTGCATAGTGATTCAGGAAATAGATTCCGAATAGCGCCATATAGGCTCCGCACAGAGAATAAAATAAGTACTTTAGCCCTGCCATAATGGCTTCCCGTGATTTGTTATGCATGATCAGCGGAAGCGTCGTCAGTGTCATCATCTCATAGAACATATAATAGGTTACTAGGTTACCAGAAAAGCATAGTCCCATCAGAACGCCGTATACCAGTACATAGAATCCGAAGTATCTCTTTTCTTCCTTCTCATGCTTCATATATTCGCAGGAGAAGATCCCTGCCATCAGCCAAACGACCGTGATGACTACCGCAAAAAGTTTCCCCAGCTGGTCCGGACGGAAATATACGGTAAGATTCCCTCCGAATCGCAGAAGGTGAAGCTCGGTGTTCCCTCCTGTAATTACGGCAAGGGCAGAGAGCATGGACGCAGCCAGTGAAAGAAGCGATATACCTAGAAGCAGATTCCGATTTTTAAGTCTTGGGAAGAACAAGACTATAAGTCCGCAGACAATCGGCAGAAAGACTGCCAGAAGCAGCCAGATTGTTGAGTTCATGTATGCGTCTCCCTTCTATGTGAAATGAACCAGTCCGGTCTCGATGATGTTAAGGATCGGTTCCGACATCATTCCCAGTACCAGATTGATGATAATAAACAAGATAATCGTAAAAGTATACAGTCTCTGCTGTCCTGCCTGTACCCGGAAATATCCCATCTCCAATTCCAGTTCCGGCTTCTCCGGCACATAAATCCGCACCACCGTCTTCATGAAATAGATGGCATTCAGGATGGTACTGACGGCGAGAACAATCAGAGTCGGCATCATCTTATGGGTCGGGTGCAGGACCGCCGCTTCTGCAAAGAGCAGTTTACTGACGAATCCGGAGAACAGAGGAATTCCTACCATAGACATGGCCCCTACAGCGAATCCCACACCGGCAACTTTATTGCGGTATGCAGAACCCGTCAGGTTAAAAAAACTCCGGCTTCCCGCCGATACGTCGGTCAGCCCGATGGCAGCGACGAACAGCAGCGATTTGGTTGCTGCATGGGAAAGAATATGAAAAATGCTTGCCACCATACCTTCCGTTGTTCCAAGGCCAAAGCCCATGTAGATATACCCGATCTGGGCAACGGATGAAAATGCGATCATACGCCGGATATCCTTCTCCCAGATGGCGCTGATCGAACCAAAGACCATGCCGCACAGACCAAACAGGAACAACACATTTGGAATCTTACTTTCGCAGATGATGTCGAATCCTACCACACGGTAAAAGATCTTGATCAGCAGGAAAATATATCCCTTGGACACTAAGCTTGACAGCATTGCTGCAGACGATACTGTGGAATAGCCATATGCATCCGGAAGCCAGGCGTGGAAGGGAAATAATGCGCTTTTGATCGCAAGTCCCACCGTTACAAGCCCGATGGTGATGGTCAGCGGAATCTGATAGGTTCCTGCAGCCATAATGGATGTAACGCTCTCCTTGATATTTGACATCAGGAGATGCCCCGTCAGGTCATACAGCATGCAGATACCCATCAGCAGCAAGCCGGAACCAAGAAGGCTCATGATCATATAGCGGACCGCCGCCTCGATGGTTCTTCCGTTCTGGCGGATCATAATGAGTCCGCATGCTGCGATTGTGTTAATCTCCACAAATACATATGCCGTGAAAAGGTCGTTGGTATAGACCAGGGCAAGCAGGGAACTTAGCAGCAGGTCAGTGAGGATATAATAAATATTATGCTTTGTTAATTCCACTTCATCAAATAATTTCTTGCGTCCGCCAAGTAAAGACAGAAGCATGATGATGCAGAAGAAGAGCGCCATGCCGGCCTCCAGCGCTCCGGCACGGATCTCATTGCCCCAGGGCGCGGGGAAATGTCCCATCATGAATGTGTAGCTGCCGCCTGTCTGCATCAGCCAGGCGAGAAGCCATGCGGAGGCAGTGCCAATCATAAGAATGACTGCCGTATTCAGTCTCTTCGCGGCTTTTCCCGGGAGAACGGATGATACAATACCCGAGAACATGGACAGCATAATGGAGAAAAACGGTACATTTTGTACAAATGCCATCTATAGTCCCTCCTTCTTAAGCCTTGAAGAGATCTCATCCAGATCCAGGGTGTGATACCGCTTATACAGCCGCACAGTCAAAGACAGCATCAGAGCCGTAACGGATACGGATACCACAATGCCGGTCAATACCAGGCCGCTGGGAATCGGATTGATATAAGCTTCTACTTTCTGCACGCCGTCTACCACGATTGGCGCTGTCCTTCCCTCGATATATCCTTTGATGGCAAGAAACAGATACACTGCCGTATCCATAATATTCAGGCCGATAATTTTCTTGATCAGGTTCTTCTGAAGCAGCAGGTTTGCGAACCCGATACCAAAGAGAATCATGGCAACGACTTCCCCCATATTGGGGACCATATTGGATCCAAACATCCTTTAGAATCCTCCTTTTCGAAATAGTGCGAAGAACGCATACATCGTACAGGCGACCACCAGGCCGACGCAGATGTTCAATGGCAGGATCAGGCCGCTGCTGATGATTGCCCCCGGTGTTCCGAGGGGAATTCCGCTTTCCAGATGATGCGCCCCGGTATAGAAGGAATAGCTCTTTGCCAGACAGTAAAAGAGCAGCGCGCCGAAGCTGATCACTTTATAGGTCTTCTCTGTAAAGAACCGTTCTGTCTTCTCGAATCCAAATGCATTCAGATACAGGATCAGCCCGGCGCCGATGATTGCTCCGCCGGAGAATCCGCCTCCCGGTGAGAGATGTCCGTTCAGGATGATATAGATTCCGAAGAGCATGATAACCGGTACCAAGATCCGGGCTCCCATCTGCAGAATGGCATCCTTCTTCGGTTCATAGAAGCTGTCCCGGCGTTCTTCGTCTTCGGCGCTTCCCTTTCCCTTCTTTTTATCATTGCGCATCAGGATCAGGACTGTACAGGTCGCAATGAATAATACATTCGATTCCCCGAATGTATCGAAAGCCCGGTAATCCAGAATCATGCCTGTGACGATATTAACAGCGCCCGTGTCCTGCAAGCCGTCTTCGATGTATTTTGCCGCCACTTCATTACTTGCAGGATTGCTGGCAGATCCGACCGGCGGAAGATAGGATACTTCCACGATCAGGATGAAGATCAGCGCAATACAGCACAATATCGCGGCCATCTTATAGAAGCGCTGGAAGAAACGGTATACCCGGTTATGTTCCGTATCGTAGGTTCGTGTCATCATCTCATCCAGGTCATGTGCATACCTTTTGATCTGCTTCTTGTCAGGCTTGTACTCGCCGTACGGGATTACTTCCATATTATCGAGATACAGGTCTTTCTCCCCGCTAAGCCACCGCTTCATGCGGACGAGCCGTTGTCGTTTATATTCTTCTTCTGATATCTTTCTGCTCATCTGTCCTGGCCTCCTTCTTCAAAAAAATGATTTCTACTCGTCATCGTTTTCAGTCTCCTCGTCTCCAAGGGCGTGGATCTTCTTAAGTGTTACGAAGAATAATACACTGGTAACTCCGGCTCCGACCGCCGCCTCCGTAATAGCAAGATCCGGAGATTCCAGCAGTATCCAGATGATCGACATCACCAGGCTGTATGACATGAAGATCAGAATAGAATTCAACAGATTTTTGGAAAAGCTGACGGATATGGCACAGACAATCAGGAAACCCATCAGTATATATTCGAATATGGCCATTATTTCTCCTCCTTATCTGCAAAGATGATCGCCTTCTGTTCATCTTCCCATATATGTTCGGTTACACCTTCTTCTACTTCACAGTGTTGTTCGAGGTGAGGATTCGTCATTGCTTCCAGACGTGCGATCAGATGTGAAGAGATGGGAGATGCGTTCCACAAGAACACGATGATCAACGCCATCTTAAAGGATGCAAAATTCCATCCCGACAGGATGATAAGTCCCACCAGAGAGATTCCGATACCAAGGGTATCCCCCATAGCCGCCGCATGCATCCGGTTCAGGACATAGTTAAACTTGAAGACGCCAAATACCTGCACGGCAAAGACAAAAAGTCCTGTCAGCAGAAATATAATGCCGGCAATGAATTGAATCCATTCGATCAGAATCATGATCTGTCCTCCTTTCGTTCATTGGCAATCTTTTCCAGATATACGCCGCTGTATATTTTGGTAAGTACCACCACCGCGAGGAAGCTGATCATCGCATAGATCAGGCAGATATCCAGAAGATAGCTTTCGTTCATATATACAGCAAGCATGGCGATAATGACCATAACGATCGTGCCCATCATATTTACCGCCACAACCCGGTCAGCGATAGTCGGTCCTTTGATGGCGCGGATGAGGCAGCAGATCAGAAGAAGAGCCAAAAAAAGGAAAATAGATATAAATATCCAGGGGTGTTCTGCGATGATTCTCATATTATTCACCAATCCTTTCCAGCTTCTCCAGCATTTTTACGAAGACAGAATCTTCCATCCCTTCGGACAGAGACTTGTCCAGACAATGTACCACACATTCATCTCCATCCAGTGACACAGTGATCGTCCCGGGAGTCAGCGTGATCGAATTTGCAAGGAGCACCCTGCAGAAAGTGGTTTTGAGATTCGTGTGGACACACACCATTACCGGTTCCACGATCTCGCTGTTTGAAGTGATCAACCGGATTACTGCCATGTTCGCCTTAATAATCTCCATGACCAATATGAGAATATAATGCAGAAGGCAGATGCTCTTCTTGTACAGACAGATCTCCTGTCTCAAACTGAAATCCATGAACCTGCAAACGAATGCAAACATCAAAAGGACAATCACTGCGCCGATCACGGCAATCTCCGCAGTAATTGTCCCGTTAAAAATAATCCATACACAAAAGAATAGCAACAGCATAGTCTTTTCTCCCTTGCATAACAGCATCGGGCTTTTGCCTTCGATGTCTACTTAAATTTAAAAGCTATTCTTTTGATTATAACAGATTTTTATGAAAATTTTAATTATTTTTTTAGTAATTTTCTGCCTTGATCTGGAAATAGGATTGCGGATGTGCGCATACCGGGCATACTTCCGGCGCCTTTTTGCCAAATGCAATGTGTCCGCAGTTGGAGCATTGCCACATGCAGTCGCCGTCTCTGGAGAATACCAGGTCTCCTTCAATGTTGGCCAGAAGCTTGCGGTATCGTTCTTCGTGTTCTTTCTCGATCTTACCGACTTCTTCGAACAGATAAGCAATATCATCAAAACCTTCTTCTTTTGCCTCCCTAGCAAATGTCGCGTACATGTCTGTCCATTCGTAGTTCTCGCCCTCTGCAGCATCCTTGAGGTTCTCTATCGTAGACGGTATGGCGCCGCCATGAAGCAGTTTAAACCAGATCTTGGCATGTTCTTTCTCGTTTGCTGCAGTCTCCTCGAAAATATTCGCAATCTGTACATAGCCGTCTTTCTTTGCCTTTGATGCGTAATAAGAATATTTATTTCTTGCCTGAGATTCTCCTGCAAATGCTGCCTGCAGGTTTGCTTCTGTCTTACTTCCTTTTAAATTCATAAATAATGCCTCCTATAATAAAATAATAATAATTACTATTATTATAACATGCTTATTGGTTATTGCAAGCTTTTTATCAATTATTCTTAGATATTTTTGTCGGAAATTGACAAATGACGAGAGTGGTAGTATTTTGATAGTCAGGATTATAAATACTGTATAAAGATGAGGGAGGATTTATGAAGAAATATTCATTTTACAGGAATTTCTTTTCAATATATATTGCGCTGGTATTGCAGAACGTTGTGACATTAAGCGTGAATCTGGCGGATAATATCATGCTTGGGGCATACAGTGAGACTGCTCTTGCAGGTGTGGCGGCGGTGAACCAGATTCAGTTCGTATATCAGCAGCTTATGGTGGCATTAGGAGAAGGAGTGGTTATCTTCGGAAGCCAGTACTGGGGAAAGGGGCAGACGGAACCGCTTAAGAAGATTGCGGCGTCTGCGATGCATGCGGCTCTGGCAATTGGAGTGGTATTATTTATCGTGGTCAGCGTATTCCCGGGCAGAGTAGTTGGATCGTTCACCACAGATCAGCCTATTATCGGGGAGGGGATAAAGTATCTTAGCATTATACGGTTTACCTATCTTTTCTTTGCGGTGACACAGATGCTCCTAGCAACGCTTCGGAGTACGGAGACTGTGAAAATTGCATTCCGGTTGTCGATTCTCACGTTCTTTGTGAACTGTGGGATTAATTATGTGCTGATCTTCGGGAATTTCGGTGCGCCGAGACTGGGAGTATCCGGAGCGGCAATTGGGACTCTGGCAGCGCGGATTATCGAATGCGGCGTTCTGATTGGCTATATATATGTTATGTCAGACAGAAAGGACTGCCAGTCTGCTGCGAGCGGCGGTATCTGTACTGCAGGGTGTCCGGATGAGGAGTCTGTGACAGACAGAGAAGGCAGAACGTCTGAGAAAGATATATATGGTGGAAAGTTTGCGGATGAGACGGGGCAAAGGGGGAGACTGAGACTTAGTGTAAAAGATTATCTGCAGTTTGACAGAGTTCTTGCGGGAGATTACTTTAAGATTACGATTCCGATGTTAGTGGTTCAGGGATTATGGGGGCTTAATACCGCACTTCAGACGGTGATTCTGGGACATATGACGGCATCAGCAATTGCAGCAAACAGTGCGTCTTCTACCTTGTTTCTGATGGTGAAGTCGACGGCGGTGGGCGCGTCTTCTGCGTCGTCGGTTATTATTGGCAAGACAGTAGGAACGGGGGATATAGAGAAAGTAAAGGAATATTCCATCCGGCTTCAGAGGATGTTCGTAGTGATTGGCGTGGTATCGGGGATTATCTTATTTTTCTTGCGGATTCCGGTGCTGAGCCTGTATGATCTGAAACCAGAGACGAAAGAGATGGCGAATGCATTTCTGATTATCTTAAGTGTTGTCTGTGTCGGCATGTCTTATCAGATGCCGACGAATACGGGGATTATTCGAGGCGGAGGGAATGCGATGTTCGTAGTGAAGGTGGATCTGATCAGTATCTGGCTGATCGTGCTTCCGCTCTCTTTCGTGATGGCGTTCGTGGTGAAGGCCTCTCCCATTGTGGTGGTGTGCTGTCTGAATGCAGATCAGATCTTCAAGTGCATACCGGCTTTCCTGGAATCACATTATGGGAACTGGATTAGGAAGCTGACGAGGGAGTAGAAATGAAGCATACCACAGGCAGATTTTCTTTGTTTTTGCTTTGAAGGGTCTTTATATTTTATCCAGGAAGGAATTTTTCTGACTACATTTTGTAACCTTTTTCTTACGTGAGTTGTACTATTAGTGAAGGGCCATTCAGTCAAATGTTCTGCTGCATTGTCAGAAATATATACAGTCAGTGGGAATGAAACACAAAAAGGAGTATACTCATGAGACAATCAGTACAAGAGCTGTTTGAAAGATATCAGAACAACCTTTACGCAGCCGCTTTCAATATCTGTAAGAATGCGGAAGACGCTAAGGATGTTGTTCAGGATACATTCATTCAGTATTACTCATTAAAGAAAGAATTTGATAGCGAGCAGCACATCCGTGCATGGCTGTTACGTGTGGCGATTAATAAAGCAAAGAATGCAAACCGGACATTCTGGAGAAAGAATAAGGTGCCGCTGGAAGAATACATGGAGACATTAACATTCGAAACTCCGGAATCGGAAGAGTTATTCGAAACAGTGATGAATCTTCCGGAGAAATACCGTATCGTAATTCATTTGTTCTATTATGAGGATTACACTGTACGAGAAATTGCGGACATTCTGAAAATATCAGAGAGTAACGTCAAGGTCAGGCTGTCGCGGGGACGTGTGCTGCTCAAAGAAAAATTGCAGGAGGAGTGGGAAGATGACGAATAGAGACAAATATAAACAGGCGTTTTCAGTATTACAGTCCTCCGGCGAGATATCCCTGGAGGTAGAAAGGATGGCTATTATGAATAAAAGAGCAAAAATGAGAACGGCAGCGGCAGCAGTAGCATGTGTAGTATTGGCAGGCGGGAGCGGTATCGTATATGCGGCGGACATTGGAGGGATTCAGAGAACAATCCAGCTCTGGATCAACGGAGACCAGACAACAGCGAATTTCGAATATGACGGGGAGGGAACCTATCATATCACATATCCGTCGGAAGACGGCGAGACAGGAGAAATCGGTGGAGGCGGAGTTGCATTGGAAGATGACGGGACGGAGCGTCCGCTGACAGAGGAAGAATTGCTGGAGACATTGAATGATCCTGAGGTGGAATATAAGGATGACGGTACTGTGTGGGTGTATTATTATGATCAGAAGATAGAGATTACGGATTTGTTCGAAGATGGCGTGTGTTATGTAAAGCTGACTCATGAAGACGAGACATTGTATATGACAGTGAAATATCAGGCTGGTTACTGTATAAGTCCGCACAAATATGAGAGTCCGGATACATTTAACTAAATTGATGACACCATTGCTTGACGACAACATGGCAGATGTAATGTAGAAAATGTGGTTTGGTCAGGTATGATCAGACCAGTATACGAGGGGTGCCGGTAAATAGTTCGATTTTACCGGCACCCCTCGTGGTTAATATAGTTATAGTTCATTGGGTATCTTAGTTCAAAGGAATCCGAAGAATCTGTCCGACGTCTATTATGTCGCCGGTCAGGCCGTTCAGCTGCCGGATGGCGTCAACTGTAGTTTTGTATCTTCTGGAGAGAAGCCATAGAGTATCTCCAGGCAGGACAGTGTATTCGATATAAGATGCTGACTGGGAGAGCGGAATCTTAAGAATCTGTCCGACGAGCAGCATATCGCTTGTCAGTCCGTTTAATTTCTTAAGAGCGTCAACCGTGGTATCATATCTTCTGGAAAGAAGCCACAGAGTGTCTCCCGGCTGCACGGTATATTGGAACGTATCGGTATCGCCAGGTCCGTGAGACGGGACATTCTGGAGAATTCCCTGATAAGTATCATACAAGGCGTTCCAGGTGAGAGGACCGACGATGCCGTCGGCATTCAGGTTCATAACTCTCTGGAAGGCAAGAACCGCCTGTCTGGTTCCGCTTCCGAAGATACCATCCTGTGCAAGCTCGGGTATCTCAGGATAATATTCGGAAATCATATCAAGAAGATACTGCAGTGTGATCACGTCTGCACCGGTAGAACCCTGGCGGAGCACGCTGCTTGGCGGTACGGTACCGATTCCAAGGGTACCGCCCTCGCTGTCTAATTCTGCAAGCCTTGCCACGGCGGTATACAGGCTGGATATCTTATACCAGGTGGATTTTCCGACAATGCCGTCCGAAGCAAGGTTAAACACGCTCTGGAATTTGGTCACAGCGGCTCTTGTACTTTCGCCAAAGACGCCGGCTTCGTCTGTAATAACCGGTATTGCAGGATAGTTTCTTCGTATCCGGTTCAGATAGGTCTGTATCGTCTGGACATCGAGCCCTGTGCTGCCAATCCTTAACGCAGTTCCGGGATAAGATGAGAGGATGCCGGTAATGATATTGGTCTCGGTAATCTCTACATCATCAGGATAATAGTAGCGGAGAATCTGCAGAGGCGACATTCCCTGATCAGCCAGTGTTACGGTTCCCCATTGTGACAGTCCCTGGCAGGTGGCGGTGGTCCCGTTGCAGAAAGAGGTAAAATAAGGTTCGTTCTGTCCCTGCCTTCGGACATATTCATTGAAAATATTGTCTACAATCCTGCTGATAGACTCATAGATGGGACGTCCCTGTACAAAATACTGGTCATATGCGGTATTGTTTGTGATGTCAAAATTGTAACCACGGCTTCTGTACCATTCGGTGTAAATGCGATTCAGCGCAAAAGTGATAATCGCATAGATGTTAGCGGTTAAGGAAGCTTCCGGCCAGGTGGGATAGATCTCGCTGCTTGCAACATTCTTTACATAGTCTGAAAAAGATACCTGTACATTTGCAGCAGAGGAATTGGGCGCTCCAAGATGGACCGTAATTGGATTCGGGATTACGACCTGACGCAGGATACGAGACGAATTCAGGGGTCCTGTCTGTCCGGTAGTGTCCTGCATTGCAACGGCAGGTTTCCCAATGGAGATCTCCTGTGTGACGGTCTGTCTCTGCGCCGACTGCATTGGAGTGAGTATAAGAGGCAAGATGGCGGTCTCGCTGTCGTAAATGGGGATATCTGATACAGACAGCGGGTTGAAGCCAAAGTCTTGTGCAAATACAGAATAACTGGTAAAGGGTGTCCCGTCATAATCAGGGATCTGAGAAAAACTTTTGTCAACAGTTTCCAGAGAGACGACGGGTGTTTCTCCATTTTCATCTGTCGTCAGTTCGTATAAGATGTTCCCATCCATGTCCAGTATATTGACCTGCACGCCGCTTAAGGGAATGGCGTCATGAGCGGTTCTCGCTTGTATGAGTAGATATCCGGCAGCCATGTGTGTAATCTCCTTTTTATAAAATATGATTATAGTGTCAGGATTGCAGGAGTGCCGTAAGGCATGGAACAATCCTGGTATCATATTTATTATATGAACAAAGTTATTAAATTGAGATAATTTATGCTCATTTTTACCTGCATCCGTCAATGTAGTATTGTCTGATTACTATGGATTTAGATGGATAACGGGTAAATAGGAATAGATGAAGGAGACAGATAGAAAAAGTGTATAATATATGTATTATTGAAAATGAAGATGACTGGAAAAAATGTGATAAATAAAGTGAAGATGGATGGAAAAAATGTGATAAAGAAAGAGAGGATGATTGGAAAAAATGTTGATTAAAAGCATGGCATATGTATATAATAGTATTTGAGGAGATGATTATATGGAACGGTATGCCATGCAGGAACTGGTTAGATGGAAAGATAAAGAGAAAAGGAAGCCGATGCTCTTAAAAGGCGCCCGCCAGGTGGGAAAGACCTGGCTGATGAAGGAATTTGGGAGAATATACTTTAAGAAAACCGCGTATATCACATTTTATAACAATCAACGAATGAAGCGAGTATTTGACGATGACTATGACGTCAACAGAATAATCATGAATATTAACATAGAGACACATCTGGAAGTTACGCCAGAAGATACATTGATTGTTTTTGATGAGATTCAGGAGGCACCCCGGGCATTAGAGTCTTTGAAATATTTCTGTGAGAACGCGCCGGAGTATGCGGTGATTGCAGCAGGTTCTTTACTGGGAGTGGCAATACATGAAGGAGTGTCCTTTCCAGTTGGCAAGGTGGATTCACTGGAATTGCATCCTATGAATTACCGGGAATTTCTGGAAGCAATGGGGGAGAAAGCGTTGGCACAGGTGATTCCCAAGAGGGATTATTGCCTGATGAGTAATTTCCGTGATAAGTTTATATTCTGGCTGAAGAATTATTATTATGTAGGGGGGATGCCGGAAATCGTCCAGTACTTTAGTGAGCGCAAGGATTACGAAGAAGTGCGCGCGTTGCAGACGTCTATATTAGAGCAATATGAGGCGGACTTTGGGAAACACGCATCGGCGGGAGAGCTGGCGAGAATCCGGATGGTGTGGAATTCGATTCCCATGCAGCTTGCAAAGGAAAATAAGAAGTTCTTTTTTGGACAGATCAAGCAGGGCGCACGTATGAAGGATTTTGAGATGGCGATAGAATGGCTGCTGGATTGTGGATTGATCAAGAAGGTTTACCGGGTAGATAAACCAGCAGTGCCGTTGAAGGCGTATATTGATTTCAGTGCTTTCAAATTGTTTCTTGTGGATATAGGGCTGCTTGGTGCGTTAAGCGAGTTGGATGCGGAGTCTATCCTCGAGGGGAATAGGATTTTTACAGAATTTAAAGGAGCATTATCGGAACAATATGTGCTTCAGCAGCTTGTATCTGACACGAAGTATACGCCATATTATTACGCAGGGAACAAGTCAACATATGAGATTGATTTTATGGTTCAAAAGGGAAAAGGTGTGGTTCCAGTAGAAGTAAAGGCCGAGGATAATCTGCGGGCGCAAAGTCTGAGGGTTTATTGTAAAAAATATACTCCGGAGTATGCGGTACGTCTTTCTATGTCGGATTACAGAGAACAAGAATGGATGACGAATCTTCCGTTATATACAGTTAAGAATATATAGAAAACCTGTCCGGCAATCGGTCCGGGCAGGTTTTCTGTTATACCCTCGTATGCAAACAGGCGACCAGTGGCAAGCTGCCTGGCTTACCTTGTTTACAGCCGTTTTGATTTTTCTGTAGCGGCGTTTATGCATTCCATCACGGCTGCCCTCATGCCTCCGCGTTCCAGGGCTTCACATCCTTCAATCGTAGTTCCGCCCGGGGAAGTAACCATATCCTTCAACTGTCCCGGATGGATGCCCTGTTCGAGGATCATCTTAGCGGTTCCGAGACAAGTCTGGGCAGCGAGACGATAAGCCGTTGCACGGGAAAGGCCCTGCTTTACACCGCCGTCTGCCATGGCTTCGATGAACATGGCAACATATGCCGGGCCGCCGCCGTTCAGAGCGCATGCGGCATCGATCAGGTGTTCCGGCACCATCTCGATGACACCGATCGTTTCGTATATGGACTTGGCGGCTGTCAGTTCTTCTTCTGTAAAATCATTGTCTGAGCAGATTGCAAAGGCTCCTTCGAATACCATAGCTGGGGTATTCGGCAGCAGCCGCAGAATCCTTGGTGTTCCGTCGATCATATCATGGAGCCGCTTGACAGTAACTCCGGCAACGATGGACATCAGGGCTTTCCCCTCCAGTGCGTGTCCGCATTGTGAGAGTGCCTCTGCAGCGTTCTGCGGCTTTACGGCAAGAAGAATGATATCGCTTTTTGCGCAGACATCTTCATCATCTTTGGCAAGGTGAACGCCCCAGGAGTCTGCCTTCTCCATCATGGCAGGGTTGATATCATATACATAGACATTTTCTTTGGAAAGCACGCCGCTTTTAAGCGCACCGTAGAGAATAGCGCCGCCCATGTTGCCGCAGCCGATAATTCCGATTTTTTGTGTGATCATAGTTTTGTACCTCCTACTGTATTTATCTTTAGAGAATGTGATTTTTGTGGAAATCCCAGGCTTTCCTGAGATTCCCGGAATCTTCTATTAATAGCTTTGTTCCTTCTGCCATGCATCGCGCAGCGTACAGCATCCCTTTTTGACCAATACTCATACCCGCCTGCTTTGCTGCAGCCCAGTGATGAAGAGGCGTACCCTTGCACATAGTGGCAGCGCTGATGGTGATAAGAGGAACAGTATGACTGACTTCGGCGGCATCGGTTCCGATGGAGATTGGAACTGGTTCATCCTCTAATGGCTCTAATCCGGTAAAATAGATTCCATTATTGGCAAAACCGGCCTCTTCTGAGATTCTGGCGGCGTAATCCAGTTCTTCCTGTGTATACTCAGGGGTTGGAATATTAGTCATTGCCTGGTAATAAATCTCTGTCAGCACCCGGTTGACCTTCATCTCTTTACAACTGGTGACTAATTCAATATCTACGGTAGTGCCGGTCATCATGGCGGCGCCTCTGGCACAGTCGTCCACACGCTGACTGGCGTCGTCTGTCCTGTCTCGTCTGGAAGAGCGGATGAAATAGTTTGTTCTGGCATAGTCGGGTACCACGTTAGCCGGTAATCCGTTATCGACATAGGCATAATGCATCCGTACATCACCGGGGACATGCTCCCGCAGATAATTGACGCCGATATTCATAAGCTCTGCCGCATCCAGCGCACTTCTTCCATTCTCCGGCGACCGGGAGGCATGGGCGCTGACTCCGTGGAAGGTATAATTCTTGATGTCCTGCGCCTGCCAGATATCGTTGCTGACCCTGTTCCGGTCAAAGGGATGCCAGGTAACGGCAACGTCCAGATCATCGAATACGCCGTGGTTATTCATAATGATCTTGCCCGACATGATCTCTTCCGCCGGACATCCGTAGACACGGATTGTTCCAGAGATATGGCCGGCATCCATGTCTGCTTTCAGAGCGCATGCCGCAGCTGCGGCGCCGGTTCCCAGAAGGTTATGTCCGCAGGCATGTCCCAGTTCTGCCAGTGCGTCGTATTCCGCGAGGAAACCGAGCACAGGTCTTCCTTCTCCCCATTCAGCGGTAAATGCGGTGTCTATTCCGGCTGTTTTCTTCTCGATTCGAAAACCATTTCTTTCAAGGAAATCTGCCAGATACTGTGAGGAAAGAGTTTCCTGATAGGCAAGTTCCGGGTGATGGAAGATATAGCCGGCTGTTCTGATAAGTTCATTTTCGTGTGACTGCATCCAGTCTGCAATGATATTTTTATGATTCATAATCATGTATCTGTACATCTCCAACTTTAAAAATTAAGAGTTAATTTTCAGGGTAAATGCCTTCCAGGACATCCAGATATTCCTGTCCGAAAGTATCTGTGTAATCCTTTAGTGCAAGTTCCACAGCTTTTCTGCCGTCTTCACCTAATGTATCAATTAGCGCTTTGCTGATGGTATGTTTTAAGTGAGCCGTATGAAAATTAAAATCTTTCATGCAGGAAGAGCCAAGTTCTTTCTTCTTATCGGAAAGCTTTGTGACTTCATCGGGAGTAAGCGGATATCCCCAGTCGAATTCACATCGTTCTCCGCCCCAGCTCATCGCGGTGGCGGTAGGCGTGCAGACAAAGTCGGAACGAAAACCCTGGTAAACTGCATTGTCAACATTGACACAATATAGTTTACCGTATTCGGTCAGATTGTGTTTCTTCCAGGCCTCGCACCAGGCGCATCTGGATATGTAAGTCTGCAAGGTAGGCTCTGTGCGAAGCTGACCGAATTCCATCTGTCCGTCGTAATCAGGTTTCCATTCGCCATAAGCCTGATTGGTCATAGTGGTGAGCGGGTCGCCGTGGGCAAGTGCGTTTACCGCCATACGTCTGCCGCGCTCGTTTCCGTAAGTAGTCATACCGGAAAGGATAGCTTCTCTTCCGGCATCGCCGCAAAGTTCAACGGCATGTCTGGCAAGATATGCGAACAGGACTGCGTGGTGTTCGATCTTGCATTGTACAGATTTTGTGGATTCATTTTCCATGGTAGTCTCCATTCCGCCATCTCTGAGGGACGGCATATGTTTCTTAATAAAGAGTGTAACATGTCTATAAAAGTATTTCTATAGTGTATTCGGGTTTTAGAACCGTCGTCAGTTTTCCTTCTATTTGTATTTACATATCCATTTTCTGGTCGTCTATATATAGAGCTGGATGCTGCATAGAAAAAATTTCTTTCTGTCTCTCAATCTCTGCTTTCAACTGCTCTTTTGTTGGCAAATAGGTCAAATATTTTGACATAAACAATCGATCATTGTCATGAAGAACCGAATATCTGGCGATATCCTCATCAGTTTCTGAACACAACAGGATTCCAATCGTAGGATTATCTCCCTGTCCTCGTTTTAAATCATCATACATGCGCACATACATATCAATCTGTCCTACATCTTGATGAGTAATTTTGCCCATCTTCAAATCGATTAGAACATAACACTTCAGTTCGATATTGTAAAAAACGAGATCTAAATAGTAGTCAGAAGTTTCCGTTATAATATGCTACTGACGAGCCACGAATGCAAATCCTCTGCCCAATTCCATCAAAAAATCTCTAATATGTGAAAGAATAGCAGATTCCAAATCTCCCTCTAAGTAGGTATCCTCATTTTTGAATCCAAGGAATTCTGCAATCACCGGACTTTTAATTAGTTCAAACTGATTTTTCTGGAGTTCTGCTGTTTTCTGCTTCATTTCTCCAATTACAGCTTCTTTTTTCGGTGCCTGAAGTAGCCTATAATAATATTGTGTACTGATATTACGATCCAAAGTTCTTGAACTCCAACTTTCAGCAATAGCCTCTTTCATATACCAATAGCGTGCATTTTCATCTGCTACACGAAGAAGACTCCTGATATGCGTCCAGTTAAGATTGTGAACGCATGCGTTCACAATCTGCTCATCAGGAAAACACTGATAAAATTTGATATAATAGTGCAAATTTCTTTTGGAATAATTTTTGCCAAACTCCTTTGTCAAGTCTTCTGCCAATGAAGAAATGAAACCTTTACCGTACTCTGCACGTTCACTGCCACCCAGTTCCTGCTCTACAATTCGTTTGCCAATATTCCAATAGGTAAGCAGCATTGCCTTACTGGAAGCACTATAGGCTGCTTCCTGTCCAGAAGAAATAATACTTTTAATTTCTGTAATAACTGATTGGTATGGTGTCAAATGATTTTCCATCATATCACCTCGATTTCCTATGATAATTATATTTTAACTTACTTTTCCTGTCACATCAAGATACTATCATGGCAGACAAAGGAAAGTGGACGTAGTTTTTATGCAATGTGTGCAATCGACCCAATGGGCTGTGCCCCGACTTTATTGTAGCGCGGATTTAAAGCTAATATGTTAAGTTATCAAGGTGCTGTGCCTGTTTGACGGGCATCTCATGACATAGAGAAGAAGAGTGGGATATCAGGTGGAAAACATGTGAATGCAAAATAGCACAGCGACGTAATAATCCACAGAGAAAAGGTCGCGGCCTGTGATGTTTTTCTGATCTTTACCTTATAAAAATATGCGTCCATATAGAAAGCGGTCAGAATACTGACTAAAAAGATTAAAATATCTATAATGAGAAAACTGCGGCCGATGATGCCGGTATAGGTATAGAAGAGTGTAAGTGTAACTCCCATGGCGCAGCATACGGCGAGAAAGCGATAGTAAAAGAAACGTACGGCATCCGGACGCCGTATCAGGTATTCCAGAAGAGATACAATGAGTATGGGGAAGAATATAAGTTTTAAATGTTCCCAGACAGATTCATTTACAGGGCAGCAGAGGGCGGCAAAAGCAGAGCACCCCGATAGCTCGTAGAGAAAGTGATTCAGGAAACCAAGCAGGATGGCGATGAGCATGAAAGGCATGTCTTTTTTTCTTGCTGCCTTTTTTAAGGATTCCATTACGGATATTAAATAGGGAAAAATCGTAAGTTTATGACTTGTATAAGTGTTTGTTTTACGCATTAAAATACACCTCTTTCTTACTAATATATGAAGAAATTTTAGAAAATATGAGAGTTTTTTAATCCTATTGCTCTATCGCTATGGGTACATATGGTTCGCAGGTGATAGTCTTATATGTGAAATACAGCAAATATATATAATTTTTTGTAGACATAAGGTAAGAAATTTATAGAAAATAGACATTTTATTTTATGTGAATCAGATATTAACAATGTTATCATATATCTATAGACGCATCCGGTATCAAATACCGGGAACAGAAGTAGAGTTAAAGGAGGAAAAAAGATGAAGAAAAGAGTTGCAAAGCTTATGGCACTCTCTATGGCAGCAGCAATGACTGCATCATTGGCAGCATGCGGCGGTGGAGGCAGCAGCGATGGAGACGGCGGCAGTGGAGATGGCGGCAGTGCCTCTGGTGGGGAGAAAGAGATTGTCTACTGGAACATTGGAACAGAGAGTCCAGATAAGGATGTAATTGCGAAGGCAGTAGAAAAATTCAATTCTGAAACAGAATCTGGATATACAGTAACGAGTGTTCCTACCCAGAATGATACTTATAAAGAGAAGCTGGTTGTAGCTATGAGTTCCGGCGAGTGCCCGGATATGTATTCCTGTTGGTCAGGCGGACCGATGTATGAATATATTGATTCTGGATTTGGACAGCCGATTGATGATCTGTTCAATGCTTCGGACATTAAAGATAAGTTGATGGAATCAGCAATTGGCCAGGCAACTTATAATGATCATGTATATGCTGTTCCTTATCAGAATGTATCCATGTCCGGTATCTTCTACAACAAAGAGATGTTTGAAGAATATAAACTGGAAGAACCAGAGACTCTGGCTGATTTGGAAAATATCTGTGATACATTAAAGAAAAATAATATTACGCCATTCGCTCTGGCTAACAGTTCCAAGTGGACCGGTTCTATGTATTATATGAATCTTGCGGCCCGTTACGGCGGACTTGAGCCATTCCAGAAAGCCGTTGCCGGGGAAGGTAAATTTACAGATGACTGCTTTATTAAAGCGGGTGAGAAGATCCAGGAGTGGGTTGAAGCAGGATATTTCCCGGATGGTGTGAATTCTCTGAGTGAAGATGACGGCCAGGCAAAACAATTGATGTATCAGGAGACGGCAGGCATGCTGCTTTGTGGTTCCTGGTATACAGGCACATTCTCTACAGACAGTGCAGAATTCTATGAGAAGATTGGCTGGTTCCCATTCCCGGCAATCGAAGATTCTGATGCAGATCCGTCTATCATGATCGGTACAGTTGGCGATCAGTTCATCGTATTCAATTGTGAGGGCGATAAGCTTGCAGCGGCTTTTGAGTGTGCAGAAGCACATCTGTCTGATGAGGTAATCGACTTTGAAGTAGAGAACGGCAAGATTCCTCCGGTTCAGGGAGTAGATGAGATGCTTACTGATTCTATTACAAAGGAAGTTGTAGAGGCAGCAAACAATGCATCTGAGATTCAGTTATGGTATGACCAGTATCTGCCGCCGGCAGTAGCTACTGCTCATCTGGATGGTCTTCAGGAAGTATTTGGCCTGACGAAGACACCTATGGAGGCACAGGAAGCTATGCAGAAGGCTATGGATGATTATCTTGCAAATAAGGCAGAGTAAGCAGGATATAACTTATGTGAAAAGAGCTCTGACATAGCAGGGCTCTTTTTTAAAACCCACGAGAGTATTATAAAAGGTTTTTGAATTGGGGAAACGGAAATTTTTTAGAAATACTCCTTAATAAAAAAGGAGGGATTTAGGAATGGGTGGAAAAGAGATTTCTCTGGAAAAGCTCAGACAGAGAGAAACAAGAAGAGTTGCGGCATTGTTTTTGGCGCCTGTAGCAATCTTGATGGCGATATATGTTGTTTATCCTATCATAGATACGTTTATAACGAGTACATATCAGTGGAATGGTATTTCGGCTGCGAAGAAATTTATTGGAATAGGGAACTGGAAAACACTGATTGCAGATGAAAGTTTTTGGATTGCATTCCGCAATAATCTTGTAATTATGGTGTTGTCTATTTGTATTCAGATTCCAATTGGTCTTGCATTAGCAACGTTTCTGGATTTTGGAGGGAAAAAGCTTACGATATTTAAAGTAATCTGGTTTATTCCGCTTCTGATGTCATCTGTGGCAATTGGTTTCCTTTTTACTTATGCGCTTGCAACAAACGGAGGCCTTGTAAGTACGATTTCCGGCTGGTTTGGAGGAGGCAATGTTGACCTTCTTGGTAATCCTAAGACGGCGCTTTTAACAGTAATTATGGTTATTTGCTGGCAGTTTACCCCATTCTACATGGTATATTTTATGGCGGCATTCACAAATATACCGTATGATGTATTCGAGGCGGCAAGGATTGACGGCGCTACCAGAGGCCAGTATTTCTGGAAGATTGCATTCCCGCTTCTGGTTCCGTCCATGAAAAGCGCGGCAATCCTGTCCATGGTAGGTTCTTTGAAATACTTTGATCTGATCTATGTTATGACAGGAGGCGGTCCTGGTACTTCGACAGAGTTGATGGCAACATATATGTATAAACAGTCTTTCAGCACCTTTAACATGGGTTATGGTTCTGCTGTAGCCGGAGGTATGTTTATTCTGATTTCCATGGTATCTTTGATTACCATGAAACTTCTGAACGGGAAAGAGGAGGCGTAGCAGTATGGATCAATATAAGAAAAATAAAAGAAAAAGTATTATATGCTGGGTAGTTGCATTTACACTGGCGATTTTTTACCTGATTGTTTCGTTTATGCCGTTTATTTTCATGGTATTAAACTCCTTTAAAGAAAAATTCGAGATGTTGACAAAGGGAGTATTTAATCTTCCTGATTCTTTGAATTTTGAGAATTACAGGGAAGTGTTGACCGGAGGATTTGCCAAATATTTCATGAACAGTGTTATCGTGTTAGCGATTTCCCTGGTATTGCTGCTCTTTATAGCGGCATGTGCATCCTATCCGCTGGCAAGGTTCAAATTCAAAATGGCGGGTCCGATTTATGCAGCGATAGTGGCGTGTATGTCTATTCCGGTACATATCACGTTGATTCCGGTGTTCAAGATGTCAAGGGCTACAGGACTTTATGACAGTATCTGGGCTTTGATTGGACCGTATATTGCATTTGCAGTGCCGATTTCCGTGTTTATTCTTACAAGTTTTATGAAGGAAATTCCAAGAGAGATTGAAGAATCAGCAGAGATTGACGGATGCGGGAAGATCCAGATGTTTTTCTCAATCATCCTGCCGCTGGCAAAACCAGGCCTTGCAACGCTGGCAATTTATAATGGCGTAAATATGTGGAATGAGTTCTCTTTTGCGTACACATTGACACAATCATCAGAAAATCGTACACTGCCATTAGCGATATGGGAATTCCAGGGACAGTATTCTATGAATACGCCGATGATTATGGCAGTATTGACATTGACACTCTTACCGATGATCATTATGTTCATTATTTTCCAGGATAAGCTGGTGAAAGGTATGACGGCAGGTGCGGTAAAAGGCTAAGAGCACACAAAAGAGCATCATGCGCGGCATGGCGCTCTTTTGTACGATATAGGAAACTTTGTTTCCTATATCGTACAAACCCTTCGGGAGAATGCGCACTCGCGCGAAGAAGAAGCATGTCGCAGGCGACCGCGCTCGGCGCGGGAATGTGCCAAGGCACATTCTTTTTAATGACATTATTAAGGGGCAGATAATAACGCTGTTTTTTGGTATACTTTTTATGGAATCGTATAGACGAGATTATTTGAGGAAAAGTATTTATGAAGAAATGGAAAGAGCGAATTAACAGATGGAAGTTTGACAGGAAAATGCAGGCGCTTATTATCACATTTATTACATTGACAACCTTGATTGTTCTGATAGTGTTTACAAGTTCATCAGTTACATCACTTAAGGCAAAGTCTATGGAATTACTGCAGGGGAAGAATGCTACTCTGGCAGAGAACTACCGGAATATGCTGGAGAAATATAAAGCAACAAGCATAGCATTGGTCATAGACCGCTCCGTACAGAGTTATATGGAATGCAGTGAAAAACAATCTGCAGATTATGAGACGGCAATAACGGGAGCTCATAATGTCCTCTACAGCAGTCTGAATATGTCCTCGGATCTGAACTTTATCTCGGTGGTTAATTATCAACTGGACGACTACATCTACCGGGGGAAGGTGGCGCTGCCGGCGACGGAATTCCAGCAGGTATATGAAAAAGATATTGAACAGTGTAAGACTGGTCAGAACAGTACGCTTAAAATAGGGTTTTCTAATGCATACTTCAAAGGAAGTCAATACACGGTCAATGTGTATTTTCCAATATATAGTGTGAATCAGGTTATGGAGGAAAAAGGGCTTCTGTGCATGAATTACTCTAATCCTGTGCTGGAGCAGATTATTAATGAACAGGAGACCGGACAGCGGACAGAGGTTGTGAGTACGGACGGCACAGTAGTGGCGATGGGCGATACTGAAAAGATTGGGACTATTGTAGACTATACGGACAAACTGTTGGGAGAACAAGGCAGCTTTTATCAGAATGGCAGGCTCTATGTCTATCAGAAAGTACATAAGTGGAATTATTATATTATCAGCAGTATTGCCTCCATAGAATTATATCGTCCAAGTATTCATGCCATCAGCCTCATGGCGGTGATTCTTATTATTTTGATTTTTATCAGTTATATGATTGTTAAAAAGGTGATACAGAGGGTGTATCAGCCGTTGGACAGTGTAGTTCAGAAAATGGATGATGTTGCATCAGGTTCCCTGGCTGTCAGGATTGACGTAGAGAACATGGGTGAAGATTTCGTGAAACTTGCAACTGGATTTAATTCTATGATGGAGGAGATACTGGTGCTTATGGAACAGGTGAAGCAGGAGCAGCACCAGATAGAGCAGATTCGTTTTAACTCGCTGCAGTCCCAGATACAGCCGCATTTTTTATATAATACATTAGACTGTATCCACTGGCAGGCAATTGCGGATGGAAATCAAGAGATATCTACGCTTGTGAAAGCATTGGCTAGGTATTATAGAATCTGTCTGAGCAGAGGCCGTGACGTGATTCCGCTGAAGATGGAGATTGAACATGTACAGAATTATCTTATCATTCAGAATATGCGGTATGACCATATCATCGGAAGTGAGATCAGCCTGAATGAAGAGTGCAGGGATGCAATGATTCCCAAACTTACCCTGCAGCCATTGGTGGAGAACTCCATCTATCATGGAATTAAGGTAAAACAGGGAAAAGAAGGGAGTATATCCCTGCGGGCAGTGAGACAGGGGGATGATGTGAAGATTATCCTTGCTGATACCGGGACAGGTATGACACAAAAACAGATCGACGATATGAATCAACATCTGTCTGAGTATGATGAATCATTCGGATATGGGGTCAGGAATGTGAACAAACGGATTGAATTGCTCTATGGCGCCGGATATGGATTGCATTATCTGAAGAATTCATCCGGAGGAGTTACAGTGGAGATTCATATTCCTTATGTGACAGAGGTGCAGGATGAAATGCTGCAGGGAGAGACGGCCAATGTATAAAGTATTGATTGTGGATGACGAAAAGATGATAAGGATGGGAATCAAAAAAGTGATTCGGTGGGAAACGCTGGGAATAGGAGCGGTTTATACGGCAGCATCAGCGAAAGAAGCTTTGGAGATTCTGGATGAACACAGGCCGGAGATAATGATTACGGATATCCAGATGTCTGAGATGTCAGGATTAGAATTAATTGAAGCTGCAAGGGCATTTCAGCCGAAATTAAGAGTGCTTGTCCTGACAGGATATGACAGTTTCGAATATGCCAGACAGAGCCTTCGTCTGAAAGTTCAGGATTTCTTCCTGAAACCTGCAGACGAGACAGATTTATCAAAAGCAATTAAAGATCAGGTGAATTATCTGGATCAGGAAGAGACTGACGCAAAGAACAAGATGCTCGTGCGCCGGACACAGGGGATGGCGGAACAGATACGTCTGGAAACATATATGCGGGATCTTGTACATCGAAGGGGAGAGGCGGGTAAGATCTCAAAGACGCTGCGCGATTATTATAATCTGGATATGTTCAGTGGTTTTCAGGTTGTGTTGATCGTTCCGGTACTTAATATGGATAATCATCCTACAGAGAAGAATTTTAAGGAAATCTCTATGAAAAATATCTGCATCAGTATCGTAGATGCCGAGGAGGAAGGGATTACTTTCTCTGATGACAACGGAAGGATTGTTGCGGTGTATTTTCTAAGAGAAGAAGAAGATTCCATAGTGGAGAAAACCAGAGAGCTGGCGGATATCCTGCAGGACGAATTTGACAGCAAGCCCAAGATGGTGATTGGAAGCGCAGTAGACAGGTTTGAGAATCTATATGTATCATACCATGACGCCAGACATCTTCAGGATACGGAAAAGGATGGGATTCAGGATATTATTCAGTTGTTAGGCGAACGGAATAAGGATCATATTTTTCAGGACATTTATGCAGAACTGAAGGATATTATGCGCAGTAATATTGGAAATACAGAGTATGTGCTGAAAGCCTTCCGGACTTTTAAGCGGGCAGTTGAATCATATAATCTGTCCAGGCAGACTGTACGCAGGCTTTGTTTTGAACTGGCCTCTTCTATATATTTTTCTTATATGGGAGAAGCGGGGGAGATGGAAACCGGGAAGTTGGATGCATTGTCGAAGAGTCTGCGTTCTGCGTCCAGAGAAGAGGCATGTGAGGTGACGGAAATGTTCCTGTCGCAGATGCTTGGAGGACAGGAAGCAAATGTACATGACATTGTTGCGAAAGCAAAGTTTTATATATCCGAGCATCTGACCGAGGAGCTGACTGTTTCTAATATAGCGGTATCCCTCTATATTACGCCGAATTATTTTTCACGGTTGTTCAAGCGGGTGACGAAGGAAGGGTGTAACGAATATATTGTGAGGAAGCGTATTGAGAAAGCCAAGTCACTGCTGGATACCACTACGTTGAAGGTTGGAGAGATTGCGATGATGGTAGGTTACAGAGATACCAATTATTTTTCGCTGGCTTTTAAGAAACATACAGGGAAGTCGCCTACAAAGTATCGTGAAGAAATACAGAACGGGTGAGAAATTCGAATATAAGCAGAGGAGGATTTAAAGGATGGGAAACTTTAGAAAAGAAAGGGCGAAAGCAAGACAGAAGGCAAAAGAGCTGGTAT
>CANSLW010000018.1 GCA_947647815.1 uncultured Dorea sp. | reverse complement strand
TTAAGGTTAGACCCCTACCTAAGAACTAACCTTGTAGCTTAACTAACTGACATTGGCTGTGAATAGTAACCAATAATCGGACACAATGTGAGGGGGATGCAAAATAATGTGTCCCCCTTATGTACCATCATATACATATGAGCTGACGTCGGGTGATCAGCAGATAAAGTAAAATCATAGATGATACTTCAATGTATTCCCTGATAGGAATAGATGGAGTCCATCCGCTTGCAGGGTATGTTATACAGGATGATATTGTGGGTGCGGATGATAGAAGGGAGATTTGGAATTATGCATATATATGAAGGCAAGAGTGTATTTAACGGGATTGCAATCGGGAAGATCAGTGTATATAAGAAGGGCGAACAGCAAGTGAAGCGCAGGAAAGTTGACGACGCAGAAAGGGAGATTACACGCTACGAGGATGCGAAGGCCGAGGCAATTCGTCAGCTTCAGAACCTGTACGACAAAGCGCTCCGCGAGGTGGGAGAGGCGAATGCGGCAATCTTCGAAGTGCATCAGATGATGCTTGAGGATGATGATTATAACAGTTCCATTGAGAATATCATACGGACTCAGGAGATCAATGCAGAGTATGCGGTCGCGGCAACGGCGGACAATTTTGCACAGATGTTTGCCTCTATGGATGATGATTATATGAAGGAGCGTGCGGCGGATGTTAAAGATATCTCTGAACGTATCCTCGCTATCTTGAATGGCGGAAGCAGTGAAAATGCCGGGATGAAGGAACCATCCATTATCGTGGCGGATGACCTGGCGCCGTCTGAGACGGTACAGCTCGACAAGGATATGGTGCTCTCTTTTGTCACCGTTCATGGATCATTGAATTCCCATACGGCGATCCTGGCAAGGACCATGGCGATTCCGGCTCTGGTAGGAACACCCATTCCGCTTGATGAGAGCGCAGACGGGAAAATCGGAATCGTGGACGGCGCAAGCGGCAGAATCTATGTCGACCCGGATGAGGAGACGCTTGCGCAGATGAAGGAGAAGAAGGAGGAAGATCTTAAGAGAAAGGAGCTTCTTCTGACGCTTAAAGGCAAGGAAAACGTAACTCTTGACGGTAAAAAAGTAATGCTGTATGCTAATATTGGAAATATAAAAGATCTTGCGACGGTTCTGCAGAACGACGCAGGCGGAATCGGACTGTTCAGGAGCGAATTCATTTATCTGGAGAAGGATCATTATCCGACCGAAGAAGAGCAGTTCCAGATCTATAAGCAGGTGGCGGAGACCATGGCAGGCAAGCGGGTGATCATCCGGACTCTTGATATCGGCGCAGACAAGCAGTGTGATTATTTTGAGATGGAGCACGAGGAGAATCCGGCGCTTGGATACCGGGCGATCCGTATCTGCCTGACAAGGCCGGAGGTGTTCAAGACCCAGCTGCGCGCGTTGTTCCGTGCCAGTGCATATGGTAAGATTGCCATTATGTATCCGATGATTACCAGTGTGAAGGAAGTGAAGCGGATACAGGAGATTGTGGCGCTTGTGAGAGCGGAGCTTACGGAGCAGGGAATTGAATTCGGGGAACCGGAACAGGGAATTATGATCGAGACCCCGGCGGCAGTAGTCATGAGCGATGAATTGGCGAAGGAAGTGGATTTCTTTAGTATCGGTACGAATGACCTGACCCAGTATACCCTTGCCATCGACCGTCAGAACACGAAACTGGATGAATTCTATGATTCTCATCATCCGGCGATCCTGCGCATGATATCTACAGTGGTGGAGAACGCGCATAAGGCAGGAATCTGGGCGGGTATCTGCGGCGAGCTTGGCGCAGACCAGACTCTGACACAGGAATTCCTTGCCATGGGGGTGGATGAACTGTCCGTATCACCGGGAAGCATTCTTCCGATCCGCAAGATCGTACTGGAGACGAATGTGGAAGAATATAAGGCGGGAAGGTAAATGTTAACAGAGCAAAGGCATGAACTGATATTGAAACTTTTGGAAGAAAACGGGAGCGTTACGGTAACGGAGATTAAGGAGTTACTTGATACTTCCGAATCTACGGCGCGCCGGGATATTACGGCTCTTGACCGGGCGGGGAAGCTCATCAAGGTGTTTGGCGGCGCAGTTGCAGCGGACAGGGACGCCGTCACGGCATATGAATATACGGTGGCGCAGAAGCTTGACATTAACCGGGAGGAGAAGCGTAAGATTGCAAGATATGCGGCGGCGCTTATTGAGCCGGAGGATTTTGTTTTTCTGGATGCGGGGACGACCACGGGATGCATGCTGGATTATATCACCGAGAAGAGGGCGACGTATGTGACGAATGCATTTGCCCATGCCCAGAGCCTAGTGGCCAAGGGGATGAAGGTTCTTCTGATCGGCGGCGAGCTTAAGGCGTCCACGGAGGCGATTGTCGGGAATCAGGCGATGAGGACGCTGCAGGGATATCATTTTACAAAGGGATTCTTCGGGGCGAACGGTGTGACAAGAAAGAGCGGATGCACGACGCCGGATGCCAATGAGGCGATGGTGAAGCAGACCGCCATGGAGCAGTGTAAGAATTGTTATGTGCTTTGCGATCATTCCAAGTTCGATGTGGTCAGTTCGGTGACCTTTGCTCCGTTCTATGGGACGGAATTTATCACGGACCGGCAAAGTGCCGGGTATGAAGAATGTGATAATATCATAGTTGCAGAAGAGTAGTATAGTTGCAAAAGAGCAGAAAAATTCGTATATCATATTTGAAAAGAACCATAATGACGCGATGATAAGGCTCCCGGCATGACAGATAATGCCAGAGCCTTTTTTTGGTGCATTTATATTAAGCATAATCTGGATTTTGACAAATTTCGGTTATAATTTTTTGAATATTCAGATTTATTTAACTGTACAAGAGATAGAAAATTAGATATATTAGAAGATAATACAGAAGTTCCTGTATGGTGAAAGAGGGGGAAGAAAGATGAAAGCAGAATTTGACAATCATGATGAACGAATCAAATATTACGAGTTAATACTGGAACGTAACCTTGAAGGGCTTCCTAAGTTCCCGCTCCCGGAGGGGTACCGATATGTATTCTATCAACAGGGGGACCGGGAACAATGGATCGATATCGAGAAATCAGCGAAGGAATTCACAAGCTATGAACAGGGATTAGAAGCGTGGAACCGATATTATGGAGGCAATGAGAGTTCGCTTCTTGACCGGATGGTATTTATTGAGACTTTGGAGGGCAGGAAGGTTGCGACGGCTACGGCATATTATGACGTCTCTGGACGTGACAAGTCAGGGGACGGCTGGCTTCATTGGGTAGCTGTCCGCCGGGAATATCAGGGAAAAGGCCTGTCGAAGCCGCTGATTACACATGTTCTTGAGATTATGCGTGGGTTTGGCCATATACATGCTAAGATTCCAACCCAGACAACGACGTGGCTTGCGTGCAAGGTTTATCTGGATCTGGGATTTCGTCCGGTTCCACAAAATGCTGTTCACAGCAGGGAAGGATGGAGGATTGTAAAGACATTGACGGATCATGCGGCGCTCGAGGAGTTTGAAGCTGTTGCACTTGATGAGATTATGGGCAAATCATATTAAAAATACGAATATAATAACGCATATTGACAAGTATAGTTAAAAACAGTTATATTATATATAACGATTATTAATTGTGTTTGTTAAAAAGCGTTAGGAGATAATTATATGCTATTAGAGTATTTACAGAAAAATTATAATGTAAATGAACCTATATTTTTGGCGGATATAGATTTGCCTGTTTCGGATACTAATTTACGGCAGATGTTTAAAGTTCTTTGCGACAGTGGCAGGATTGTACGCTATGATGCGGGCATATACTATATGCAAGGTGCTTCGAGATTAAAAGGAGGCAGTGTTCTGTCTGCAAGTGAAGTGGCAAGATATAAATATATTTTAAGAAATAATCAGATAACGGGTTATTACTCAGGGTATACATTTGCAAATCAACTGGGATTGACTACCCAAGTGCCGTTTACAATAGAGATTGTAAGTAATCAGGCAAGCGCCAGATGCAGGGAGATAAATGTACGGAACCAGAAAATAATACTTAGAAAACCAAGAACAGAAATAACAAAAGATAATTGTAATATATTACAATTACTGGATCTTCTTAAGGATTTAGAGAAATATGCAGATGGAGACAAGGAGCAGGCGGCAAAACGCATAAGCGCTTATGTGAAAGGCTTAGGGGTGCGTAGAAAAGAAGTTGATCAATATATCGGGTTATATCCTGACCGGATTTACAAAAATATATATAAGACGAGGTTGTATGATGCATTTGCATAATGATAGGGGCTGTTTCGAGAGGTAATTATATCTACAGCAGATGAATTGGGACTTGTAGTTCCAATAGTAGAAAAAGATTATTATGTGACGATGATACTAAAAAATTTAGTCATGAAGTGTCCGGAGTGTGTTTTTAAGGGTGGTACTTCCCTTTCAAAATGTCATCATGTGATAGATCGGTTTTCAGAAGATATTGACATTACATTTTTAAATAATTTAACACAGGGTATGAGGAGAGGTTTGAAAAACAATGTTGTAGCGGGCATAAGTGAAGATTATTGCTGAGAGTGGAATGTTTGAGTAAGATTTTATGGAGGTATATACATGAATTTTGAAGGTGAAAAAGATTATATCATGAGGCTTATTAAAGAGACGGCAAGAATCTTATTCTCACTGTTGTTCGGTAAGCGTTACGTCTCCGTTGAAGAGGAGATCGGGAATAAGTACGAGGTATCCGGAAAGAGCCTGGACGATTTGCTTGCAATGATAGACGGTGGATATATCAATGAAGCGGAGAATGTAATGTTAAGCGGCATGGACTATCAGAACAGAGAAGATGTGGCGGCGGCAGCGCTCTTCTATCAGTATCTGAGTGAAAAGGAAGAAGACTTTTTAGAGCGGCATAATTATTCAAAAGAAGAGGTGCTGGAAGGCATGAAAGAGATGGTGGAAAAGGCAGGATACAAAGATATGTTTGGCACTTTGGAATAGCAGTAAAGGCGTATCTGAGTTGCAAATATGGAACCTGTACTATCATAGTCTGAAAAACAGGAGGCAGAAGATAGATGAATCAGAATGAAGAATATACAGGATAAGGTTTCGGCTATAAACCTGCAGAAGGAAGTAATGGAACAGTACAACGGTACAGACAGGGAGAACATTATTTATCAGATAACGTACGAAAAGCTGCAGAATGGTATAGGGCTGTCTGAGGAGGAGAGGGAAGCTCTGCTGCAGAATAATCCGGAAGCTTATCGAAGGGCAATGTCTGTTGAGAAGGAGAATGAAGATTATCGCCTGAAACTTAAGAAATGTCGAACCAAAGAAGAAGTGCAGAGAATAGAAGAGGAATATCGAAAACAAAAATTGTTGGGGTTGAGCCTGATTGAAAATAACGAGGAGATACCCGTCGAGAATAAGCTGGAGCATACATTATTTAAAGATGCAAAGGTCTCTGCAATTAAGAATATAACCAGGCAGTTTATAGAAAGTGAAGCATATGAAAAATTGCCTACGGATACAGAGTATATAGAAAAATTTGGGAATCTGTCTTTTGAAGAAACAGAGGGTATACATGAAGGAGTAGAAGTGCAGTATGTAAGAGCCAGAAAGGGGTACGCGAAGGTGCGGCATCTGGCAGAAGAAGAGGAGGAGTCTCAGGAAAAGTTTTAAATGCGTGTTTTAAATAATGTCAAGAACAGTAGCTGCGCTAAATAAATCACTGTGATAGGTAGTGACAAGAAAGAGCGGATGCACGACGCCGGACGCCAATGAGGCGATGGTGAAGCAGACCGCCATGGAGCAGTGTAAGAATTGTTATGTGCTTTGCGATCATTCCAAGTTCGATGTGGTCAGTTCGGTGACCTTTGCTCCGTTCTACGGGACGGAATTTATCACGGACCGGCAAAGTACCGGGTATGAAGAATGTGATAATATTATGATTGTAGATTAGCAGAAAAAAGAGAATGGCATAAGCCGATTCTCTTTAGAATTAGGCAAGTATCACACAATGATAAACACATTTATTTGTGCTGTGTTCATTGTTCATAATAATTTTCCCATATGTATATTAGTGTGCATTCAGCCAGTCCATAGCCGCTTTTGCGTAAACAGCTGCGCCTAGCGGCAGGCATTCATCAACAAAGCGTACTTTTGGATTATGTTGACTGATCCATTCATTTTTATCAGGCAGCCCGGCGCCAAGACAGAAGTAACTGGATGGTATTTTTTCGGAAATAAATGCAAAATCTTCAGAGCCCATCACATGATATAACGGGTAGAGCCCTACGGTATCATCTAATGACTTAACGGAAGAAAGAATTTCCTGATTCAGGCCTGCATCGCAGGTTACAGCCGGTACATCGCTTAAAACTTCAATCTGCACTTCAGTGCGGTAGGTTTTGGAAACCGATTCGATGACTTCATGAATACGCTGAATAAGTGTGGCGCGCAGTTCTGGTTTAAATGTGCGGAGCGTCCCTTCCAAAGTGGCATGTTCTGGTATGACGTTTGGAACAGCGCCGCCGCTAAAATGACCAATTGTAAGCACAGCTTCCTCTGAAGCCGGAACTTCGCGTGAGATCAGCTCCTGAAGGGCAAGGTGGATATGTACTCCTGTATTGATTGGATCAATACCAAGTTGTGGTGTGGAACCGTGTGTTCCCTTTCCGGTAAGAGTAATGCGGAAACCGTATACCGAAGACATCGGATAAGGACCATAAATAATTACATTATTAGCCATAATCGAAGTTACATGCATGGCAAATGCAGCATCCACATGGGGATTTTCGAGGATTCCGGTTTCGATGGCAGCTTTCGCGCCATCGAAGGTCTCTTCACCAGACTGGAATAAGAGTTTTACCGCACCGTTCAGTTCCTTCTCATGTTCCTTTAGAAGTTTGGCAGCTCCAAGAAGAATGGCAGCATGCAGGTCATGGCCGCAGGCATGCATATGTCCGTTTTTAGATGAAAAAGGCTCGCCGGATTCTTCCGTCATTGGAAGCGCATCCATATCACTTCTCAATAAGAAGCATTTCCCATTTCCTCTGTCGGTACTTCCCAGAACCGCTGTGATACAAGAAATATCTTCATATTCTTGAAATGTGATTCCCATGGCAGTAAGTTGTTCTTTGATGAAGGCGCTGGTCTTTGGAAGAGTAAGGCCCAACTCCGGAATCTGGTGCAGGCTGTGACGCCATGCGGTGAGTTTATCCTGTATTTTAGCTGCTTCCTGCAGTAATTGATGTTTCATAATTATTCCTCACTTTCTTTTGAACGTCGTTTTTATCCGGTTGCTAACGTTTTGGTTCTTCTTTTACATAACCCACTTTATATAGAAGGAGATAGCATAAAAAGCTGATTACGATAAATCCCAGCATAAAATAGCTGTAATGTGCCGACATAAAGCTGTATCCAAGAAGAAGATAGAGCAGGCAGCCGGCGAAGACGGTAGGGATGCTGAGTTTTTTATTTTTCATAAAATAGGGCATCGCAAGCGCTCCGGTGAGTGCAGGTGTTACATTATTAAACGCCGGGGCAAGCGCAGGGCCTGTGATGATTGGCACGAGAAGCTGCCCAAGGAACAACATTCCTAAAAACAGGATTACGGTTGTTACAATAGAAGAGGCTCCGATGGCAAGCGTTGTAATAACTTCGCCCTCGTCAGTCCCGCGTTCTATATTATTGACACGAAGAGCGTTTGTGGCGGCCGGAAGCTTCATATTCATGATGTTTCCGGTGATAAAGGAGAGGTAGGTGCCGGCAGATCCTAAAAACGGGGAGAAGGATACGACTTCTACCAGGCTTACGACTCCATAGATGGCTGTCAGAGTGATAATAGCGCTTATTGTATTGGAAAACTGGATTTTCACATCTTTTCCATACACCAGAGTAATTACGGCAGGAACCATCAGGAGCAATAATATGGCGATGGTGTTTGTAATCTTGCCGATTTTGTGGGTGGTATTGGTATATGTATCAGGGGTGGTATTTTCTTTTTTATTCATTTTTTCCTCCGATCCTGCTGTCCGGTCTTACAGACAGCATTTATAAAAACAGATTAACAATATAGGAACCAAGCATACCGATGAGCATTCCGCCCGGGAAGGACATTTCCATAAGAAAATGTTTTCCGGTTTTCTTAGCCAGCCAGTTGAAAAGCAGCGCGGCGATTCCGGCAGTAATGAGCGCCGCCAGGGATAAGATCTGTTCTGGTTTTTCTGTCCAGTAGGTCATGTATGGCGCACAGAACCATCCCATCATAGCGATAAATACACCGTCAATTAAAAGATTGTAGATAACAGGTTTATTTTTTCTCAGTTTTGTCATTCCTTTGTCAAGACTTTTCTGTCCGAAGATGACTAACAGCGGTTCGTACAAGATGCAGATGGACATCGCCCACATGGTACTGATGAAGATAGAAGAATTATAACCGCTGTCAGTATAGGAAAGAAGCCCAAAGGACCGGGCTGCGATATTGGCGGCTACATTTTCATAGGAGCTTGAACCAATAACGGAAAGCCGCAGCCAGGGGAAATAATTTCCCAGTACAGACATCAGCATAACCAGAATAATCAGAATCGGAATACTAGGCACGATGGAGAATAGTGCGCTTCCTGTAATAGTACTTTTCATTACTTTTGCGGACATTCCGATTTCTTTACCGCGTTTGTAAGCACGGTACATAAAAAATATGGATTGGCATAGTACATATAGAATGACGATGCCGCATACGAGAAACATTGTTGGTGAGTTAGCGATAGATAAATAATCTTTCATAAGTTCCCTCATTTCTTTTCACATTTCTTTTGAATTTCCTGTTTGCATTTACAGTTTTAATTTCTTATAATAGAATCAAGTGCAGCCTGCATAACTGTTCTAAGTAAAAGATAGCATAATACCTGTGTTTTTGGTTATCCCTAAAAATACAGGTAGATATAGGTAATTGGTTATAGCCTGGGAAACAGGAAGGGGTTGGGGGTATGAATTTCAATCACTTGGAATATGCGGTAGCAGCGGCAAAAGCCGGATCGATCAGAAAGGCATCGCAGAATCTTTATTTGTCTCAGCCATATCTGAGCGGAATGCTCAAAGGGTTGGAGGAGGAGGTGGGATATCGGATTTTTAATCGTACGGCGGCCGGAATTACACTCACAAAAGAAGGAGAGATGTTTATAAAGAGCGCGCAGGTTATTCAGTTAGAACTTAAGAAAATCCGAGAAATCAATGTGGATAAAGAAGAGCGGGGGCTGAATATTTCCTGCTTCTATGCTGCTTATGTGATGGAAAAATTTCTTAAATTCCATAATGCGTCGGCATATAAATTCTCAGATAAGATAAAGGAAATGGGAAATGAGGAAGTGTTGGAAGCGGTGGCATCAGGAGACAGTGCGATTGGAATTATTTTTTACGCGAATGAAAAACAAAAAAAGTACAAAAGATTAATTGAGAAGTATGAGCTGCATTATGATGAACTGATAAAACCGATGGAGGTATATGCTTTTCTTTATAAAACGCACCCACTGGCAGGAACGGATGGAATCAGTACGGCAAATTTAAGGGATTATCCATACGTTACATATGATGATATCAGTTCAAGAAATTATCTGGATATGCTGGAACTTAAGGAGCACCCGCAGCTTCTTGAGGTGTCTGACAGAGGGAGCTTATATGATGTACTGCGAAGCGGAGAATATCTCACTTCTATGGCATGTACGAAGCCTTTGAAAGGGGATGAGTTTGTCACTCTGCCACTTCTGGACAAGAAGATTTCTCTTCATTCATATTATGTAACCGCGAAGAATTATACGTTGAGTAAAAGGGAAAAAGAATTTTTAGATTTTATAAAAAACTAAAGTATGGATGCCATCCAGGTTATGAGTGAAGACTGGAGTATGACAAAATCACTTCATGCGGCAGAAGCTGGTTTGTCAAAGGAGATTTGGTGAAAGCGGGAAAATCCGATAAGATTCATGGATAGTAACAGGAGGTACAGATTAAGATGGAATTGAATGTAAGACCGGTAGAAGAGTGTATGTTTGATGCGGTTTCATTAGGAGAGGTTATGCTTCGGCTTGACCCGGGCGAGGGCAGGATCCGTACAGCAAGAAGTTTCAAAGCCTGGGAAGGCGGCGGAGAATACAATGTGGTGCGCGGGCTTCGCAGATGCTTCGGACTTAAGACGGCGGTGCTCACTGCGTTTGCAGATAATGAAGTTGGAAAGCTGATGGAAGATTTTATCCTGCAGGGAGGTGTGGATACATCCCTGATCAAATGGATGCCGACAGACGGAATTGGCCGTGTGTGCAGAAATGGTATCAATTTCACAGAGAGAGGTTTCGGAATCCGCGGCGCGGTAGGCTGCTCTGACCGTGCGAATACGGCGATTTCAAAAGCAACGCCGGAAGATTTTGATTTTGAATATATCTTTGGGACACTGGGCGTGCGCTGGCTTCACACCGGAGGTATCTATGCAGCGCTTTCAGAGCAGTCCTGTGAAACGGTACTAGAAGCAATGAAGACGGCAAAGAAGTATGGTACGATTGTATCGTATGACTTGAATTACCGTCCTTCTATGTGGAGCGCCATTGGTGGACAGAAGAAGGCACAGGAAGTGAATAAGGAGATTGCCAAGTATGTGGATGTTATGATTGGAAATGAAGAAGACTTCACGGCATGTCTCGGATTTGAGGTGGAAGGTAATGATGAGAACCTCAAGACACTGAATATGGAAGGGTACAAGAAGATGATTGGTGAAGCAGTCAAGGTATATCCGAACTTCAAGGCAGTTGCAACGACCCTTCGTACTGTTAGGACTGCCACAGTCAATGACTGGAGCGCCATGTGCTGGGCAGACGGTGAGATTCACAAGGCAAAGGCTTATGACGGCTTAGAGATTATGGATCGTGTGGGCGGAGGAGATTCCTTTGCTTCCGGACTCATCTATGGGCTGATGACAACAGGAGATGCTGAACTTGCCGTTAATTATGGTGCGGCACACGGTGCCTTGGCAATGACAACACCAGGGGATACCACCATGGCAAGCAAGAAAGAAGTAGAAGCCATTATGGGCGGTGCAGGAGCCAGAGTACAGCGGTAATCGAGATAAGCTGTAGGAAATGTTTCAATATATAGTCATACATTGAGCGCAGTTTTTTGCAAGGGCAGGGCAAAACGTTGTCCCTGTCCTTGTTGTTTTATGAATAATCTGTTATACGAGATTATTTTGCGTTATCTCCCAAGTCGAGAGAGAATATCCGCATACTGCCTCGCATCCTCCCTCGTACACTCAGTCTTTCCATACCGCGCTTTTTCATAGAGTGCATGAATCATATCCGCCCTCTCTTCTCCTTTTTCATACAGGCCTGCCTTATTCTCAAGTTCCAGAGGTGTCTCGTTTCCACAAGGTTTTTCACGTAAGGCACGCCGGATCAGCTTCTTGTACAGCTTCCGGATCTTCCGGTCGGGAGAAAGCCAGCCTTCTTTTTCAGGCTTCTTGAAGATGTTTATTCGTCCTTTTGTGTTATCTGTTTCCTGGTCAAGAAAGATAATCTCATCATCTTCCTCGTCATATGAAAATGATTCCATTGCTTTCCTGATAGCCTTAAAGATCAGTCTCAATACAACATAAGCGATTCCAATCACCGTAAGGGCAGCTAGAAGGTCCGAAGCCTTTTTAAGCCATTCTGGTGTTTCTTTTGCATGTTCTTTCAGACGCATCAGTTCTTCCATCATAGGGTCAGGTTCTGTATTTTCTTCAAAATATTCAAGAGTCACATCCCCCATATCCTGCGGTTCGAACTTAATCCGAGATAACGGTTCTTCGTGATAGATTGCCGCCGGAAGCATGAACAGAATCAGTATCGTGATACCAGTCAGAACGATGCCGGTTCCGATTCTCTTCATGGCGGAAGTGGGCAGATTTGCGACACGAGCATTCGATTTCATGAATATGTCCAGGCGTTCCAGATAGCAGTATGCCAGACAGATACAGAACTCCGCCGCAAGCATTCCAAGCATGAGAGGTAGAAATTCATAACGGTGAAGATAGATGAGTATCAGGTACATGGCAATGAAAATCAGGCAGTACGGTATCCTGGGAGCATCCAGAAGCGTCGAGACTTCCCATGTCTCTTTGTCCTCGGAGATTCCCGCCTCGCCCGGCATCTCCCGCATCATTCTTCGAATCTGTGCTTCTTTCAGCTTCACATAACAGCGGGAAAGGCAGACGAAAGCAGTTAGAATGCCGGTGAGTATGCTCTGGCTGACGGACTTCATCCCCCAGGTAATCGCCGCTGAGAATAGCAGGAAGATCCACAGATTCCGGCACCGGCAGATGACAAGATACGACAGCACGACAGGAACGAGCATGAGAAACCCTTTCAGAAGAACCATTGCAATCGCCGTATCTTCCGTATGCCTTATGGCGGCGGCAAGGACGTAGATCCCCTCAAAGAGCAGGATATCATGGATCCAGGAAAGCAGGATTAATACATGGTTTTTCTGTCTCATTCATTCACCTCCCATCTGAAAATCCGGACGCTTTTTATATTCATATTGTATTTTGCATTCTTTGAAGAAGCGGATAGCGGCATAGAGCTGTCTTCTGCAGAAGAAGCCCTTCTTTCATCAGAAGCCGATACAGGCAGCACCCAAAGAACGGGATTTCCGTTCTTTGCCATAGATGCGATGGCGCTGACGGTGTCTTGATCCTGGTTCATGGAGATGATCACATAGATGGTTTCCGACTGAAGTTTTTCTCTTTCCTTTTGCAATTCCTCACAGATTCTATTCACAGGTTTATAGGTATCAATGCGGGAGAGCTCCTGGTACAGTGATTGTATCTGACCGGCGCCGTCCTTTAAGTGAATCTGGTTCATTCCATTTCCGGTTACCGTAAGCTCCATCTTCTCTTTTACAATGCGGGAAGCTAAGGATGCCGCAATGCGTATGCCTTCTTCTGTCAGTTCCTCACGGCGGATAATCCCGGAATCCTCCGTATCCAGGATAATCTTCATCCGGATGTTCGTGGTGGAATCAAACTGATTTACCAGGAGCCCCTGCCCCTTGGAAGAAGCTTTCCAGTTAATCTGGTGCATGGGGTCAGACGGATGATAGTCCCGGATTCCTGAGAAACAAAATGGATCTGGGAACAGCCGGTTCTGTGTGACGATCATGCCCGAGACGGCTTTGCAGATCAGCGTGATCCGGTGTGTGTCCACCAGTCTTGGATATACGTACAGGGCGGTTTTTAATATCCGGTCATCATGAAAACTTCTGATGAAGAAGAAGTCATAGCCGATGACATCTGCTTTAGTGAGTTCATAATAACCTCTCTTCTCACAGACAAAAGGAAGCCTTCGGATTACCCTCTGGCGCACGAAGAGAGAGAAGATGTCCCTCCGGTAGCTCTGGTCCGTCACATTGGCATTATCCTTAGCGTCACCTGCGAACTTAAGCGCGCGGTCCATGGAAAGATTCACTTCCAATGCAGGAAGCGGGAGAAGTTTATCGTTGGTAATCTCCTCCCTCAGATAGGAAATGTCTCCTTCATAGGCGGAGCGCGCTTCGAATTCTGTTACAATGCCAAGCCCGGTATTCCAGTATTTCTTGTAAATAATACGCTGAAACAAATAAAATGCCCCGGTTCCGGCAAGCAGTAATAATAACATAATTGGCTCTCCTTTATAACCGCTTCCATTCTTCTACCGGAACGCTGGCGGAATCTAAGATTTCCCGGATAATTGTCTCCTCGTATCTGGCGCCTTCTGCTGGAACAGACAGCGTAAGCCGGTGTGAGAGTACCGGAACGGCGACAGTCTTGATATCCTCCGGTACGACGTAGTCCCTGCCTTCTGTCATGGCATATCCCTGGGCGGCACGTACGAGGGCGAGGGTGCCTCTGGGGCTTACGCCCTGCATGATCTTCGAGTGCTTTCTCGTTGCATGGACAATCTCAATCATGTATTTCATCAGGTCCTGATGGATGTATACTTCGCGGCATTGTTCCTGAAGTGCAGTCAGATCCTTTTTCTTGCAGATGCTTTCAAGCCTCTGAAGCGGTTCTCCGGTAAGGAAGCGCTCCAGCATAGATAATTCCTGGCCGGCAGTCATATTCTCCATGCCAATGCGCATCAAGAACCGGTCCATCTGTGCTTCCGGCAGAGGAAACGTGCCCAGGGTCTCGAGAGGATTCTGCGTCGCAATGACAAAGAAGGGTTCTTCTAATATCCTGGTCTGTCCGTCTACCGTCACCTGTCCTTCTGCCATGCACTCTAAGAGACTGCTCTGAGTCTTCGGCGTGGCGCGGTTAATCTCATCTGCAAGCAGGATGTTACAGAATACCGGGCCTTTCCGGAATGCAAATTCACTTTTCTTAGAATCAAAATAATTAAGCCCGGTCACATCTGACGGGAGCAGGTCTGGGGTGAACTGGACTCGTCCAAACTGTGCTTCGACAGATCTGGAAAGGGATTTGGCAAGGACTGTCTTGCCGGTTCCGGGGACGTCTTCTAAGAGTACATGTCCTTTGGCAAGCATTGCCGTAATGATAAGTTGTATGGTTCGTTCATTTCCGATCATCACTTTGGAAATGTTGTCTTTCAGAGATTGAAGTAAAGTAAGATTCATATTGTGTATGGCCTCCTGTGTATTCTATATCATTCGTGATAACTTGACTATATTCTATCAGATTTTGAAGTAGTTCACAATGTCAGATTATTACGGGATCAGAACAGAAAATAGGGTTCTTTAACGCCATATGGATTCTGGTAATCGTCACCGGGGTTGCGGCCAATGGAGAGATTGGCTGGATTACATCAGCATAGCAAACACAGAAGCCCCCAGGACGGTCAGCAGTCCGGCGACAGCGATGGCGAGGCTGCTCATAGCGCCTTCAATCTCTCCCAGTTCCATGGCTTTTGCCGTGCCGATGGCGTGAGATGCCGTGCCAATCGCAAGTCCCTTTGCAACTGGTTCCTGGATACGGAATATCTTGCAGACAAGTTCAGCTGTGACATTTCCGAAGATACCTGTGATGATAATAACGGCGACAGTTATGGTCTGGATACCGCCAAGTTCTTCTGAGATTCCCATTCCGATAGCGGTGGTGATGGATTTGGGAAGCAGCGTTACATACTGCTCATGGGTCAGAGAGAATAGCTTTGACAGAAGGAAGATGCTAAGAAGGCTCGTAAGTACGCCTGCGGTGATTCCGCCGGCTACAGCCCTTAGATTCTTCTTAAGCAGTGTCATCTGCCGGTAGAGAGGGATTGCCAGGCATACGGTGGCGGGGGTCAGCAGATAACTGATGTATCTTGCGCCATCGTTGTAATGCGTATAATCTACCTTTAGAAAAACCAGCGCAGCCATGACGCCAAGTGTTCCGATCAGCAAGGGATTAAGAAGGGCCATTCTGAATCTTCTCTTTAAGAAAAGTCCTGCTTCGTATGAGGCAAGGCTTAAGATTACTCCGAAAAAGACGGAGCCAGTCAGGAATTCTTTCATTGTTGTTCTCCATTCATACTAGAGCAGTATATTGATAATATAGTATCGTAGTTGGGGTAATGTTTCGTTGTTTGCAGCGGAGTAGTTTATTCAATGGATTTTGATTTTCCATAGGAAGACAGAATATGTTAGTTTTTGGTATCCTCTTCCTTCGAAGCATGGCTTAGACGTATCATCCGCTGTGTTACCCTGCCGGTTACCGCCATGACGATGATGGTGGTGATGAGAGTGATCAGGATAATGGGAATCCAGACAGGCCTAAGAGAAGACCATGAATCCAGAAGCCCTACGGCAGCCGGAATGAACATGACCGGCATAATCTCAATCAGGAAATCTGCAGTTTCTTCCACATGGCTTAATCTTATCATCCCGGTACATAATGCTGCCAGCATCAGGACCAGACCATAGACGCTTGCAGGAATAGGAAGAGGGATTAAGGCATGCAGTATCTCGCCGAGGAATGAGACAGCCAGGATAATTGTAAATTGTCGTATATATTTCATCAGTAATCTCCATTCATTAGATTTTCCAGAGTAATATTGTAGAAAAAATCGTGGATTAGTGTATCGTATTTCTTCCATAACGGCAAGGTGATGCACCTGTCTCTCTTATTACATAGCTCGGCGCCGGGCAGCAGACAGGCGACCGGGGCAAGAGGCCCTTCCGTCAGTTCAATGATCTCCCCGATATTATATTCCGCGGGGGTCTTAATCAACATGTAGCCGCCGCCTTTCCCGCGGAGTCCTTTTACTAATTTATCTTTTACAAGTATCTTAATAATGATTTCCAGATATTTTTCCGAGATTTCCTGACGGGCGGCGATATCTTTTAATGGAATATATCCGTTTTTCTGATGTTCGGCAAGATCGATCATGACTCTGAGTGCGTAGCGTGCTTTTGTTGAAATCATAAGAAATTCCTCCCTTAAATTCTATTATAACATTCATATTTACGAATTTCAAGAAAACCCTATAAACATATTGACTTAGTAGGTAATGGGTGATAGAATGCAATCCAGGAACACGAAAAAGGCAGGGTAAGCGAAAGGAGAGCAGATATGGCGAATTATTATAAAGGTGCATTGGGATTGATCGGCAATACACCGTTGGTAGAGGTGACGAATATTGAGAAGGAGCTGGAACTTGAGGCAACGGTACTGGTGAAGCTTGAATATTTTAACCCGGCGGGAAGCGTGAAGGACAGAGTTGCAAAGGCGATGATCGAGGATGCGGAGTCAAAAGGTTTGTTGAAGGAAGGTTCCGTCATTATCGAGCCGACCTCCGGGAATACGGGAATTGGGCTTGCTTCTATAGCAGCTGTGAAGGGTTACCGGATTATTCTTACCATGCCGGAGACGATGAGCGTAGAGAGGAGGAATATCCTGAAGGCATACGGTGCGGAGCTGGTACTGACAGAAGGCACAAAGGGAATGACGGGTGCCATTGAGAAGGCGGAAGAGCTGGCGAAGGAGATTCCAGGCGGATTCATTCCGGGACAGTTCGTGAATCCTGCAAATCCGGCAGTTCATAAGGCGACAACCGGACCAGAGATATGGGAGGATACGGAGGGAAAGGTGGATATCTTCATCGCAGGTGTGGGAACCGGAGGCACGGTTACCGGAACCGGCGAATACCTGAAGGAACAGAACCCGGATATTAAGATTGTGGCGTTGGAGCCGGCATCTTCTCCGGTATTGTCAGAAGGGAAGGCAGGAACGCATATGATTCAAGGAATCGGGGCGGGATTCGTTCCGGAGGTTTTGAATACAAAAGTATATGATGAAGTATTTAAAGCAGAGAACGAGGATGCTTTTGCAGCGGCAAAGCTTCTTGCAAAGAAGGAAGGGATTCTTGTAGGCATCTCATCCGGAGCAGCGCTTCACGGGGCGATTGAACTGGCAAAAAGGCCGGAGAATAAAGGAAAAGTAATCGTAGCGCTTTTGCCGGATACAGGAGACAGATACTATTCTACACCGCTATTTACAGAGTAAAGGGCGGTATATTAATAATATAAAGACAGGAGACGATAGAAATGGCAGATATCAAAGATTCTAAAAACTGGGGATTTGAGACAAGACAATTACATATCGGGCAGGAGAAGGCAGATCCGGTTACGGATGCAAGAGCAGTTCCAATCTATGCATCCACTTCTTATGTATTCCATGATTCACAGCATGCGGCAGATCGTTTCGGTCTCCGGGATGCTGGCAATATATACGGAAGGCTGACCAATCCGACACAGGATACGTTCGAACAGCGTATGGCATCTTTAGAGGGCGGTGTAGCGGCGCTTGCGGTGGCGTCCGGGGCGGCGGCAATCGCTTATACATTCCAGGCATTGACAAAAGCAGGAGAACATATCGTATCTTCTAAGACCATCTATGGAGGGACGTATAACCTTTTGGCGCATACGTTTCCGTTGTCTAACGGGGTAACTACGACTTTCGTGGATTCGGAAGAGGAGGAATCTTTTGAGGCGGCAATCCAGGAGAATACGAAGGCAATCTTTGTGGAGACCCTGGGCAATCCGAATTCGAATCTGGCAGATCTTAAGACGCTTGCCGAGATTGCGCATAAGCATCAGATTCCGCTGGTAGTGGACTCAACATTTGCGACGCCGTATCTGATCCGTCCGATTGAATACGGAGCAGATATTGTGGTTCATTCTGCAACGAAGTTTATTGGCGGCCACGGCACGGCAATCGGCGGTGTGATTGTTGACAGCGGTAATTTCGACTGGAAGGCGTCCGGAAAGTATCCGTGGATCTCAGAGGCGAATCCCAGCTATCACGGGGTATCTTTCACTGATGCGGTGGGCGCGGCGGCTTTTGTGACCTATATCCGTGCAGTCATCCTGCGTGATACAGGTGCGACACTTTCACCATTCCATGCATTTATCTTTCTACAGGGCTTGGAAACGTTGTCGCTGCGTGTGGAGCGTCATGTAAGCAATGCATTGAGGATTGTAGAGTATCTGGCGGCGCATCCGCAGGTAGAGGCTGTACATCATCCGTCTCTTCCAAGTGAACCGAGTCATGCCCTGTACCAGGAATATCTGCCGAATGGAGGAGGATCTATCTTCACATTCGAGATCAAAGGGGATGCGAAGACTGCACAGATATTCATCGACAATCTGGCTATTTTCTCTCTGCTGGCGAATGTAGCGGATGTGAAGTCGCTGGTGATTCATCCGGCAACGACGACACACAGCCAGTGCACGGAAGAGGAACTTCTGGATCAGGGAATCAAGCCGAATACCATTCGGCTCTCTATCGGTATTGAGAAGGCGGAGGATCTGATTGCGGCGCTGGATGCAGCGTTCGATGCGGTAAGATAGAAGACAGAATGATAAGATTCTGAGAATATATACGGAGCTGTTGCAAAACCATGATTTTCACAATATATGGTGCAGACATCTTGCAACTTACAATCATATATTGCGGCATCGTTATATATTGCAATGGCTCCGTTAAATATTTTCTGGTTGGGTGACTTCTTATTTTCTTCGTTTTGCTGCAAGCGCTGTCTGAAATTCCGGCAGCGCCGAGCGGCCGAGTTCTGTAACCGGCTTAATCCATTTTCCGCTTCTGGTGTACCATAATTCACAGGCAAGACGGATTAACTCATCTGTATATACGAATGAAAATACTGCCAGGAATGGAAGATGGAAGACCATGCCGGAAATCCATGTGGCCGGGACGCTTACGGCAAAGAGGCAGCCGATTTCCACCACAGTTCCGAATACTGCTTCTCCTCCGGCGCGGTAGCAGCTGTTCATAATATAGTTGCAGGTACGGATGGTTCCCGCCGCAAGATAAATTAATATCATATATTTTCCATAGAACATAGCGTCTGTACCAAGACCGAACAAGGTGAGCATCGGCGTATGCAGTACAAATCCGGTTAAGACGATGCAAAAGGTAATCGCGGGGCACAATATGGCGAATTTCTTCACATACTGGTAACCATTCATAAGATGTCCAGAGCCGACTTCCTTTCCAACGACTACGGATGATGCGTCTGCAAGACCACCAAAGAAGGCAAAGACGAATCCCTCTATGACACGGAATGCTGCCATGGCTGCAATAGCAGATTCTGATTGATGGCCAATTACGATATTAATCAGCATCTGTCCGACTCCGTAGAATAATTCGTTGAAGATGATTGGGAAACATTTTCCCATATATTCTTTGAGAAAACCATCACGCCAGGAGAACATGTCTTTTAATCTCAGTGTGACCGTTTCTTTATCTTTTAACAGGAAGATGAATAATACGAGTACATTTACGATACCAGATACTAAAGTACCTACCGCGGCACCTGCGGCACCCATCTGAGGCATGCCAAAACGTCCATAGATCAGAATCCAGTTCAGGACAAAGTTAACAATCAATGCAAGGATAGAACTGAAAAGGGGCGGCTTTACCCGTTCTGTGGAACGCATCAGGAAGCTGATAATCATGGCAAGCACTTGAAGTGGGTAAGCAAAACCTACAATCCGGATGTAAGGAGCGCCGATTGCAATAATATTTGTTTTATCTGTGTAGATTCCCAGTATAAATTCCGGATTGGCGACTGCAGTTCCGCCGAATAACAGAGATATTGCCAACATACAGGTAAGCGCAAGACCGAAGGCGCGGTTAATGCCTTTTTCGTTGTGTGCACCCCAATACTGTGAGAAAAATAGCAGTCCGCCGCTTGCGAATCCAAAATAAGTGGAAAAAAATAAGGATGTAATCTGTGAACAGATTCCTACTGCAGCTACCGACAGTTCCCCCTGGCTGCCGATCATGATGGTGTCTACCATACTTGCCGTGGTAGACAGAAAATTCTGAAATGCAATAGGTAATGCGATTGTAAATACTACACGGAAAAAATTTCCCCAGCCAATTTTTTCGTTTCTCATATTTCGCTTCCTTTCTAATATATTATAGTATATATTTCCCTGCCAGTTTACCGGCTGTGTTGCCTTAAGTGGATGATGCCGGCAGACCTGTCTGGCAGAAAACCCGTATCCCCCATTATACCTTGAAAAAAAGATATTGCAATAGTTATTTTCTTAAATATTCGCAGTAGTTGTGATTGATATTTTTGTTCATACTTGGTATAGTAATTAAGGAGGGAATTGTGTAAGGTCAAGTTCATATCTTACTCTAAGGTTGACAGTACACGAACAGCCAGTCGGCGAGGATCGTATTTTTCAGGATTTACTGCTTTATATGAAAAATAATTCTTAATAGACATGTTTTGCAATTCAGGAAAAGACTTAGATTTAATAAAGACATCATTAAAAAAGACATTATTTTAGAAAGGCTGCGGCAAGTATAAGTTTGGCTGTGGTGAAGGAGGATTTCATATGGAGAATCAATTAGTATGGAAGGAAGAGTACAACATCGGAGTGGACGTTATTGATAAGGAACACAAGCGTCTTTTTAAAATTATTAACAAACTTTTCAAGTTTGGAGAGGAAGAGAAGAAGAGTCAGTGGGCATGCCAGGAAGGCATCAAGTATTTTAAAGACCATGCGATGCAGCATTTTTCGGAAGAAGAGGAGTATATGCAATCCATTGGATATGAAGGATATGAGGTACACAAGAGTATTCACGAAGGTTTCCGGTTAAAGACGCTTCCGGCGCTTGAAGAGGAATTGGAACAGACAGAATATTCTGCGGATGCGGTCAAGCATTTCCTGGGAGTTTGTGCCGGATGGCTGATTGGACATACTTTGACGGAAGATCAGGCTATTGTAGGTGGCAGTGTAAGCAAATGGGAAAACCTTCTGCCGGAAGAAGAGCGTGAGGCTATGAAGAAAGTGATTCTTCAGCTCTTGTATGATATGTTTCGACTGGAGTCTCAGGTGATCAGTGAGAGTTATGGCGGTGAGAAGTTTGGAAGAGGGATATATTACCGTCTGGTTTATGGATCGGAACAAGAAGAGGAAAAAAGTGAGATTTTCCTGGTTTTTGAGGAAAAACTATTGATTAATACAGTCGGGAAGGTTATGGGTATTGAAACTAACAGACTGGATACAATGTTAATTAATGCTACCAGATATACAGCGCGTCAGTTTGTGGGACGTCTTCGGGAGCACTTGCCGGATGCGGAGCTGTCCGAGATGAAAGAAGAGAATCTTCTTACATATGAAGAATTTAAGAATGTATTTGAAAAGAATAAACCACAGGTTAGCCTGTTGTTTGATACAGGAGAAGGATATTTTGCATATTGTGTGATTGCGCCACATCTGTTGGAGAAAGGAGTAGGCACTGCGATTGAGGCAGAGAATGCCATGACGGAGATTGAAGAATATCTTATGAAGAGAGAAGAGTCCACAAAGCTTAAGATACTCGTGGTGGATGATTCTCTGACAATACAGCACGGTATGAAGAAATTGCTGGAGGAGGATTATGAAGTTTCGTTGGCTGATTCTGGTATGGCAGCAATTCGTTCTCTGATTCTTGACAGGCCAGATCTGGTACTTCTGGATTATGAGATGCCAGTGTGTGATGGAAAACAAGTATTGGAGATGATTCGTTCAGAGAACATGCTTGCAGATATTCCGGTTATCTTCCTGACTGGTAGAACGGATCCGGAGAGTGTCAAAAAGCTGGTATCCATGAAACCGGATGGATATCTGGCGAAATATCTGAAACCTTCGGAGATTAAAAAGAAGATTGATATATTCTTTGAAAATAGAAAATAGAGAAATTAGCACTCTACACTTGACAGTGCTAATAAAATGAGTTATTGTTATATTGCAGATAGAACAATAACTCATTTTGTTTATTTTGGATTTCAAAAGGAGGCAGTACAATGAATATAAATAAATTCACGCAGAAGTCTATTCAGGCAGTTCAAGACTGTGAGCGTATTGCAGTGGAATATGGGAATCAGGAGATAGAACAGGAACATTTTCTGTATGCGCTGCTTGTTCAGGAGGATAGCCTGATTCTTAAACTGATGGAGAAAATGGGAATTGATAAGAATACTATGACCAACCGCGTAGAAGAAGCGCTGAGAAAGCGCACTAAAGTACAGGGAGGCCAGCAGTTTGTGGGGCAGGATTTGAATAAGGCTTTGATTCATGCCGAAGATGAGGCAAAGCAGATGGGCGATGAATATGTCTCTGTGGAGCATCTCTTCTTGTCTCTGCTTAGGTATCCAAACAAGGAGCTTAAGAATATCTTTCGGGAGTTGGGGATCAAGAGGGATGAATTCCTGAGATCATTATCTACTGTCAGGGGAAATCAACGGGTTACGAATGATAATCCAGAGGATACCTATGATACGTTGAATAAGTATGGTTCTGATCTTGTGGAACGGGCAAGGCAGCAAAAGTTAGATCCTGTAATCGGCCGTGATGCGGAGATTCGCAATGTCATCCGTATTCTCTCAAGGAAGACGAAGAATAACCCGGTACTGATTGGAGAGCCGGGTGTAGGTAAAACTGCAGTGGTAGAAGGACTTGCGCAGAGGATTGTCCGGGGAGATGTTCCAGAAGGCCTGAAGGACAAGACAATATTTTCACTGGATATGGGCGCTTTAGTTGCAGGCGCAAAATACAGAGGTGAATTCGAGGAACGTCTGAAGGCTGTTTTGGAGGATGTAAAGAATAGTGACGGAAGAATTATCTTATTTATAGATGAGCTGCACACCATTGTAGGAGCAGGCAAGACGGATGGAGCCATGGATGCAGGAAATATGCTGAAGCCTATGCTTGCCAGAGGTGAACTGCATTGTATCGGGGCAACGACGCTGGATGAATATCGTCAGTATATTGAGAAAGATGCGGCTTTGGAACGGAGATTCCAACCAGTTATGGTAGATGAGCCGACGGTAGAGGATGCCATCTCTATCCTCCGGGGCTTAAAAGAACGCTATGAAGTATTCCATGGAGTGAAGATCACAGACGGAGCGCTGGTAGCTGCTGCTGCTCTGTCGGAACGTTATATCTCTGACCGTTTCCTGCCAGATAAAGCAATCGATCTGGTGGATGAGGCATGTGCGTTAATCAAGACAGAACTGGATTCCATGCCGACGGAATTGGATGAACTGCGAAGAAAGATTATGCAGATGGAGATTGAAGAGGCTGCCCTTAAGAAAGAGGATGACCGTTTAAGCCAGGAACGTCTGGAGCACCTTAAGCAGGAATTGGCGGAACTTCGGGAAGAATTTGCCGGGAAGAAGGCACAGTGGGATAATGAGAAGGTAGATGTGGAACGTGTACGAAAGCTTCGGGAAGAAATTGAACAGGTGAATAAAGACATCGAGAAAGCGCAGCAATCTTACGACCTTAATAAAGCGGCAGAATTACAGTATGGGAGGCTGCCGCAATTGCAGAAGCAGTTAGAAGAACAAGAGGCGAAAGTAAAGGACGAGGATAAGACTCTTGTGCATGAGAGTGTGACAGATGATGAGATTGGGAAGATTGTATCACGGTGGACAGGTATTCCGGTTGCTAAGCTGAACGAAAGCGAACGCAGTAAGACCTTGCATCTGGCAGAGGAACTGCATAAGCGTGTAATCGGACAGGATGAAGGCGTGGAATTGGTGACTGAAGCAATTATCCGTTCTAAAGCAGGGATTAAGGATCCGACAAAACCGATAGGATCATTTCTCTTCCTTGGACCGACAGGCGTGGGCAAGACGGAGCTTGCGAAAGCGTTGGCGGAAAGCCTCTTTGATGATGAGGGTAATATGGTTCGGATTGATATGAGTGAGTACATGGAGAAGTATTCTGTGTCAAGGCTGATAGGAGCGCCTCCGGGATATGTAGGATATGATGAAGGAGGCCAGTTGACAGAAGCTGTCCGCAGAAAGCCTTATTCAGTAGTTCTTTTTGATGAAGTCGAGAAGGCGCACCCGGATGTATTCAATGTTTTGCTGCAGGTGCTGGACGACGGCAGAATTACAGACTCTCAGGGACGTACCGTGGATTTCAAGAATACGATTCTTATCATGACGTCAAATATCGGTTCTTCATACTTATTAGAAGGAATTGATGAACAGGGAAATATCAGTGAAAAGAGCCAGGAGTTGGTAATGAATGATTTGCGGGCTCATTTTAGACCAGAGTTTTTGAATCGTCTGGACGAAATGATTTTGTTCAAACCATTGACGAAAGGAAATATTTATGACATTATTGACTTGTTAACAGCGGATTTGAATAAACGGCTTTCTGACCGTGAGATTTCCATTGCACTTACGGAGAATGCGAAGAACTATATAGTAGAGGGCGGATATGACCCTATCTATGGCGCGAGACCGCTAAAGCGCTGCCTGCAGAAGAATGTAGAGACGCTTGCGGCACGCCTGATGCTGCAGGGAGAAGTGGGTGCTGAGGATACAATCTTGATAGATGTGGAAGACGGCAGATTGACGGCAAAGGTATAAGGAAAAGATATGTCGGTAATATTTCATATTGATGTGAATTCTGCTTTCCTTAGCTGGACGGCGGTGGAGCAATTGAAGAATGGAGCAGGAAGAGACTTGCGCTCGATTCCGGCAATTATCGGCGGCGATCAGAAGACCAGACATGGTGTTGTGTTGGCGAAGTCTATTCCAGCGAAGCGATACGGCATTCGCACAGGGGAACCTGTTGCGAATGCCTTTCGCAAGTGTCCGGGACTTGTGATGGAACCGCCGGATCATAAATTGTATCGTCAGTACAGTGACAGGCTTATGGAATTTTTAAAAAATTACACGTCTTTGATTGAGCAGGTTAGTGTAGATGAATGTTATATGGATTTTACAGAAATTGCGGGAAATTACCGGTCTCCGGTAGAAGGAGCGATGGAGATAAAGAATGAAGTATGCAAAAGATTTGGTTTTACTGTGAATGTCGGGATTTCAAGCAATAAACTATTGGCGAAGATGGCTTCAGATTTTCAAAAACCGAATAAGATACATACATTATTTCCGGAAGAGGTTCAGTTGAAGATGTGGCCGCTGCCAGTGTCTGAACTCTACATGGCAGGACAGTCAAGTGTGGAGACACTGCGGAAGCTGGAGATTCACACAATAGGGGATCTGGCGGTGATGGATCCGGAACTTCTGGAACTCCATCTGAAAAGCCATGGTAGAAAACTATGGGAATTTGCTAATGGAATTGGCAATGCAGTGGTGGAAGCTGAACGGGCTGAGGCAAAAGGAATCGGAAACTCCATAACGCTTTCTAGAGATGCAGCCACGGAAGAAGAGGCGGCGGAAGTCCTTAAGAAGCTTGCGGCCAGTGTGGGAAGGCGGCTTAGGAATGCAGGGCAGAAAGCCAAAATGCTGAGCGTGGAGATTAGGTATCATACTTTTGAAAATATGTCCCATCAAAGGCAGTTGGTGAAGGCAACGAACCAGGATCAGGAAATCTACGAAGAGGCGCTTGTCCTGTTCCGGGAATTGTGGAATCATGCACCAGTCAGACTGTTAGGAATTCGCAGCTCAAAATTAGTAGAAGAAGATGAACCGGAACAGCTCAGCATCTTTGATCCGATATTTCAGCCGAATCCTCAAAACGAGAAAAAGAAAAAGATTAATCAGGCACTTGAAAAAGTACGCATGAAATACGGAGACGAGATTGTGACAAGAGGCGTGAAGAAGTAATAAGAGGACTGTTATAACTTATAACAGTCCTCTTAACTAACCTGTCATAGTATTTTATTCATCTATGGAATCTTTCTCTTCATCCTCTTCGGATGGTTTCTCTACGGAAAGTTCATCTCTTTCCTCGTCTATATCATTCGCGATATCTGCCATCCGGAAACCAAGGTCAGAGGCCAGTTTTGCAGATCTTTGCTTTAATTCTGATAACTGCTCTGTCTTATAAGAAGAAGCGCCGCCACGTCCGGAACCGGAGTCAAGGGAGATCTCAGATTCCAGTACTTTGATGCGTTTGTCGGTTTTTGTCTTGACGGAATCTATCAGATTCACATGCTGTGCATCGTTTGATAAAGTTACGACGTCCGTCATTTTCTCATATTGAAGTTCTTCGCTTGTCTTTGATTCGTCTTCTTTCTGACTGTTCTTATCCTGCTGCTTTTCCATCTCTTTTGTCATTGCCTGTGAGATCTGGATATCAATATTTGTCAGCTGTTCGTCAAAGGCTTCTATCTGTGTCTTGATGGATTCCATAGAAGTTCCATTCTTTTTGGCAGAAGCAATCAAAGCATTTTTGCGGTCAGTGATATCTAACTTCTGTTTCATCAGATTTTGGATTAAGTTTCCGGTGTTATTATTCGCAGGAGAGCGCATGAAAGAATCTCTTCTCTCAGGCTCTGTGCGGCTGACTCCGGGTTTGTTGGCAGCGCTCCGGTTAATCTGATACGAACTGATCATATTGTTAACTTGTAATGAAGGTGAAAAATCTAATCTCATGAGGGACTTCCTTTCTGTATGTCACTATAATACTATGGATTGATCTGCATTTTGAATATCATGATGTTGGGGTCAAAAGGTATTTTGACCCCATGATACTACGGATTGTTCCGCA